>JAGRGI010000041.1 GCA_020445565.1 Chromatiales bacterium
CGCAACTATCTTGACGTAGGGGGGGGTCAAGGTGTACCACGTGTGTACACGCTCAATCTCTGCGCAATTTGTCCGACACGGCGATGGGAGTGGGATATCGGAGGACGATCCAATAGGCCGAACCGATGAAGGTGATGATCGTGGTGAACTGTATCAGATAGCCGGCCTGCTCACCGATGACGTCGGACTCCACGGCCAGAAAGGCAAT
This sequence comes from Chromatiales bacterium, assembly GCA_020445565.1. Lineage (GTDB taxonomy): Bacteria > Pseudomonadota > Gammaproteobacteria > JAGRCI01 > JAGRCI01 > JAGRGI01. The sequence continues at coordinate 209 of JAGRGI010000041.1, forward strand.
CAACAACGAGAACTCGCTGGCCTGCCCCAGGCGTATACCGATCTCCCTGGGGACGTCGCCGGACTCGCCGACCCGTCGCAGCAGCAGGGAAAAAACCACCGGCTTGAGCAATAACACCAACGTCGCCAGACAAAGACCGGCGAGCCATACCTGAGGCAGTGCGGTCAGATCGAAACTGGCCCCCAGGGACACGAAGAACATAACGAGGAAGAAATCCCGCAAGGGTTTGAGGCTTTCCGCAATGAACAAAGAAATCGGGCTGGTGGCAATCGCCACACCGGCGAAGAAGCTACCGATTTCATGGGATAAACCACCGTAAGCAGCCAATTCCGCCATCCCCAGACACCACCCGATGGATACCAGAAATATGTACTCCTGAATCTGGTCGAATCGGCGAAACAAGGGTAACAGCACGAAGCGTTGCGCCAGATAGGCGGCCCCGCCCAGAATCGGCAAGGCCAGGATCAACTCCACCACCCTGCGAAGATCCACTCCCTCACTCCCCATGCCTTCGAGCAAGAGCAGAACCCCGATGGCAATCAGATCCTGAAGCAGCAGGATACTGATGATCACCCCGCCGGTATGGCGATGATGCAACACGCTGGTGGGCATCAGTTTCAGGCCCAGTATGGTGGAGGAAAACATCACCGCGGCCCCCACCACCAGCATTTCAGCCGGGCGATAGCCGAATACCCAGGCCACCGCCACGCCGAGCAACGCGGAAAGCAGCGCGCTGACGACGGTCACCACCGTCGCCTCGCGCAGCATCTCCACCAAGCGCTGCGGGTGGAGATTCAAACCCAGAAGGAACAGCAGGAACATGATACCCACATGGGCAAACTGGTCGATGACATGGGGATGGCTTACCCAACCGGTCATCCACGGCCCAAGCAATACACCCAGGGCGATGTAGGCCACCGGCAGGGCTTGGCGTGCATACAGAGCCAAGGTAGCCAGCAGGGCAGCCCCGGTAAAAATCAGAAACGCGGTATCGACAAACGTATTGACGGCCATGATGTCCATATATAGACGCTCTTTGGTTCGACTGCTCAGGGGTCCCAAACCGGGTGAGTGGACAGAAAGTTCATCGTTGATTCGAGTGACGACCCTTTTTGCTCATTCGGTCACGGCATTGATATAAGGGCAAACCTCAATTGTCGGGAGTCCGGCCAACAGTGTTACCTAAAAACCACTCGAAAATATTTCGGTACTGCTTTGCCTCAGTGTCCCAGTTAAGGTTGGCAAGTATTCTCATCCCCCGGGATACCGCTTCGCGAGCTGGTGTATGAGGGAAAAAATAGCGTTCGGTACGCGCAGCATTATCGTAAAAACAAATTTCAATACGGTCGCCTGAAATAGCTTCGAACTTGATACTCTTACTCGGATATGAGCCATCGCTTCTTCTTACGTAGATCCGATGTGGAAGGCCGGAGGTATCGACAGACAATGTTGAAGACAAACTCGAATTTGATATTCGTTCGCAGATCCCGGAGAGGGCTTTCCTATTTTCGCTCCCATCCGCAACGAGATTTATCGCGGCCACTGCCTCTTTCCACTGATTTCCGGTCGCCATCTGAAATTATCCCCCAAGTTGTCTGCTTAATTGTCTAATGCCAAGGGAGACGGCGTCCAGCATTGAGCGAGTGATCGCGAAGCAATGACGAAACCATGCGTGGGCAGTCACGGACGGAGTACTGAGCATCCGAGTGATCCAAAGACGAACGCTTGACCGCCTTGTTACATGCATTATCATGCGCATTATGATGCGCACCAAAGTTTCGCCGCCCGCCGGAGGCAAATATGCACCACCTGTACGATGAGAACGCCCCAAAAAAACCAACTAACCTAAGCATAAACAGCGACTTACTAGCGAAAAGCCGTGCCCTGAAAATTAACCTCTCAGCAACACTTGAGCGGGCTCTCGAAAGCCAGTTGGCACAAGCAGAGGCGGAAAAATGGGCCGAAGAGAATAAAGCGGCCATTAGAGCGTATAACGAGTTCGTCGATGAGAACGGGTGTTTTGGCGATGAGTTTCGGGAGTTTTGATGGCTCAGTTCGATGTATTCAGAAACGCGAGCGCGGCTACTCGCAAACATTTCCCATACCTCGTAGATATTCAAAGCTCATACCTAGAAGAGCTTGCTACACGGATAGTGATTCCGCTCGGCAACGCCTCGCTGTTTGGAGACACCAGCATGAAAGGGCTAACCCCAGAGATTACTTTTCAGGGCGAGCACCTTTTGCTGCTTACCCCTCAAATCTCTGCCATTCCCAAAAAACAACTGCAAGAGCCAATAGGTTCACTCTCTCACATGCGCGATGATTTGCTGAGCGCGCTGGATTTTGCCATTTTCGGTGTCTAACTTTCGGGCCGGATGAGCCCTTTATTCGTGCTATTGTGTTCATCTCACTGGGAATTCAAGGTCGCAACTTGCGAACATGTCCGTTCCGTGGGGTTTGGCTCTGGTGCTCCTGGCAAACATGGAAGCGAGGCTTGACTCTGCGAAATGCGCAAGCCTCACCAAACGCGAGTAGGCAAAAGAGAGGTCCGCCGTATGGGTGCCTGCCTTGAGCAAGATGTTTGCTGCAGCCCCATATACGTCCAGTTGCTCCTTTGGGATATTCAGCTGAAACTTGACCGATGCCGGCAAGAAGCCTGGTCTGATAAATGCCGACTTCATGATGGGTGGTTCAAGGCTGTACACCGTAACCCAACTGAGTTCTCCCAACGCAGACGCGTTCAACGAAACAATTTGGTCCGCTTTCTGTGCCAAATGATCGGATACGTTTCGAATTTTACGAATAGCCTGGAGATCACTGTCAAGGCTAGTGGAATTGAACGGCTCAGGAATTCCTTCGGCGCCCGGCTGGAGTTCCCATAGAACTCGCAGCCGGTCGACAGAATCAACGAAAGCCCATGCATCCAAATAATATGGCGCAAAGCTCTGCGGTAATGTTGATTTCGATTGTGCTTCTAAGAGCGTGGACAATCCTGTGGCAAGGCGAGAGAAAGCAAGTGCCGCGATTTCGAAGGCGTGCCGGAGTCCATCCAGGAAAAACGCTTGGCGAGGATGCGTATTGCTTGGAATGTTCTTAAACGGAGAGTCGGGCTTCAGCATTCGAGTGCAGGCTTTCTTGCGTTAAACTTAAACGGATTGCGAAGCTCCGCATTTAGACACGGCAAACGCCCGCACACCACGCATTAGCATATCTTTATACATCATCTCGCCCCGAACTTTCGCGGACAATTCCCAGTATCCCCGACCAGCCCTCGCCAACTCCCAACTAACGTTTCCCCCCCACCCCCGGCACCAATATGAACCGACTCCGATCCACATCCTTTGCCTCGCCGCAGTTCTCGGCGATGAGGTCCGAAAGATCGAGGAAATCGCTGGCGGGGAGTACGGTGGAGGCGGATACGTCCACGTCGGGGGAGTCGATTTCCACCAGGCCGTCGATGCCCAGAGCGGAGCTGGCTTCTATGACGGTTAGCGGGCCTTGCAGAACGGTATCGGTGCTGATACTGAGATTGCCACCGGCACCTTCGAAGGCGTTGGCCTGAATGCGCGCGATCCCCAGCAGGGTGACGGCGACGGGTTTGGCGATGGTGATGTTGCCGGCGCCCTCGGCGCCGGCGACGACGCTGGTGAGGATGCGGCTGTCCCGAAGCGTGAGCAGTTCGTCGCCGTTGATGACGATGTTGCCGCCGCGCCCGCCGGCGGAAGCGGTGCTGATTTCGGCTCCATTGTTCATCCAGATCTGGTCGGCGACGATGCGGATGTTGCCGGCCGACAGGCTTTGCGGGCTCAGGGCATTGGCGATGATGCCGACGCCGAAGTCATCCGGGTCGATACCGGCCAGCCGGATCTCACGGGCCTGTACGTCGATGTCGCCGCCCGGCCCTCGGCCGAGGGTGGCACTGTTGATGGCGGAATCGCCCAACACCGCGATCATGTCGGCGCGAATTCGGATGCTGCCCGCCCCCTGTGAGTCTGCCCCTCCGGCGGTGGAAAATATGCCTGCCTCGAAGCTGTCCGGTCCACGGCCGGCAATGCTCAGACTGTCGGCGTCAATGGTGATATTGCCGCCCAAGCCTGCCCCCAACGCGGCGGTGGCAATAACCGAAACGCCACTGTCTTCAGAACTGCCCTGCACACTGACGCTGCCGGCGACGATGCTTAAATCGCCACCGCGGCCGGACCCCAGCGTGGTGGCATTCATCTGTGCGGCGGAACGCAAGTCGATTCGATCCGCTACCACCGACATCTGTCCACCCGGCGCGTCGCTAAGGGTGAGCGTGGAGAAGACCGCCCCGCCCGCCAGTTCGATGGAACCAGCTCGCACTGTCAGGTCCCCGGCCGCACCGCTCACCGGGGTGGCCGCACTGCTCTCCAAACCCGTGATGATGCCCAAGCCTTGTCCGTCCGCCACTATGCTCTCGGCGGTGACGCTGAGATTGCCGGCCTGGCCGGGGCCGAAGCTGGCGGCGGTGACACGTCCGCCAGGATCCAGAACCAATCTACCGACCTGCAAGTCGATGTTGCCTGCCTGTCCGTTGGCGCCTTCGGTCTGAGCAAGCAAGCCGCTGGGTTGCGGTCCGCCGTTGGCAGACAAAAAGATCTCGTCGGCCAGGACAGTCAGGTCGCCGCCCCGCCCAGAGGCAAAGGTGGCGGCGCTGATCTCGGCGCCGTTGAGCAGTTCTATGCGCCCGGCCTCAACCCGCAGTTGCCCAGCGCTGCCATTGCCGCCCCTGGTCTGGGCCGCCAGACCGGTGAAGCTCGATTGCTCATTGACCGGTCCCTGGGCGTAGATGCTGTCGGCAGTCACCGTGAGATCGCCGCCGCGAGCGTCAGTGAAACTGGTGGTACTGACTTGCCCGCGGTTGCGGATATCCAGGTTCTGCACCTGTAGCAGTATGTCGCCGGCCCGTCCCGCCCCCGTGGTCTCGGAGCGGATTCCGGTAAACGCCAAAGGCGTGCTGCCTTCGATGGTGAGAGTGGTCGCATCGATAGCGATTCGACCGCCGTCGCCATCGCCCTGCGTGGAGGCTTGAATCTCGGAGGTGCCAAAGATCTCAACGGTGTTGGCGACGATGTCGATCCTCGCGCCGTGCCCCTCAGCCCCCGGCAGGACATTGCCGGTCACCCGAGAGGGGAAATTCTGCCCGCGGTTGTCCAGACGCAAGGTTCCGGCCTGAATGCTCATGGTTCCGGCGTCACCGGAACCGCCGGTGACGGCACTGATCAGTCCGCCGCCGCTGACCTCGATGTTATCGGCGATGATCTGTATATCACCGCCGTCGCCCTGCGCACCGGTAAACACGCTGGCATCGACGAAGGGACCGACCTCTTCCCCATTGCCTATCAATCGCAGATTGCCGGCTTGAATACGCAGGGTACCGCCGCGACCGGTGCCGAAGCTGCTGGCGATGATGCCGGTATTGGCGTAAAGATCGACATCATCCGCCTGCAAGTCCAGATTGCCGCCATCGCCACCCGACTGGGTGGCCACGGCGATCACCGCGCCGCTATCGCCGGGCTCTCCGCTACCCAGGCGCACCCGGTTGACGTCGATGGTAATGTCTCCCCCCCTGCCCTGGCCGCTAGCCGTGCTCTCGATGCTGGAGCCCCCATCCATGTAGAGTTCGTCAGCGACGATCTGTACGTCCCCGGCCACACCCCGGCTGTCCACACCGCTGTTGCCGCTGATGGTAACCCCGTTGCGCAGACTGATCTGATCGGCGCGAATGTCGATGCGACCGCCATCGGCATTGCCGAGGGCCAGGGTTCCGACGGTGGAATTGTCCACCTGCAAGCGGCCGGCGCGAATCGTTACCGCACCACCGGCCTGGTCGGCGAGCGAGAAGCTGCCGATCAGGGCATTGCTCACGGACAGATCCCGCGCAGACACCAGGATTTCGCCGCCGGTGCTGCCGCCCACATCCAAGGTCGAGGTATCGATCACCATGCTGCCGGCCGGGGTTCGGCTCAAACCCTCGGCCGCTGCCAGCGGGACTTCCGTGCCGGCATCGGCTCCCATCAGGCGCAAGCGCCCATCGCGAGCGATCAGTCCGGCGGCCACCTCTATGCGGCCGCCCACCACCAGCAATTCCTCGCCGAACGGCACCGCCAAGCCGGGGACACCGAAAAAGTCGTCGTTGTCCAAGGTCGCGCTGGACAGATTGACGGTGCCTGCTTCACCGCCCAGAAAACCGAAGGCCCTGGGTGCGGCCGTGCTAAAGGTGGAGGTTGCGCCCTCACCCGCCGTAAAGCGGACGCCATCGTCAAAACTCAGATAGTCGGCGCTGGAAACATAGAGCGAACCGTCCAGGTTCAGACGCGATTCCCGGCCGAAACGAAGACCCGCCGGGTTGATCAGGAACAGGTCTGCGCCGGCGATGTCATTCTGCAACAAACCATCGATGGTACTGGCCTGACCGCTGTTGATTCGGGCGATGATGCGCTCGACACTTTGCGGGCCGCTGAAAGTGACGCTCTCACTGACACCGACGTCGAAACGGCCAAAACTGTGGAACAGATTGGGGCCGGCCTGACGCCCCAGTTCGGCGGTAACATTGAAATCGGGGCCGGACAAGGCCCCAGCCGGCCCCAGGGTGCCGTCCAGAACGACGTCGGCACGTACCGGATCGCAAACCAGCAATGCCACCAACAGAATCGGTCTCGCCCGCATCGGTATTCTCCGCAGCCACCTGTCACTTGAGCGTTCTGCCGCCGCCCTGCCACCACCCGGGCAGTTCAGTGCGACGTTCAACTTCGTGCCGAACCCCTGCACACTCACAACTACTATAACCGCAAACCGGACCGCTACCGGCCGCAGCGCGAAAACCAGGGCATCGACAATGAGACGGGCCGGCATCTAACCTATAATCCCCAGAAACCAATTAGCGCTCCCGCATACAACCAAGGATTCCCCACCGCATGTATCGCTCACCCGTGATCGAATTCGCTGGCGTAGTGCTGTCGATCCTTGCCTTCGCCATGCCCGAGCCGGCACGCGCCGAGGCCCTGGAAGCCGTCATCGCGCAGACCCTGGCAACCAGTCCTGACGTTCGCCAGGTGGCCGCCAACCGTCGCGCCACCGACCAACAGCTGCAACAGTCCTACGCCGGCTACCTGCCTCGCGTGGATTTCAACGGCGTCTACGGCTTTGAGAACAGCGACAACCCCACCACCCGCGGCCTGGGAGAAGGCGACGTTTCCATGACAAGGCGCGAGCTGGGCCTGACCGCCCGGCAGATGGTGTATGACGGCAATGCGGTATCCAGTGACGTCGAGTTCCAACGCTCGCGGGTACGCTCCGCGGCCCACCGCGTCGGCGAGACTTCCGAATCCACTGCGTTGCGCACGGTGGAGGTTTACCTGGAAGTACTTCGCCGGCAAGAGATCGTCGCCCTCGCCGAGGAGAGCGTCACCCTGCATCGCACCATACTCGAGCAGATCCGCGCTCGCGCCAAGGGGGGGGCCGGCAATACCGCCGACGTAACCCAGGCGGAGGCCCGGCTGGCGTTGGCACAATCATCCCTGGTGGGAGCCAAAGGCAATCTCTTCACCGCAAGAAACAGCTACCAACGCGTGGTAGGCGAGACACCCAGCGAGCTGGTTGAGCCCTCCCCACCGCAGGCAGGTCTGCCCGCGAATCTCGACGAGGCGTTGCAGCGGGCACGGGACAGGCACCCGACTCTGATGGCCGCCATGGCCGAACTGGAGGCCGCCCAGGCCCAGCGAGGCGGCTCAAGGGCTGCCTTTTTGCCGCGCTTCGACTTGGAGCTGGGCACCACCAACAATCACAATCTGGACGGTGTCAGCGGCACCAATCGGGACCTCACCGCCCTCCTTCGCATGCGTTACAACCTCTTCCGTGGCGGTGCCGACCAGGCTCGCCAGCGTGAAACCGCCGAGCGGGTGACGGCCGCCCAGCAGGGCCTGGACCGCGCCTTGCGCCAGATAAACGAAGGTGTTCGCGTGGCCTGGGACGGGCTGGAAACGGCCCGCCAGCGGCTGGAGTTCCTCACCGCCCACCGCGACGCCAGCGAACGGGTATTGAACGCCTACCGCAAGCAGTTCGGTATCGGCCAGCGCACGCTGCTGGATGTGCTGGATTCCGAGAACGAGTTGTTCAATGCGCGCACCGCCAGGGTCAGCGGCCGTTATGCCGTCAGCCTCGGCGTGTATCGCCTGATCGGCAGCACCGGCGAATTACTGCCCACCCTCAAACTGGCCCCGCCCGCAGACTCCGCGCCGCAAGCGGGCGACCTGCAACTGCCCTGGTAACACCCCTTCAGCAAACCCCAGCGCGAGCCTTGCACCTATCAGACACACAGGCGGCCTCAAGGGATGTTCGCCGAAACCGCCTGCGCCTTGTCGTCGGCGTCGTTTTGCTCGGCGCACTGCTGTTGGCCGTCGGGCATTTCATCGGCTGGCGGCGACTGTTGGAGCCGTGGCGCAGCATCGGCCTTGACACCCTGGCCGCTGCCGTTGTCATGGTCTATTTCAGCTATGCCCTGCGCGCACTGAGAATCTACCACTACTTCCCGGCCGAAACCCGCGGCCGTTACGCCCGCTGCCTGAAGCTCACCCTCAACCACAATCTGCTCAACAATCTGTTGCCCATGCGCAGCGGCGAACTGTCTTTTCCGCTGATGATGCGGACCTATCTGAATATCCCACTGGTACGGGCGACCACCGCCTTGATCTGGTTTCGCGTTCTGGATCTGCTGGCCCTGGCCTTGATCGGCGCCTCGGCCCTGGGCGCACATTATTCGCCATGGATACCGGCGACCGGAGCAGCGATCGGCGCGGGCTTTTTTTGGCACGGTTACCACCTGCTCAGGCCGCTGCTGCACTGGCTCGACCGGCTCCCGGAACACTGGCACAAACGTCTCGCGCCGTTACGCGCCGGCCTGCCTGGCGATAAACAGCTGTTTCGCCGTTCCTGGGCCTGGACCCTGGCCAACTGGCTGGCCAAGCTCGGCGCCTTCGCCGCACTCTTGGCCCTGTTGGGAGCGATACCCCCGCTGCCGGCCATACTCGGCGCAATCGGCGGTGAGCTGACCAGCGTCTTGCCCGTGCATGGGATTGCCGGTGCGGGGAGCTACGAAGCAGGCATCGTCGCGGCGATGTTGCCCTACGCCATCCCGGCCGAAACCGCCTTGGGAGCCGCCGTGAATCTGCATCTGTTTCTGCTCGCACTTACTCTCATTGGCGGGGGGATCGCCTACTGGATCAAGGCCCGCGATGACGCCTGATGAATCCTTGCTGCTGTGGGTGAATCGGGACCTGTGGCACCCTGTTCCGGAGTTTCTGTTTTTCTGGGTCTCCGAACGTGTCAGCTTCTCCTACCCCTTACTGCTCGCGGTACTGATTTACGGCTATTTCCGCCACGGCGCCGCCGGTTTGCGCATCGGACTGACGCTTATCCTCATGGTTGGCCTTGGCGATCTCCTGGGCGGTCAACTCAAGGACCTCATCGGTCAGCCCCGCCCCTGCTTTCATTGGGGAGACCAGTTGCACGCCCTGGGCGGCACCTGGCTGGGCCTGTGCGAAGACGATAGCAACGGCATGCCCTCCAACCACGCCCTCGGGTTCGTGGCGACGGCGGTCTACCTGCGCTATGCGACACAATGGACACACTGGCGCCAACTGATGCCGGCCGTGGCGCTGCTGGTCTGCCTGTCCCGCATCTATCTGGGCAAGCATTTTCCCAGCCAGGTGGTTGTGGGCGCCTATCTCGGGGCAGTACTGGGTCTGGCGTTCGCCTTCGGCTACCGCTATTTTTTTCCAAACGACATCAACACCACCAAGGAGACCGTATGAGCGAGGCGCCATTACCCCTGGACGCGACACCGCCACAGGTATCGTTGGTTGTGCCGCTCTACAACGAAGCCGACAATGTCGCTCCGCTGGTACAAGACGTGTTCGCCGCCATGGCCGCGCAAAGCCGTTCCTGGGAATTGGTTCTGGTGGACGATGGCAGTGCCGATGACACCCCCAAACGGCTGACCGAACAACACGATGCCCACCCGGACCGGGTCAGGGTATTGACCCTGCAACGCAATTTTGGTCAGACCGCGGCCATGCAGGCCGGTATCGATGTCGCTCAGGGTGAGGTTGTCGTTACACTGGACGGCGACCTTCAGAACGACCCCGCCGACATCCCCGCCATGGTCGACCGCCTGCTGGCGGAAGACCTGGACCTGCTCGCCGGCTGGCGCAAAAACCGCAAGGACAACCGCTGGCTGCGCACCATACCGTCACGCATCGCCAACCGATTGATCGGCAAGGCCACCAAGGTCTATCTGCACGATTACGGTTGCAGCCTCAAGGTGTTTCGCGGCTCGGTGATCCGCGGCGTGAGGCTGTACGGCGAGATGCACCGTTTCATCCCGGCCTGGATCTCCGTCTACACCTCCCCCAACCGCATTCGCGAACAGGTCGTCAACCATCGGCCGCGGGTGCACGGTGTATCCAAGTACGGCCTTTCGCGTACGTTTCGCGTCATCGTCGACCTGCTGGCCGTGTACTTCTTTCTGCGTTTTCTCACCAAGCCAGGACATTTCTTCGGTCGCATCGGGCTTGCTTTCGGCGCCCTGGGCGGAGCGGCGCTGGGGTATTTGTTTCTGCTCAAACTGTTCGTGGGTGAAGACATCGGCGGCCGACCGCTATTGCTCGCCGGCATCATGTTGGTATTGATGGCGGTGCAATTCCTCACCACCGGCGTCCTGGCCGAACTGCTCACCCGCACCTATTTCGCCACCAGCCGTACCTGTCCCTACGTGATCCGCTACGACAGCCATGCCCCAGACCTCGCGCGCTGAACCCTGGTGGTGGCGCCACCCCTGGGCGGCCGGATCGCTTTTCCTCATCGCCTGGGTCGCATTGCGTGCAGCATTGATGTTGGCCAGCGGCCTGGAACTGCACTTCGACGAAGCCCAGTACTGGACCTGGTCACGCCATCCCGATTGGAGTTACTACAGCAAGGGGCCACTGCTCGCTTGGCTCATCGCCCTGTCCACCGCCCTGTTTGGCGATGGAGAATGGCAGGTTCGCCTGCCGGCCTGGATCGCTTCGGGCTTGCTGGCCTTGGTTTTGGCACAGCTCGCCTGGCGAATGTTCGAACGTCGGGAGGCGGTGGTCTGGGCAGTGCTGCTCGCCACCACCACACCCCTGTACTTCGGGCTCGGCCAGGTAATGACTACCGACATATTCCTATTCCTGGCCTGGGCCACCGCCTTGCTGGGTCTTTATCGGGCCTTGGTATTGGCGCAATCCGGCGGCTGGATCATAGCCGGAACGGCCGCCGGCATCGGCGCCCTGGCCAAGTCGACCATGGCGCTGCTGCCCCTCGCGGTTTTCCTTTGGCTGCTGCTCACACCCTCACGCCGCACGCAACTGCGCACACCCTACCCGTGGATCGCCGCCCTGATCGCCCTCCTGCTGGTAAGTCCCATCCTGGTTTGGAACGCCGGACACGACTGGGTCATGTTTCGCCACGACGAGGGGCACGTGGGGGAGGCCGAACCGGGATTGCGCTATCTGGGCGAATTCATCGCCAGTCAGTGGCTGCTGCTTTCGCCGGTCATCGCGATCATCGGCGTGGTCTTGCTGCACCGGCCACCCAGGGAACGCGGACAGGCTTTCGTGTGGTGGGTCTGCCTGGGAGTTCTCGGCTTCTTCGTCATCAAGGCGGCACTGGGAAAGGTACAGCCCAACTGGGCCGCGCCGGCCTACCTGGGTCTGCTCGCGTTGCTCGCCGGGCACCTCAGCTCCGCCAGCAAGACAATGCAAAACTGGGCCCGTGGCGGTGTAGCCCTATCGGTGGCACTGTGCCTGCTGGTCTTTTTTGCCCCCTTGCTCGGCCTGGATGGGCGGCGCGACCCGCTGAAAGAGCTGAAAGGCTGGAACGAGCCCATTCAAGCGCTTGCCGGGGAAGCCGGTGAAACAGACTTTCTGCTCACCGATCGCTACCGATTGGCCTCAGAACTCGCCTTTTACTGGCCGGGCAAACCAAGCGTGTTCCTCACCACCGAGGGACGCAAACGCCGCTCTCAGTTCGATCTGTGGCCAGGGCCGGAAACACAGCGCGGCAACAACGGCATATTCGTCACCGATCGGGATGAACTCGCCAACCAGGCAGCGGAAGCCTTCGAAAGTTGCACAGTCTTGACACCCAGGGTTTCCGGCGGAGATAAACGTCCGGTACGCACACTGCGCGCCTGGCGATGCCGTAACTTCGGAACCATCAACTGGCCGCCCCCGAACGCCTGGTAGCCGCTCGGTCGTGACAAGCGGACCACCCCATCCGGGGGACTCGGGGACCTGTCCAGGAACAGAGGTCAGACGCCAGGGACAATTTCCTTGATTATTCCGTGGATGAAGATACGATTGAGGCTATGGCGGAGACCGAAAACGATCTCATCAAACGGCGCGACATCTGCTTCTCGCAGCTGCATCCTGACCCCAGGCAGCACGAGACGGCAGTACAGTTGCTTGCGGGGGTCGATGGCGTTTTCAGCGCCGAGGCCGCCGGCCAGCTCTGCCTGCGCGTGGAATACGATGTACGCCTGATCACCTTGCGCGTCATCGAATGCGTACTTGAGGAACTGGGCTTCCACCTGGACAACAGTCTCATCGTCAAGCTGAAACGCGCCCTGCACTACTACACCGAAGAAACCCAACGCGCCAACCTGGGCCTGGAATGCAGCCAGGACAGCACCACCACCCAGGTCTTCGTCTGCCGCTACGCCAAACGCCGCCACGGCTGCCGGGATGAGCGCCCGGAGCACTGGCGCAAATACCTTTAGGCGTGAGCCGTATCAGGCGTGCCCACGCCATCCGAATGACACGCAAACCCAGTCGTGTCGGAGTCCGATCGACATACCCTGTGCACAATGGTTGTGAGCCTGGGCTCGGCAGTAAAAAAGGAGGTATTGGCGCCGCTGACGGACAAACTGCGGAAAAAAACAAAAGCGGCCTAAGCCGCTCGAAGCAATCTGGCAGTATTGTTTTTCTGTACCTGCAAAAAACTGCAGGGGCCGCCAGTCGTGATGGAAATATTAGAGGCGAAACTATAGCTTGTCAACTTTTTATTTAGTTTTCATATAGTTACTACAATTATATTCGAATATTGCCCACTGATTAAGAAAACCTTCAGTCCATAACACGCGGCAGAAACACCGGGTATAATCCCGGCATGGTCAAAAAGCTACCCTTATCGAACTCCATGGCGGTCCTGCTTATCGCCCTGGTTGGCATGGTATCCCTGGCGACGTTTCGGTTTTCACCCGTCGATCTGGAAAATCTGCCGGATCTGAGTTTCCAGCTATTGGATGGCGGCAGCCTGTCCACCGCCGAACTGGCCAATCGCCCGGCGCTGATCACCTTCTGGTCCACCAGCTGTGGCCCCTGCCTCAGCGAGATACCGGAAATGAACCGCCTGTATGCCGACTACGCCGGCAAGGGTTTGCAGATGTTGGCTGTCGCCATGGATTACGACAGCCCCGAGGCGGTCAGGGAAACCCGCGACCGACTGAAATTGCGCTACCCCTTGGCAACGGATACCGAGGCCAGGGCTGTGCGCGCATTTGGCAACGTGCGGGTAACGCCGACGCATTTCTTGATTGGCCCCAACGGTTCGGTGTTGCTGCGCAAGATCGGTCGTATGGATTTCGACGACTTGCGAACACTAATCGACCAACTCCTGCCCAACGTCGGCTGACCGGCACTACGCGGCGAGCATCCAGACAACGGCAGTTGAACCACAATCTGAGGAACTTCCATGCTTTGGCTGAAAGCCCTGCACTTGATATTTATGGTGACCTGGTTTGCCGGCTTGTTTTATCTGCCCCGGCTGTTCGTCTACCACGCCATGGCGGAAGACGGGATCAGCAAGGAACGGTTCAAAATCATGGAACGCAAGCTGTTTTTCGGCATCATGACACCCGGCGGCGTGCTGACTCTGGTGTTCGGCATCTGGATGCTGGCGGCCGGAGCCTGGGAGACTTTCGGCAAAATGGGCTGGCTGCACGCCAAGCTCGGGCTGATCGGGCTCCTGGTGGTCTATCACATCTACTGCGGAAAACTCCTCAAGGACTTCAAGAACGACGCAAACCGTCATTCCCACGTCTGGTATCGCTGGTTCAACGAAGTGCCGGTTCTCATGCTGGTCGGCATCATCCTGCTGGCAAGTGTGAAACCCTTCTGATCCGGTCCGCTACCAGACAGGCCAGGGTATAATCGGGACATTCCATTCCCAATCCCAAGGTATTGATCAATGGCAAATATCATCAACTGCGTGGTACTGAAACGTGAGGCGGAAGGCTTGGATCGCCCACCCTACCCCGGTGAACTGGGGATGCGGGTGTTTGAGAACGTCTCCAAGGAAGGTTGGAAACAGTGGCTTTCGCGTCTCGCCATGATCGTCAATGAAAACGGACTGAATACCGCCGATCCCCGCAGCCTCAAGGAAATCGAGGGACATATGCTGGGTTTCCTGTTCAACGAAGGCGACAAGGGCGGCGTGCCCATGGGGTTCAGCCCGCGCAAGTAGTCGCCATCGATCCGGCGCCCAACAGAGGCACGGTGACGATGCGCAGACACGCATGTGCCCGGCGCAAAGCAGCCTCCGCCTCGGCGGAGGTCGGGGCGCGGGCAAAAATGAAGCCGAGATAGCTGTTACCCTCGGGCAAAGGCACCAGGGCGTAGCCTTCGCGAACGCTGATTTCGATATCCTCGATATAGGGAACCCGCAAAGCCGCCATCATGCCCTCGACCCGACGCAGGATGCCGGCCCTGGGAATCGGAATCATCAACACGCCCGCCGCGTCTGGCGATGCCTCAGCGGGAACAGGCAGTCTCAGGGCTTGCGACAGCACGAGGTTTTCAAGCGAAGTGCCGGTGCCAAAGCGCAGCAGGCGGCCACACTGACCGCCGATGGTTCGGGAGGCCACCTCCAGAATCCAGGCATCGCCTTCAAACCATCGCAGTTCGGCGTGTACCGGCCCCATGCACAATCCGTAGGCTGCGCAAGCCTGCTGCACCCGCTCGGCAATGCGCTCCTGCATGGCGCGAGGATGCCGCGACGGCAGGATGTAATAGGTCTCCTCGAAATACGGCCCCTCCAAAGGATCGGGCTTATCGAACAGGGCCAGCACCTGCAATCGGCCGTTATCCAACATACCTTCCAGAGCGACTTCGACGCCGGGAATATAGCTCTCCACCAGCACCTGCCGTGCCTCCACCGGCTCGGCCAGATCAACGATCAGCGGTCGTATTCGCTCGATCGCGCTGAGCAGGCCGTCGTGATCATCTGCCCGTATGACACCTCTGCTTCCGGACAGGGACAGGGGCTTTGCGACCGCGGGATAGACAATCTCATCCAGTTGAGCGGCCAGGGGGCGATCGAGGTGGATGCGACGGTGTTGTGGGACAGGCAGGCCGGCTTCCAGCAGTCTGGCCCTGGCCAAGTCCTTGCGCCGGGAAAGCAGTGCCGATTCCGTGGGATTGTGGGGAAGACCGTAATGGGCCGAAAGCTTGGCAGCGAGTTCAATGCCAGCGTCGTCGCTGGCCAGCACCGCGCCCACAGGAGTATCGCCCAGAGCGAAGAGGATGCGTTGAAAGGCTTCCGCGGGTTGGTCCAAATCCACGTGGACGCCGTGGATGCCCTCGGCCACCACCGACTGCTCGCCACGGGTAACCAGGTAGACTTCGACGCCCAGCTCTCTCGCCGCCTGGAGAAACGGGGCGACGCGGTAGCTGCGCAGCGGGGCGACAAGAACGAGCCGGCCGCTCTGGGAGCGGCCGGCTGCGGGGGTGTGGGGTTGATCGGGTCTCAGGAACAACCACCGCCGGAAGAGCCACAGGACGAGCAGCCACCGCCACCGCTGGACTGGAAGGCGTTGTTGAACACGAAGCTGGCACCGGCCGGACCGCGATCGACAAAATCGATCTCCACGCCCTCCAGGAACGACATGGCGACCGCATCCACATAGATGGCAAAGCCTTCGCCCTGATAAACCAGATCGGTATCGTGCTTCTGGTCGGTAAAGGTCATGCCGTAGCTCATGCCACTGCAGCCGCCGCCAGCGACGAATACGCGGATCGCCTGCAAGTCCTCGTCGTCAACCTCTTTGAACAATTCGGCCATCTTGGACGCGGCGGAGGGGGTTACGGTGAACACGTCGGCGGCGATCGATTGGTCGAAGCCCGGCACATTCAGCTCGGTGGCGGTTTGAGTCTGCATAAATTCCTCCATTGTCGACCCGAAATCCTCGGGCCGCGGACTGAGATGCAGCCAATAGTAGCATCCGGCGCCTTTTTGCGTCATCCGCAAAGAAATCGCGGTTTTAGGATACTTCCGCCGGGCTCACCCACATATGCGCCTATTTTTGGCAATGGCCTGTATTGGGAAAATCGCGTTTACCGCGTGGTGGTTACCGTCCTCTGGATCTAAAGTCCGTATCTCAGCGGCCAAGCTCATTGCGGCTGCACAGAGTGTAGATGTGTCGCTCTGCATCGACCAAGTGTTGCCCCCAGTTCAGCTTATATCCCGAGCGCCAGCTGCTGATGGCGATCTCGGAGCCCAGGGGATCGGAATCGAGGGTTTCCAGCCCCTGTTTGAGTTCAAAATAGATGTCAGTGAGGTCGTCCGCCAAACTGCCGCTCATGTTCTGGCCGTCTACCGCCACGTCGAACTCCAGCCAATAGCCGTCCTTCTCACCGAGCAAGGACTTGAGTCGCGAATAGAACTCGAACCGGTCCTCCAGATTCGCGCTTGGCTCGGTTGATATCGCACACAGGGAGCCGTGCAGCGCCGCCACTTCCGCGTGCAGCCTCGGCAACAGCTCGGCCATGCCATTCAGCCAGCGGGTGTCGTCCTCGTCGGTGGCCTCTTCTATCAGCTCGCAAAATTCGCGGGCAGCCCGAATGACCCGTTCATATTGTCTGTTTGCGTCTACCACGCAGCCCTCGCAAGCGCATACGGCATCCCCTCTGGATGCCGTAATGGCTAGTGTAGACAAGATTTTTGCGAGGGTTTGAAGATAGGCGTGGCTGAGCCGCGCCTATGCAGAGAATCGATCAAGACTCAACCCGATAGTTGGGCGCTTCCTTGATGATAGTGACATCGTGGACGTGAGATTCGCGCATGCCGGCACCGGTGACACGAACGAATTCGGTTTTGGTACGCATCTTGTCGATGCTCTCGCAGCCGGTGTAGCCCATGCTGGCGCGGATGCCGCCGAGTAACTGGTGCACTACGTTGAGCAGACTGCCCTTGTACGGGACCCGGCCCTCGATGCCTTCCGGGACCAGCTTCTCCGCACCTTCGGTCTCGTCCTGAAAATAGCGGTCGCTGGAACCCTTCTGCATGGCGCCCAGGGAACCCATGCCACGGTAAGACTTGTAAGAGCGCCCCTGATACAGCTCCACTTCGCCGGGAGACTCGTCAGTACCCGCCAGAAGACCGCCGAGCATCACGGAATAAGCTCCGGCAGCCAGGGCCTTGGCAATATCGCCCGAATAGCGGACGCCGCCATCGGCGATCAGTGGCACACCGGTACCGGCCAGTGCCTCGGCCACATTGGCCACCGCAGTGATCTGCGGCACACCGACCCCGGCCACCATGCGGGTGGTGCAAATTGAGCCGGGACCGATCCCAACCTTGACCGCGTCGGCGCCGTGCTCCACCAGGTCGAGTGCGGCCTTTGCCGTGGCAATGTTGCCACCGATCACCTGGACATGGGGAAAGTGCGTTTTAACCCAGCGTACCCGATCCAACACGCCCTTGGAATGACCGTGGGCGGTATCGACCACGATAACGTCCACCCCCGCCTCCACCAGGGCAGCGACACGTTCGTCTGTGCCCTCTCCGGTCCCCACTGCCGCACCGACCCGCAGCCGGCCCTGATCGTCCTTGCAGGCATTGGGGTAATCCTTGGATTTCTGAATGTCTTTAACCGTAATCATGCCGCGCAGTTCAAAATCGGCGTTGACCACCAAGACCTTTTCAATACGGTGTTTGTGCAAGAGGTTGAGCACCTCTTCACGGTCGGCCCCCTCACGCACGGTCACCAGGCGATCCTTGGGCGTCATGATATTGGACACGGGATCATCGGTGCGGGTCTCAAAACGCAGATCGCGGCTGGTTACGATACCCACCAGTTCGTCGCCATCCACCACCGGCACACCGGAAATGTTATTTCTACGGGTGATTTCCAGCACTTCGCGGATAGTCGTGGCAGAGCCTACGGTAATCGGCTCTTTGATCACGCCACTCTCGTATTTCTTGACGGTGAGGACCTCATGAGCCTGCTGGGCCGCCGTCATATTTTTGTGCACGATGCCGATACCGCCTTCCTGTGCGAGGGCAATGGCTAGGCGCGCCTCGGTGACCGTATCCATGGCGGCGGAGATCAGGGGTATGTTCAGCTCGATATCGCGTGTCAGCTTCGTCTTGAGATCCACGTCACGGGGCAGAACGGTCGAATGGGCGGGCAGGAGGAGAACGTCGTCGAAAGTGAGGGCTTCCTGAACTATGCGCATGATGACCGCCGGCTGTGGGAGGAATAGATCGGCACAATTATAGGTTTTGGCTCTACGAGGGTAAACCGCCTCTATGAGTCATCCGTAGTTGCCACATCCCGGAACCTTGCCGAATATCAGTGCCGCAGGAACAATATTGTCCTCAGCGCACATGTCTGGATTCCACCATTCCCTGGCGGAATGACGTTGCTCCCCGTCAAAAGCCGACAGCAGGTCGAACAATTCGGAACGTCGAGGGTGCGGACACGTTTCGACCACGACAGGGATCCACCAGTTTCTGGCCGACGTCGGCGAAATCTGCGGGCAACGCCAATACCGACTGGGTGATGTCGGCATCCGGCGCGAAGATCTCGATCAGGCCATCGATTCCGCGTTCCGATTTGGCCTCGATGACGCTGGCACTGCCCAGGAACACGGCATCGGCGGTGATCCTGGTGTTGCCGCCACGGCCTTCGACGGCGTTGGCCACCACCCGGCTTTCACGCACCAGGGCAATAGCCTGGGGGCGGCTGATCGTGATGTTGCCGGCATCGTCGGTACCGCCGAAGACACTGGTGCTGATGGTGCCGTCCACCAGGGTAATCAGGCCGCCGATGGTCAGATCGATACGCCCGCCGCCGGTCTGGGTAGCGAGAGTGGTAATGCCGCCTTCGACGATGGTGAGGTCGCCACTGCGGATCTGTACGTCACCGGCGTCACCACTGCCGGCACTGGCCGCGCCGATCACACCGCCATCCAACAGAATAGAACCGGCGGCGATGCGCGTTGTGCCCGCATCGCCGGAACCGAGGGTAGTGGTGGTGATAGCACTACCGATGGTGCCGCCACCGACACCCGGCCCCTCGCCGCGGATCACCAGCTCGTCACTTACGGACACATCCACGCCTCCACCCGCGCCGGTGGCTTCCTCACCCTGATCACTGCTTATGCGCCCGCCTCTGTCCAGCAGCAAGCCATCACTCACCACCGTCACCGTTCCCGCGTTGCCACTGGCCAAAAGGGTATCGCTGGAAAGGGAAGCGCCACGCAAGGTGACCCTGGGTGCTTGCACGTAGACATTGCCGGCATCGCCATCGCCCAGGCTGGTGCTGGTGATGCGGGAGGCCGCAAGGGCATCGCTAACCGAGCCGTTCAGTTCCACAGATTCACTGGCAAAGATGCGGATATCGCCGGCGTTGCCCGCCAACAGACCGGATACAGGATCATCCAGGGCAAAGACCACGTCACTGGTGATGTTGGTCCCTTCACCCATGGTCAGGCGATCGGCCTCGATCAAAATGCCCCCCCCGTCGCCGAAACCCTGTGTGGAGGCGGATATTCCGGCGCCATTCTCCAGAATCACATCGCTGGCCCGGATCTCGATGGAACCGGCGTTACCTGAAAAAATGGTGATACTTTGAAGGGCGGTGTCCGGTCCGGTAACCACCAGGCGGGCGGTCTCGATACGGGTGTTGCCGCCATCGCCCAACCCTCGAGTGGCACTGGACACAACGGCGCCACCGCGCAAGTCCACACTATCGGCAATAATCTCCAGATTGCCTGCCTGGCCCACACCGAACACCAGGGTTTCGGTATTGAGCACACCGCCATCCATCTCCAGCATCCCGGCACGGATGAGGATGTCCCCCGCACGCCCCTGTACTACCTGCTCCAGGTTACCGGCGGTGCTGGCCACCCCGACGGTGAAATCCGTTGCTCCGGCGATACGCAGCCTGCCGGGCGTCTCGATGCGGATATCGCCGGAATCCCCATTGCCAAAGCCAAAGGTACTGATTCTTCCTTCATCAACCACCACTTCTGCGGCCTCAATGGTGATGTCTCCACCGTCGCCATCGAGTGTCGCCGTGGTATTGAGCAAACTGCCTTCGCTAACCAACAGCCCGCCTCCGGCGTGAATCCGGATATCGCCACCCCGCCCTTGCGCAAGATCCGAGGTATCCACCGTGGCAAGGCCGTGAAGTTGAATGACTCCCTCGACATCGGCCGCCAAGGTGCCGGCCTCCAGGAGCACAGAGCGGATACCCAGCGTTCCCCCGGCCATATCCCATCGGCCGGCTTGAATGGTGATATCGCCACTGGCTGCAAGGCTGCCTTCGAGGCTGAGGATTCGTCCATCGGCCATCGACACGAGCCCGCTGCTCGGCACACTCGGCATCAGATCCGAAGACTCAACACGAACCTCACCCACACTGCCCTGGGCGACGATCTGCAACTGGCCGCCGACGATCAGAAAATCGCCCGCCGCACCTTCAAAGTGGACGTTACCGCCCACCATTGCCAGACGAGGAACCCTCTCCACCACCGTGGCCACATTTTTGAACGTCAGGTCGCTTGCAGCGCCGCCCATAAAACCAAACGCCGCAGGCTCGGCAACCGAAAAATTCGACTGTGCCGCATTGCCCGGAATGAAACGGGCACCATCGGCAAAACGCAACTCAGCCGCTGTGGAAAGAAACAGCGGACCATCCAGATCGAAACCGGCCCCCTCTCCAAAGCGAATCCCCTGAGGGTTAAACAGCCACAACCCGGTCCCTGGCTGTGCCTGCGTGCGCACGACGCCGTTGACTGTGGATTCGGGCCCGCTGATGCCGGCAATCACCCGGCTCACCCCTTCTGGGGCCACGAAAGTCGCACTTTCGCCCTGACCAAGATCGAAGCTTGCCAGTGAGTGAAACAGATTCGTGCCGGACTGACGGCCCAGCGCCGCTTCGATTCGGAAGTCGGGGCCCACCAGCACCTGCACAGGGCCAACGGAACCGTCCGTGACCACACCGGCCATTACCGGGACGGCCAGCAAACCCCAAAGGCAGACAAACAACCGCTTCATCGCGCCCTCCTCATGGAAGGCACCATCCTAAATCCCCCGGAGCCAAAAAGAAAACGGGCGCCTCCCCAAAGGGCGGCGCCCGTACCCGGCCGGAGACCGAAACCGATCAACAGGCCATCAAGAACGATCCATCAGCCGAAGATATCGTTGGTGATGTTCTTGAACCAGCTACGCGCATACATGGACTCAGCCTTGCGATCGGCCGCCGAGGCATCCATGGGCGACAGGCCGCCGGCGCCCTGAACGCCCTTGATGGCATCGCCGTCCAACTGATATACGGCCGCCACGGAGATCCCCCAATCCGGGGTGATCAGGCTGTAGCAGGTATTCAGGTAGGAAGGGTCGGGCATCTTCTCGTTATTGACGCGGGTGGCGATGGCCGCCGCGCAGACCTTGCCCTGGGAATTGGCGGAGTAGCCGGACTTGGGCATGGCTCCGGCGATACAGGAATCACCTATCACGAACACATCCTTGGCGATGCTGGATTCGAAGGTCTTCTGATCCACCGGACACCAACCGGCGTCGTTGGTCAGCCCGGCCTTGTGGGCAATCGCTCCGGCAGTCTGCGGCGGAATGATGTTGGCGACGGCAGGTTTGAACTCGTCAAACTCGGTGATCACCATACCCTCATCGGCATCCACACCCAGGACCTTGCCATCGTTGGCGGCAGAACGCCATTCGATGATGCCCTTGTAGAACTTCTCGTAACCCTGCATGAACAAGCCCTGCTTGGAGAACTTGTCCTTGGAATCCATGATGATGAGCTTGGACTTGGGTTTGTGGTGCTTCAGGTAGTGGGCGATCTGGGCAGCACGCTCGTAGGGGCCGGGGGGGCAGCGGAAGGGATTGGGCGGAGCGGCGAGCATCACCACACCGCCGTCCTCCATGGCCTCAAGCTGCTGGCGCAGCAGTGCGGTCTGCGGACCGGCCTTCCAGGCGTGCGGCATTTTCTCCGCAGCAGCCTCGTCATAGCCTTCGATGGCGCCCCATTTGAAACCGATACCAGGGGAGACTACCAAGTAATCGTAACCCTGGGTGGCGCCACCCTTGAGCTTGACCTTCTTGCCGCCGGTGTCGATATCGACGACTTCATCGTGGACCACATTGATGCCATGGCCCGAAAGACCGCCATAGCCAAACTTGATTTCGTCCAGGGTCTTCTCGCCACCCAGAACCTCATTACTGAACGGACAGGAGTAGTAGTTCTGGTTCTTTTCGATGAGGGTGACATCGATACCGCTGTCATAGCGTTTGAGGTACTTGGCACAGGTGGCACCGCCATAGCCGCCGCCGATCACAATCACCTTGGCCTTGCCGGCACGGCTGATGGAGGGAAAACCGACGGCGCCTAGCGCAGTGCCTACGCCCAGCGCCTTGACGAAATCACGACGTTTGATGTTGGACATGCAGGATACTCCTTACTTCTGACTGGCGTAGAACGCGGCGAGGGCCTTGAGATCATCCTCGCTGAGGCCGGCGAGCATCCCCTGCATGGGCATGGCCATCGGCACCTTGGGTTTGGCGGGGTCTTGGTAGTACTGCATCTGCACAACCATATAGTCCGCAAACTGGCCAGCCAGACGGGGAGCCGCAGGCATGGGGGAAATACCGTTGGCGCCATGGCAGGTATTGCAGCCACGGCTGTTATGCAAGTCCTTGCCCTTGGCGGCCAGATCGGCATCGATGTCCTGCTTGCCGTCCACCCAGGGAAGTTCCGAATAGAACACGGCCATATCGTTCATCTGGCCACTGTCGTAGCCCTTGGCGATACGCCCCATGATGGTGGAAAAACGTGTGCCGTTCTTGTAGTTCTGCATGGTCTGCATCAGGTAGACACGGGACAGGCCCGCGATCACCGGGGCCTCGCCGGCGCTGGCGCCGTCGGTGCCGTGACAGCCCGCGCAGGGATTACTGACGACAGCCGCCCGCATGTCTCCCGCCATGGCGTTGGCCCCGGCAAGCAGACCAGCGGCCATCAGCAGTGCTGAGAGTCGCGATTTCTTCATTACTGTGGTTCTCCTCATCGTGGTGGAAGCGCTCGCGCCGGAGGCCAGTGGGCGATTCCCCCTTGCGCATCGGACCAGGCGACTCGCAGTGATGCGGGCTCGCCTCGTACAGGAGCGTCGGCGCCCAGGTATCGGAGCCACTCGCTGGCAAGCCGATACCCGGGTACAAAACCCTACCTAGTCTAGTTGCTAGCCTGAAATTTGCTGGTCGCCCCCGCCTTTGCGTCAATATTATTTTTTTATATGTCAATCACTTTTTTGTATTTTAGTGATCTGCCGCGGCCGCGCCAGGAGCTTCTTGCATACCCCGCTCACGGGCAACCTGCTCGACGCTCCTGTGAGCGCTGATGCAGCCCAGCGGAATCACCACCAGGGTCAACACCGTGGAGACCAGCACGCCGAACACCAGGGCCACCGCCATACCCTGAAAAATGGGATCGGTAAGAATGACACCGGCACCGCCCACCAAGGCCAGGGCGGTAATCTGGATCGGCCGGGTGCGGGCCTTGCAGGAACGCAATACCGCCTCGCGCACCGCCACGCCCTTGCGGACCTCCTCAATGGCGAAGTCCACCAGCAGAATCGAGTTGCGCACGATGATACCCGCCAGGGCGATGAAGCCGATCATGGAAGTGGCGGTAAATTCCGCACCACCAAACAGGGCGGCCCAAAGTAGATGACCTGGGACGATACCCAGCAGCGTAAGCGGAATCGGCGCCATAATGACCAGGGGCACGATGAAGTTGCCAAACAAGCCGACGACCAGCATGTAAATCAGAATCAGCGCCACACCGAAGGCCACACCCATATCGCGGAAGGTCTCGTAGGTGACGGTCCATTCGCCGCCCCACTCGAAGCCGGATTCGCCGTTGTCGGGCGGCGGACCGGTCATGGTTCCCGTTAGCATCACGCCATCCGGGGTCTTCATGGAGGGCGCCTGAAGGGCCTCCTCCACCTTCAACATCGGATAGATGGGAGCGCCCAGCCGCCCCACCGCATCGCCGACCACATATTCCAACGGGCGAAGATCCTTGTGATGGATAACCTCGTCCTGGGGAAATTTTACGAATCTGCCCAGTTCGGTCAGCGGTACGGACTCGCCCTGGGCATTGACGATGGGCAAATTTCCCAGTCGGTTGATGTCACTGCGCACGGACAAGGGCACCTCGATGACGATGAAGGTAGGCTCAAGACCGGTGCGACCCTTTACATCGCCCAACTGATAGCCGCCCATGCTCATGTTCAGGTTGCGGATAATCGCGTCCACCGAAATTCCCCGACGCACGGCCTTCTCAGTGTCGACCTCGAAACGCCAGACATCATGGGACGCCTGCATGTAGTTGTCCACGTCCGCCAGACCCTCGGTGTTTTCAAACACGCCGGTCATCATGGCGGCCACCTCGCGGCGGGTCTTGGCGTCGGGACCGTAGATTTCGGCCACCACGGACTGCATCACCGGCGGCCCCGGAGGCATTTCCGCCATGGTCAGGCGGGCGCCGACCTGTTTTGCGATGGGCAGCAGAAGTTCACGGGCCTCCAGGGCAATATCGTGGCTGGCCTTCTTGCGTTTGTTCTTGTGAATCAGTTGTACGTGAACCTCGCCCTGCCAAGGCTCGCTGCGTAGGTAGTAGTGTCGCACCATGCCGTTGAAATCGAAGGGTCGTGCCGTGCCTGCGTAGGTCTGCATGGCGGCCACTTCGGGGATCGAGCGCAGGGCCTCGGAGAGCTTGCGATTGAGATTCACCGTCTCCGCCAGGGCCGTGCCCTCGGGCAGGTCCACCACCACGGTGAATTCGCCCTTGTTGTCATAGGGCAGCATCTTCACCGGCACCCAGGTGGCGTAGAACATGAAACAGGAGAAGAAAAACGCGCCGATCAACCCCACCAGGAAAAGACGCCCGGCGAGCTTGTTTTCGATCAACGTGCCCAGCACGCGACGAAACAGGCGATCGTAGAACTCTTCCGACTTGTGCTCGTCGTGTTCCATTTTCTTGAGCTTTTCCATGGTCGGACGTATACGCATCGCCCACCAGGGGGTGAAGGCAAACGCGGCAAACAGGGAGATGATCATGGCCACCGAGCCCAGAATGGGAATCGGCGCCATATACGGCCCCATCAGCCCGGAGACGAAGGCCATGGGCAAGAGCGCCGCCACCACGGTGAAAGTGGCCAGAATCGTGGGATTACCCACCTCGCGCACCGCGTCCACCGCGACTTCCGTGCTGTTGTTGCCCGCCATCAACCAGCGCCGATAGATGTTCTCCACCACCACGATGGCATCGTCGACGAGGATACCGATGGAGAAGATCAGTGCGAAGAGACTCACCCGATCGACAGTGAAACCCATGACGAATGCGGCAAACACGGTCATCAGGATGACCACGGGTATCACCACCGTCACCACGATGGCCGGTTTCAAACCCAGGAAATACAGCACCAATACCGTCACCGCGCCGGTAGCGATAAACAGCTTGAAGATCAGATTGTTGACCTTTTCGTTGGCAGTCACGCCGTAATTGCGGGTCACTTCCACATTGACGCTGGCAGGTATGACGCGTCCCATCATGGAGTCCACCCGCTCCAGAATGGCATTCGCCACTTCCACACCGTTGGAACCCTTTTTCTTGGAGATGGCCACCGTGACCGCCTGGTCACCGTCCGCGCTGCGTTCGCGGCCAAACTCGTCCGCATAGCTGGGGCCGGTGAAATAGCTGACGTGCTGACGGGCCTCGCTGGGGCCACGAACCACCTTGGCCACATCACTCACGTAGACCGGCCGGCCTTGGTAGGTACCCACCACCAGCCTTTCCACGTCACGCGCGCTTTTGAGAAACCCGCCGGTGTAGACACGAAAATACTTGTTTGAGGTCTCGGTGGCACCGGTGCCCTGTTCGTTATTGGCAGTACGGATGGTGTTGGCAACCTGATCCAGCCCCAAACCGAACCCGGACAACAGCTCCGGGCGTATCTCCACCCGCACCTCGTCCGGCTGCCCGCCAACCACGAAGCCGCGGCCGGTATTGGGTATCTGTTTGAAGTTTTGCAGCAGGTTCACGCCCAGGCGGCGCAGGCTGGAACCGTCCAACTGGTGGGACCACAGCGTCAAGGTGACCACGGGCACGTCATCGATACCATTGGGTTTCACCAAGGGCTGCTGCACGCCGGGCGGCATGGCATCTATGTTGGAGGCGATCTTGTCGTGCACCTTCACCAGGGACGGCCCGGTCTCCTCGCCCACCTTGAACCGCACGGTGACGATGCCCCGTTCCCGTTCACTGTAGGAATACACGTGCTTCACGCCAGGAATCTCGCTCATCACCCGCTCCAGCGGTTCGATGGCCAGAGAGGCCACCTCTGTCGCCGAGGCGCCGGGGTATTGCAGGAAAATGTCGATCAGGGGCACTGAGATCTGCGGATCTTCCTGTCGCGGCGTGGCCAGCAGGCCGATGATGCCCATGGCAAGCATGGCCAGGAACAGCAGCGGCGAAAGCGGCGAGTGTATGAAGGCTTTGGCGGTCTTGCCCGCCAGGCCCAGGTCCACGGACTCATCCGTCGGGGTCGGCGGATTGGGTTCTTTTTCTGCCATGGTTATTTTTTCGATATCGGGAGAGTTCAGTGAGCACCGTCAGCGAAGCCGACCGCGAAGAGGACTCCGTCGGATGGTACGCCGGATGAGAGCGAGCACCGCTACATGGGTGTGGGATTGACCAGTTCGCCTGAGCCCATGCCCGGTCGCGGATTGACGACAACCCGCTCACCGCCGCGCAGACCCGAGAGGACTTCCACTTCGGTCTCGCTGACAGCATCGCCAACCCGGATGAGGCGCAACTCGGTGAGATTCTGCTCATTGAGCACGAACACCAGTGGCAAGCCGCCCTTCCAGACTACCGCGGCATCGGGAACCACCATGCGGTTGCTGACCCTGGCAGTGGGATCCGGCACCGCCACTTCCGCATACATGCCGGCATCGGCATTTGTGCCCTTATGCAGGTTCAGCTTCACGCGCACCGTATGGCGCTCGGTGTCCGCCACCGGGAAGATCCGATCGACGGTTACCGGAATCCAGTCGGCCGAGGAATCCAGGCGGGCATCCAGACGCATTCCCTCTGCCAGACCGGGGCGCAGACGCTGGGGTACGTCCAGCTGGATTTGCAGCTCCGAGGTGTCGGCAAAGTCGATCAGCGGTTGACCCGGCTGAACGGTGTCTCCAACCTCCACATACTTGTGGACGATGACACCACTGAAAGGCGCTTCGCTGACGCTGTCGCGCAGCTTGGCATCGATCTCCTTGATGGACGCCTGCGCCTGCAACAGGGAGCTG
Organism: Chromatiales bacterium; assembly: GCA_020445565.1. GTDB lineage: Bacteria > Pseudomonadota > Gammaproteobacteria > JAGRCI01 > JAGRCI01 > JAGRGI01. The sequence goes on from JAGRGI010000041.1 coordinate 27,920, forward strand.
CGGGCCTGATCAACCTGGGTCTGACGGTTGACCACCTGGGCCTGACGTTCCGCGCCCGGCTGGCGCATGCCCATCATGCTCTGCATGGGGTTGAACATCATCTGATCCATCATCGAGGGCATACCCATGCCCCCCGGCGTATTCGAAGAGATACTCGGCGAAGCGATCTCCCGGTCCAATTGTACGCCGGCATTGCGCAGGGCAGACGCTGCGGCGGTCTCCTGAGACTGTGCCGCCGCCCGTTTGGCGAGCAGCTCGGCATCGTCGAGACGCAGCAACTGCGTACCGCCCTCAAAGCCATCGCCTTCTTTACCGGCGATGAACTCCACCCTCCCCGGCAACTGAGCCGCCAGGGTGACCGAGCGCGAGGCGATGACCGTGCCGCCAACCGATACGGTGGAGCGCGTCTTCTCTGCCTTGACGGTAAATACACCGACACGGGCAGCCCCCTCGGCCTGCGCCTGGACGGGGTAAAAACCGATCCCCAGGATGCCTGCCAGCAAAGCGGGGATGAATCTATCTGTGCAAAGTGACATAGGGAATTTCCGATCACTCGTTGAAGTCAGAAGGTCAGGGCCGGCAAACGATGACCAAACGCGTTTCGCATCGTAAACCGAAGTGTAGCCAGCCAATGGCCGGAATGCCGTAAATTAACCTGAGTTAACGCCTTGGCTCGCCAGGATGCGCAGAAACTCGTGGATGCCGAAATAGGCGATAAAGAATTCGAACATCACGCGCCAAGCCAACTCAAGCATCAGGACCAGACCACCGAATATCAGCCAAAAGCGCTTTCGGGTTCGCCGCTGCGCAAGACCCCTGAAGCCGTCGAACAAATACCGCATGGCCAGGCGACTGGAGGCCGGCAGGCGCTGCATTGCCTGCCAAACCAGCGCCGGCAGGGCAAACACACCCAGGTAGTAAAGCAGGAACAGGACATGGGGGGCCGCAAACCGTTCAAACGCCAAAAAATCCCAGATTGCACCCACGATCGAACGGCCACCCTACAATATGCTGTACTCCGTGAACCGGAGCCGAATGTGCAAAATGAGACTTGCCGCCACGCCAGCCTCAAACGACACATCCAAAGATTCATGAGAACCGGAAAATCCTCCCCGATTGCCCCCAGGCCCAAAGGTTAGTCCATGATCGTTTTGAAGCAAGGCAGGTAAATCATCCACCATGAGCCTCCCCAACGACACCACCCTCGCCGATCTGCGCCAGCGCTTCCCCAGGGCGGGAGAACTTCGCTGGATTGGCGTTCGACCGGCCCGCGGCCAAGTCATGATCGAAGCGCCAAGCGCCCAGGTGCGCACCGGGCAAGGCATCGTGGGCGATCGTTACGGCGGCGGCCCCAACGGCAAACGCCAGATCAGCCTGATCCAATGGGAGCACTTGTCCGTGATCGCCGAACTGACCGGCCGGCCCGTGCCGCCAGCCCTGGTGCGGCGAAATCTCGCCGTATCGGGCATCAACCTCCAGGCACTCAACGGCCTTCGCTTTCGCGTGGGCGAGGTGCTGCTGGAGGGCACCGGTCCCTGCCATCCCTGCTCAAGAATGGAACAGGCCCTGGGAACCGGCGGCTACAACGCCATGCGCGGCCACGGGGGCTTGGTGGCCAGAGTGATTGAAGGCGGCATCCTGCATATCGGTGACCCCGTCGTACCGTCCTGAAGCGGTACCCATCCATGTACTATGCTTTCCTTCCCGCCCTGCCACCCGTTCGGAGAAGAGCCATGAGCGCAAAAAAGCTGGCGCGCATCCTGATCGTATTGCTGTTCATTGGCGCCAGTGGCACGCTGGCGGAGGATGCTGAAAACTTCATCAAATACCGCCAGGACTACATGGAAGCCATCGGCGGGCACGCAGGATCGGCCGGCCGCATCATGCGCGGCAAGGTGTCGCCCAAAGGCCATCTGCTTATGCACGCGCGAGCACTGAAGGATCTGGCCGACGGCGTCGACATGCTGTTTCCCCAAGGCTCAGACTTCGGCGAGACCCGCGCCAAAGAGGAGGTCTGGTCCGACAGCGTCGGTTTCGACCAGGCAGTGAAGGAGTACCAGAACAGCGCCGCCAGCTTCGTGCAGGCGCTGGAAAGGGGTAACGACAAAGCGGCCAAGGAGGCATTTGAGGGTATCCGCGACGCCTGCAAAGGTTGCCACAAGAAATACCGCGCCAAAAAGGAATGAGCCGTCGCTATCTTTTTCTCCTGTTTGGGTTGATGGCCGGTAGCGTCTTGGCCGACGAAGCCGTGGAACGTGGCGACTACCTGTTTCGCGCCGCGGGTTGCGCAAACTGCCACACGGACGCCGACAATAACGGCCCCGAATTGGCGGGTGGCAGGGCACTGAAAACCGGTTTCGGCACCTTCTACGCCCCCAATATCACCCCCGACGCCGAAACCGGCATCGGCGGCTGGATGGCAGAAGACTTTCAGCGGGCGCTTCGCCACGGCGAATCCCCGGCAGGGGATGCCTACTATCCCGCCTTCCCCTACCCCGCCTATACCCAACTGACCGACACCGATATCGCCGGCCTGTGGCGCTATCTTCAGTCGGTACCGGCGATACGACACCTCAACCGCCCCCACGATCTGCCCTGGTATCTTTCGTTTCGGTTCACGGCCAGAATCTGGCAATGGCTGTTCTTCGACGCTGGCGAGTTTCGCCCCAATGAAACGCGCGACCAACAATGGAATCGCGGCGCCTATCTGGCCAAGGCCGTCGCCCACTGTCCCGAGTGCCATACCCCCCGTGGCCGACTCGGCGCACTCGACACCGATCGCTGGATGGCAGGCACCAAAAACGGCCCGGAAGGGGAAGCCGTGCCCAATATCACCACGGATCGCGATGCCGGAATCGGCGAGTGGGACGAGGAAGACCTGACCTGGTTCCTGGAGTCGGGAGAGATTCCCGGCGGTGACTACACCGGCGGCTTGATGACCGAGGTCGTCGACAATGGAACGGCAAAACTGACATCGCAAGATCGGGCCGCGCTGGCGAATTACCTGCTTTCTCTACCACCGATAGCAACGAAAAAAAGCGAATAGTATTCATACGAAATTTCCGAACATCCGCGGGAGCCGGGCAATGACATCAAACCGGCGGCTTCCTGCGCAGTTGGGAACTGCAAGGCAATGACTCGGTCGCCCCCCATACAGCATGGGCGGCCGGTAAAGTCCCTCCCCCCTCGGCCGCTATAGGACGCATTCGCCCCGATTCCAGGTATGCAGCGGATGAAACGCCGTTCGATACTGCTGAGCACGGTGGTGCTGGCCTGGCTGGCCGGCATGGCGGCCGCATTCTCCTGGAGCCTGGAAAACCGCATGCGGAGCTTCGCCGACGGTGAGCAGCTCCTGATTTACACAGACGCACTCAACCAGGAAGTGAGCACCGACATCGCCAGCCCTGAGAATCTTGCCACGTTGATTCATTACCGGGACGCGGCGTGCGGTTGCAGCCTGCCAAATGACGAACACGTCGTCCGAATTGCCGAAAAGTATGCCCGGAAGAGTATTCGCTTCGTGCTCGTTGAGGCGTCCGTGGACGGCTCACCCTGGACGGTGCGGGTACCCTGGAGCAAAACCTTGACCCCGTCCACGGCCGGTCTGCCCAAGGTGCCGAGCACCCCGGCGGCCGTCGTGGTCGACCGGCACGGCCGAGTGGCCTACTTCGGACCCTACAGCGAAGGCGTCGGCTGCTTCACAGGGGGCGGACGCTTCGTGGAGGACACCCTGGAGCATCTGCTGGCCGGCGAACCGGTTCAGCGAGCCAACCTGTTTGCCAGCGGATGCTACTGCCGTTCGGCAGACGGCTGAAAATGAACGAAACGAATGCACCGAAAGCCGGACTCAGACCAATACCGACGAGCCAAAAACCATGAATGAAACCACCGAAACCCGCCTGGCCGCCTATCGCAAGGCGGATAAATTGATGCTGGCGACCACCACCGTTGCGGTTCTGATCAGTTTCGGTCTGGCCAGTTGGTACGACACCTGGACCGAAGCCGCGATCATCGGGTTGCCGACATGGGCGGTGACCGCGTTGCTGACCTGGATGGCCCCAGGAGAGCGTATTACCCGTGTCACTTTCGGGCTGGGTTTCATGGTGTTGATGGCCCTGCAGATCCACCAGGCCCACGGCATGATCGAATTCCACTTTGGCATTTTTGTGCTGTTGGCTGTGCTGTTGTTCTACCGGGACATCTGGCCGATCCTCGCCGCGGCGGGGCTGATTGCTGTACACCACCTCACATTCGACTATTTGCAGTCTACGGGCTCCGCGGTCTGGGTGTTCGAGACCAGAAACGGGCTCGGCATCGTTCTGTTGCACGCCGCCTATGTGGTGGGCGAGACCGCCGTACTGGTCTACGTAGCGCGGGTGCTGGAGGCAGAGGCAAGGCAGGCGCACGCCCTGTTCGATACCTTGAACCACATCACCGAATCGGGGCAGATCAATCTCAGTCCCCGCGCCCCGGCCGGCAAGGGTGAAGACTCGCTGGCAGCCCGATTCAACGGATTTCTACAGTCCCTGGAGAATACGATCGACGTCACCCGCGACGCCTCGCAGCGTCTGTGCAGTTCCGCCGACAGACTGCACAAAATCACCGGAGAAACCGCCGAAGGCGTGGAGACGCAGAAGTACAGCAGCGCCCAGGTAGCCGGGTCCATGCAGGAGATGACCCGATCCGCCGGAGACATCTCGGCGATTGCCCGCGAGGCGATGCAGGCGGCGCAAGACGCGGCGACCCGGGCCGGGGACGGCCAATCCGTGGTCGCCAACTCCCTGCGGGCCATCGAGGGACTCACCGAACGTATGCGCTCGGCGAGCGATTCGGTCGCTTCCTTGTCCGCCGACAGCCAGACCGTAGGCTCGGTGCTGGAAGTCATTCAATCCATCGCAGAACAAACCAACCTGCTGGCATTGAATGCCGCTATCGAAGCCGCCCGTGCCGGTGAACAAGGCAGGGGATTTGCCGTGGTGGCGGATGAGGTCCGCGCCCTGGCGAGCCGCACGCAGGAATCCACCGAAGAGATACGGGCCATCATCGAGCGATTGCAGGGGCGCGCCGGCCAGGTGGTTTCGGTGATCGGTCAAAGCAACGAGTTGGCATCCGAGGCCCATTCCCGCGTCCATGAGGCCGACCAACAGTTGGAGACGACCCTGAATGCGGTTAGCTCGGTACGCTCGCTCAACGAACAGATCGCCTCCGCGACCCAGGAACAAAGCACCGCCGTGGCCGAGGTGAACGATAACATCAACCGCATCAGCGACATTGCATCCGATGCCGCCACCGGCGCCCACGAAACCCGCAGCGCCGCGGTCCAGCTCTCCGATGCCGCCAAGACGCTGCAACAGGCGGTCTCCAATTTCAAGGCATAGAACTGAGCCACTGTTCGCACAGGGCTGACAGATCGGCATAGCAAGCCATCGCCAGCGCCGATCTGGCTCCGCCGACCAGCACACAATCCAGACCAGCGGCCCGCGCACCTGCCAGATCGCGTCGCACCGAATCGCCAATGAACAGCGCTTGTCGGGGTGGTAGTCGCATCGCTGCCAGCACTTGCCTGAAGCCATGGGGCGACGGCTTTACATGGCGATGGTCGGAGGAAAAGGAAATCGCCTCGAACAACTCCATAATGCCAATCTCCTGGAAGTGCGCCAGCCATGAATCCTTCGGGGCCCAGACATCGATCACCAGGCCAAGGCGGAATCCCTCGGCAAGCCGATGCAGCACTTGCACGTATTCTGCCGACACATGGCCCCGCTCGTGATAAGCAAAAGTCTCGACCAGTCTGGCGATTTCGCACGCCGCGATGGGTTCTTCGCTGACCGCCCGTAGCGCTTCGGCTACTGAAGGAAAATGCTGCCGGTAGCCGGCATCCGGATAGCGCACGGACAGGTATTCAAACGCCTTGGCAATCAGGCGATTGACCCTTGCAGCCGGCAAGATGCCGCCAACGTGTCGGTATATCTTCGAATAATCCTGGGCATCATCGAAACGGTCTTCGCCGAACATGAAGGTGCTGTTCATGTCCAGCAGCAGCGCCGTCTTGTCGCGAAGAGAGTGCACCCTCACAAACCCAGCCGCCTCTCAGCCGCCCGTCTCCCGCCGTACCAGGTCGGCGAACGCCTGCGATAAGTGCCGATAAACCGGCCCCGGACATGCCGCGATTTTCCGGCCATCGATCTCACGCACCGGGATCAATTTCGCTCCCGTTCCGGTGAGGAAGCACTCCTCTGCGTTGTACAGGTCATAGGGCGTCAACAGCGCCTCCCTCGCGGCGATGCCGGCACCTGCCGCCAGCTCCAGCACGGTCTGACGGGTGATGCCGGCCAGCGCCCCCTCGGTTGCCGGCGGGGTCAGCAACACGCCATCGGAGACGATGAACAGATTGTCCGCCGTTCCCTCCGCCACGGCGCCGCGATCGTTCAACAGAATGGCCTCCTCGACGCCCGCGACATTGGCCTCGATACGGGCCAGAATCGCGTTGAGGTAGTTGAGACTCTTGATGCGCGAATCCAATTGGTCGGGCCGCAGGCGGCGGGTGGAGGCGATGATCGCCCGAACGCCCTGAGACCGCTGCGCCTCGCTGACCATCTGCAACTGGTCAGCGATAACGATCACGCCGGGACGCGGACAACTCGCCGGGTTGATGCCAAGCACACCAACACCGCGGGTAACGATGATGCGCAGATAGCCTTCATCCAGGGGCGAAGCGGCGATGGTCTCCGCCACCGCCGTATCCAGCTCAACGAATGAGAGAGGAATACGCAACTGCAAGGCCGCCGCCGAGCGCCGCAGGCGTTTGAAATGCAGGGGCAGACGAAATGCCTTCCGATGATAAAAGCGCACGCCTTCGAATACGCCGTCTCCATAGAGAAAACCATGATCGAAAACCGAAACGCTTGCCTGGGCGGCCGGAACGATTTTGCCATCGATCCAGCAACTGGCCTGTTCAAACATGAGGGACCGCTCCGAATGACATTGGTTATCGACGGAACAGTCTAGGGCTTGGCCGCGAAGCGATACAGATGTAGATTTCGCACATTAGAGCGGTACAGTTTCGGAAGACCACTCAGCTGTACCGCACCAGCACGGATGCAACTGTGCCGGACCAAGCCAATGCCGCTATACCATGACATAGCCACAAAAATTCGCGAGCACATTGCGGCAGGCGTCTACCCGCCGGGCGCTCGCCTGCCTGGCGTGCGCCGCCTCAGCCAACAGTTCGGGGTCAGCATCTCCACCGTGGTACAGGCGCAGCAGCAACTGGAAAACGCCGGCCTCATCGAGGCACGGCCACGTTCCGGCTACTACGTTCGTCGCCCAAAGGGTCCACAACCCGACCCGCCCGCCCCTTCCCAGCCCGACCTCGAACCCACCCCGGTGACGGGTCAGGCGCTGGTACTCCAACTGGCACAGGCCGCCAACCAGCCCGACTTCGTACAGCTCGGCGCAGCGGTACCGGAGGCCTCCTTCCTGCCCATGCGGGCCTTGCAGCGCAGCCTCGCCAAGGTGGTTCGATTGCAGGGGACGCGCGCCGCCGACTATGCCTTTCCACCCGGTCTGGCCGAGCTGCGGCACCAGATCAGCCGGCGCATGTATCTGAGTGGCAGCCCGGTCAAGCCCGAGCACATCCTGATCACCAATGGTTGCCAGGAAGCGATTTCCCTTGCCCTGCGCAGTGTGGCCAAAGCCGGGGACATCATCGCCGTCGAGTCGCCGACGTTCTATGGACTGCTGCAAGTCATCGAATCGCTCGGTATGAATGCCCTGGAAATCCCCACCGACCCACGCACCGGCATCAGCCTGCCCGCCCTGGAACTGGCCTTGGAAAAATGGCCGGTCGCTGCCTGTGCACTGATACCCAACTTCAGCAACCCGCTCGGCGGCCAAATGCCCGATGCCCACAAACAGCAATTGGCGGATCTGGCCAAACGTTACCGGTTGAAGCTTATTGAAGACGACATCTACGGTGACCTGGGTTTCAACCGCGAACGCCCTCGCCCGCTGCACAGCTTCGATGCCGAAGGCGACAGCGTGATTTACTGCTCCTCCTTCTCCAAAACCATTGCCCAGGGTCTGCGCGTCGGCTGGATGGTGCCGCCGGAAAGCCTTTTCGAAGAGGCCGAATACCTCAAATATGTCACCAACCTCGCCGCTCCCACCCTGCCCCAACTGGCGCTCGCGGACTTCCTCGCCCACGGCGGCTACGAGCGCCACCTGCGCCAGATCAAAGACCGGTACGCCCAACAACTCGAGTTATTCACCCAGGCCATCGGCCGCCATTTTCCGGCGGGAACCAAAGTGACACAGCCCCAGGGCGGATTTGTGATCTGGCTGGAATTGGCAAAAGGCATCGATACCCTCCAGATCGCCCAGCGGGCGTTGAAACGCGGTTTCAGCATTGCACCCGGGCAGATTTTCTCTGCCACGCAAAAATACCGAAACTGCATACGCCTCAGTTGCGCATTGCCTTGGACGGCACGACTGGAGTCGGCGCTACACGAGCTTGGCAGCTGGCTGAAGGCCGAGCCGCCTTCGTAGAACAGACCTACAATTACCGGATAACGCAGACTATAGGTGTCAGTAACAGGGCAATAGGCAGGAAGAAAGACGCGTGCATTCCATCGCCGTAGAATATCTGCGTTTTGGAGACGACGCCGGGATAGCGCGGCTGTCTGAGCGTTATCTGTGCACCGTACAGTCCGGAGAGCTGACCACCCTCCAGCTCAACCTGACACAGGCCAAGCTGCGCGAGGCGATGCGACGCCTGGACTACGTCAACTACCGTCGCGGCAAGGCCGATGAGGTCCGGGAAGAGGCCGAGAGCGTACTGCGGCAACTGCTGCCACGCTTGCAAGCCTTCCTGCCCAAGGTACTAGCCGAGGCCCATGGCGAGCGCAGGCAGGTTGAAATCGTCACCCAGGCCCTGGAGCTTGCACAACTGCCCTTCGAGGTTCTGGAAGAAGCGGACGACAACCTGATCATCACCCGCCGAATCCGATTGGCCTGGCCATTGCCACCGGTCGCCCGCGACGTCGTCCCGCGTGTGCTGTTCGCCTGGGCAGAACCACGCGGAATGAAGGTGCCACACGAAAGGCACAGGGAACTGCTCGATTCGTTTCTTGCCGATTGGAAGGGCTCACTCACAGAACTCGATAACGCCTCCCTCGATCGCTTGCGCGATGCTATTCGCTCACAAGAAAAGCCCTTCACCCATATCCACGTGCTCGCCCACGGCGTTGGCGGCGAAACCAACACAGCGTTCAATCTCGACGCCGAATCTCCGCCGGACGTCTTCCTGGGCCTGCAACAGGGCAGAGACATAGAACGCTGCACGCCTGCGGACCTTGCGAACCTGTTCGGAGCACAAACGCCGCGGCCGGCGGCATTCATCCTCGCGACATGCGACAGTGGCGAGGTCAATCCGGTACAAAGCGGTGGCACATTGGCGCACGCACTTCACCGTGCCGGTGTACCCGTGGTCATTGCCTCTCAGTTCGAACTCACCAAGACAGGCTCCGATCGACTGGTCGACGTATTCCTCAAAAACATCATTGCCGGACAAGACCCGCGCCTGGCCCTGCGGGCGTGCCGCAATGCCCTTCGCGACACGATCGATATCACCTACTACGATCGGGTGGCGGTGGTCGGTTATGTGCAATTGGAGGAGGGGATCGACATACGACTGACCGAGCGGAAGCTGAAGATCAATCTCGCCCGCCTGAAGGCCATCTCCGAAGCCGCGGGCCGGGAGATCAGCGAAGCCCGCAAAGGCGACACCGGCCAACAGGCGGTTGCGCGCTGGACCGCACTGGTAGAACGGTTTGAGGAGGTTCGAGATGATCTCACCAGCCTCATAGCGGAATTCGAAACCGACGCGCATTTGAAGAAGTCCTTCGAAGAAGAAACCCTGGGCCTGCTGGCAAGTTCGCTCAAGCGTGAAGCCGAAGCCGCCTGGCGCTTGCACCAAGTGGTCACGGATGAGAAACAGCAGGCGTATTCGCTCTCTGTCAGCCGCGATCGGCTGGAAAAAGCCGCCGGAGCCTATCAACGCGCTGCGCGACCTTCGCGAGACCGCCACTGGGTCTGGGTACAATGGCTCACGCTCAAGGTGGTCCTGAATGGCCCGCTGACGACCCACGACACGGATTGGATCGTGGCCGGCGCAGCCGCCGGAGACAGCCAAGACGCCTGGGGTTTCGGCTCCCTGATTGAACTACAGATTCTTGCCACCTGGCTGAACGAAGACGAGGCCAAACACCGGGCCGAATCCTACATGACGCAACTGGTCGGCTGCTGTGCCAAGAAGGACCCCTTCCCCATCCAATCCACCCTGGACCAACTCGCACGCTATGGCGACTGGTGGAGCATGGACACTGCGTACAAACTGCCGAAAACGGTCCAAACCCGCGCCGCCCACTGCCACGCCTTTCTCGAAAAGCTGTGGGATGACAGGAGCAAAAAACCATGACCGTCTTCAACGTCGAAATGCTGCCCGCGAACGAGGGTGACGCACTCTGGGTCTCCTACGCCAGGCAAGGCGAACCGGTACGGCATGTACTCATCGATTGTGGCCGCTCGACCGCCTACCGCGCCGTGGCAGAACGAATGGGCGAAAACCCCGATTTGAATCTCGAACTATTCGTGCTCACCCACGTGGATTCAGACCACATCTACGGCGCCGTGCGCCTGTTGCAGGACGAACGCTTCGGACCCGAACGCGTGAAAAACGTCTGGTACAACGGCTGGCCGCAGCTACAAGGCTACACTGGCGGCGTCGACGTTCTCGGCGCCCAGGAAGGCGAATACTTCGGTGCGGTATTGATCAAGCGCGAATATGCATGGAACGAGAAGATGGAAAACAAGACAGTGGTCGTAAACGAAAATACCCCCCTGCCCACGTTCACGCTCTGCGGCGGTCTCAAACTGACCCTGCTCTCCCCCACGCCAGACAAGCTCGCCGACATGCGCCAACGCTGGATCGACGATCTGGGCAACCGGCGCGATGATCGCCGCATCGAACCCGGCGACTGGGAGACCGCACTGAAGATTCTGAGCGAGGACAATCGCTACGGGCCCGACACCCTGGGTCGCGAAGAACGCCTCTGGCCACCGGACATCGAGGCCCTGGCCACGTCCGATTTCGACGCCGACCAAAGCGAACCGAACGGGTCAAGCATCGCCTTTCTCGCGGAACTCGACGACAAAGCCGTCTTGTTCGCCGCCGACGCACACTCCCCCGTACTGGAAAACGGCATCCGACGGCTCTTGGAAGAACGCGGGGAAGACATACTGCGACTGGACGCCTACAAGATGTCCCACCACGGTAGCGCCCGGAACAACTCCCTAGAACTGGCCGAACTCATCGACTGCCCCCTCTACCTGGTCTCCACCAACGGCGCCCTGCACCACCACCCCGACCCCGAGGCCCTCGCACGTATGATCTGGGCACAAAACGGTGAGGCGACGTTTGCATTCAACTATCGCAGTGAAGAGAACGCGGTATGGGAGGATCTGGGGTTGCAGGAGGAATTTGGGTATAAAACGGTTTACCCGGCGAGGGGGGATGGGGTTTTGGTTGAGGTTTGAGTTCCGCGGCTCCGAATGGCAATCGGGCAAGTAGCGTCGGTTCGGCGGATTCGAGCCGAAGGCGTCCGCCTTGAAGGGGACATGATCTCTTCGTCTCCAATCCACCCACGCACACGCACAACAAGCAAGGTCCCGCGTGGTTTTGCCACCCGTAGGGGGTGTTTAGACGCGTTTAGATGGTCAAACTAGGGTAGTACAGGCAACAAAAAAGGGCTAGCATCGCTGCTAACCCTTTGAAAAATATGGAGGCTGAGCCCGGAATCGAAC
>JAGRGI010000201.1 GCA_020445565.1 Chromatiales bacterium
TGTGGTCTTCGATGTACTGCTGGATTTCCATGGTAACCTGGTGGGTTTCCTTCGGATCCATGGTGTTGATGAAACCCATCACCACCCCTTCGTTCCAGCTACTGGTATTGAGGAAGGAATCCATGTCGCCGGAGGTCGTCATGGTTTCCAGAAGGCCATTGTACATCTCCACGATGGCATCGGCGTCACGATCGTCATCCGGATCGACGGCCTTGAGACGGGCATTGGTCGGGATATGGAAATCCTTTTCGATGCTCTGCGGACTACCCGGCTCGGTGACCAGAAGGAGATTGACCAGCTTGATGTACTGGGCGTAGGAGCCGGTGTAACCAATGAAGGGATTGGCACGCATCCAGTCTTCCAGTTTCTCGATGTCCCGCAGCACCAGGGACTTGTTGAATACCCCCTGAGCGCCACAGGGCTCTGGATCCCAGCACTGGCGTCGTTCCTTCTCGGCCTGGCAGGCCGCGGCCTTCTCTTTCTTGTCCTCGATATCCCAGATCGATTCCGAGAATGGGGCGTCGGCACATTGCGGCACCGGCTGCACCTTGCCTCGAATCGGGATCGTTACCGAAATGACACCCGGCATGATCTCGTTGAGCTGGGTGATGTGCTGGATGGTGATCGATTTCTCCTTGAAGGCCGCTCGGGAGTAATCGATACCCTTCTCAACACCCGGCATCAGGTCCTCCCAGGTGCCGTCCTTGAGATCGCTGTAGTAGACCGAAATGCCGATGACCACCGCCACGAAGGCCAAAGGGACGACCTTTCCAGGACCACTCAACAACATACTGGTGATGCCGTTGCCGAGCTTCTCTTCCCATGCATGGCCGCCATGGGCCGCATCCGCCTTGGCGCAGGGGAAGATCATCAGCATCAACGGGATCAGCGTGGTTGTCGTGACCAGCAAGGTCAACATACCGAACATGCCGAAGTAGGCATAGTCCTTGTAGAAGGAGATATCCACCGTGGCCAGGGTGGCAAAACCGACCATATCGGTGACGATGGCGAGGGTAGCCGGAACGATGGTCACACTGATCGAATCCACCGCGGCCTTGCGGCAATCACCGTGCCTTCCCTGCTCCTGCATGAATCGCCGTGTAATCTGAACCGAGTGACCGACACCGATGGCCAGAAGCAGCATTGGCGTCAAAACCATCATAGTGGTGAGCTTGAAGGCGGTAAAGCCCATCAACCCGAGGGTCATGACCACCGTCGCGCCCACGCCGATCATGGGGAATATGGCGCCGCGCCAGTTGCGGAATTCATACCACAGCACCAGGAGCACGATGACGACGGAGATGACGAACAGCCACCATTTATTGACCAGATCCGCCAGCATCCAGGCCAGGAAGTAGGGCTCTCCGGCCACATAGACCTCGACGCGCTCGTCCTCATTGTAACGATCCATAATGGCGCGAACCTCGCGCACCCAGGGCAGGTAGATCTCCTTAACGTCATCGGTGTAATCACCGATGATGAAGGCGGCCTTGGCCTCGCATCCCTTGCCCTCACCCTTGCCGTCGAACTTCTCGAAAGTGCAGCGATTGCCCTGGGGGTCTTCCATGTACACCAGCATGGGCGCCAGGACCGGGTTGGTTTCGATACCCTCTTTAAGGAAGGCCAGTTCCTCGGCGGCCTTTTCAGGGTTGTCACTGATACCGGAAGTCGGGATCAGACGCTTGAACACCAGGCCACCGTACTCGTCGGCCCCCATGTATTTGATCTTCTGCGCCGCCAGGTCGATGAAGTTCGCCTTGCGCGCCGTGGGCAGTTCCTCCAGCTCCCGATGCAACTCTTGCACCTTATTGATGAACCATGGCTGGTAGATATTGCCCTCCTTCACCCGCAGGGCAAACACCATGAGGTTGCCCATGCCGAACTCCTTTTCCGCAAAATTGTTGGTGGCCACGTAGCGATTGCTGGCCGGCAACAGGGTATCCGGGTCGTTACGCATGTCGATGTCCTTCAGGTACAGCGCCGCAGCAACCGTACAGATCAACACCGCAAAAATAACGATATAACGATTGCGCACTACCCATTCGGCGTAGGCCCGCGCGAAGCGGCCCTCACCGTTGGACTGTGCGTTTTGGGAATCGGATGAATTCATAGCCCTACACACTCTTTATTGTTTGTAGCCCTGCCTCCACCACCGACGTGGTGAACTACACCGATGCCGAAAAATTCCCCTTCCGGCGCGGCCATCCCAGCCCGGGACCTCTAAAATCGCGGCCCCGCAGGGCCGCGCGACTGAACGGCTTGTTACACCTATTCGAAGATGTACTTGAAGCCGACCTGAACGTTCGAGGAGTTCTTCATCTGGCCGAAGGTGGTGTCCGTGCTGCCAAAGTAGTGGTTCCATTCGGCGGTCACCACCAGTTCGTCAGTGAAGGAGTACTCCATGTCGAAACGGTTCCAGTAGCCGTCACCTTCCTCCCAGATGGTAATGTTGTTGAAACGACCCAACTGACCTTCGCCAAAGGGCTTGGAGAAGAACAGCGAGACGTAGTTGTCGAACTCCTCGGCCTTGGCCAAGCCGTTGGACAAGTGCAGGATGGCCGGATCACCCGTGTAACGGCCGCAGTTCGCCTCCGCGCAATCGGCACCGGTGAAGGTGTCCTTGTCGTCGTCCACATAGTCCAGGTTGACGAACTGAATGAACTGGGTACTGATCAACAGATTGGTGAGAACGGTTATGTCGACACCAAGCACATACTTGAAGAAATCGGCCTTCTCCGGCCTCAGACCCTCGGTGATGTTGCCGATGCCGAGCTGGCTGCGATCGACCACGGGTACGCGCACATCCTTGTCGTAGAGGAACTCGCCGCGCAGCACGATCGGGCCAAGGAAGGAGGTATCCACCGCCGTATCGAAGGACGCGCCCAGACTGTGAATGCGATGTTGGGTCTCGGTGAACACCAGGGTTGCCGGACCATCCGACAAGGGCGTGAACACATTGGGGTTGTTCGGCGCACCGGTATTGGGATTGAGCGGGCTGGAGAAGGTGGAATCGACCTGCCCGTCATCGCAGAGCGCCATATTGCCACTTTTACACAAGCGGACGGTTCGAACGAGTTGACCGGTGGGCTGCGGGTTGGTGGGGTCGGCAAAGTTCAACCCATTCGCCTCGGTCACGAAGGGGGTCAGCCGGTTGCCGCTCTGGTCCTCCCAGTGGGTGCTGACCGAGGGATTCGCGTCGAAATGGTAGAAATAGTTCAACGAGAAGTTGAAGGTGTTATTGACGCTGCCGCGATACCGAAAGCCGGCATTGGGAACAGTTGAGCCGGGATAGTCGGTACGGTACCGGGCCTTGGCACCATTGAAGGTGTCGAAGGTGGTATAGGAAGCGTTGGACATATACTCGAAGGTATTATCCGGCTTGGTCGCATCAAAATTAGCGGTTACCAGATTGGTGGTGTCATCGTTACCACCGTAGGGAATGCCGCCGACCACCTGATTGGTGTCTGTGCGCTGAGCGACCTGGTTCAACAAATCGGTACAGCCATTACTGGTGCCGGAAGCGTTGGTGCCGACAAAGGTCGCGGTACTGGCATCGGCAGCGGTAATCTGATTCGGAAGCTGCGACACGGCGAAGGGACCGCCCACACAGAACGGCGTGGTACCGTTGATGAAGTCCATGACGGTGAAGGTGTTGCCGAACACGCCTTCCAGGTTGGGGGAACGGCCGAAGAAACCGTTAGGCCCGATCACCGTCTGGTATTCCACTTCGCCACCGATGATATTGCCGGTGGGCATCCCGCTGTTGAATAGGCCTTGTGCCCCGTTGGTTATGTCCATATCCAAATCGGTCAAAGTGAATGCCGCGGCAAAATTGCCGAAGGCCGCAGCGGTCTGTCCCAGGGCCGGGGCAACATTGAGGAAACCGTTGACTCTCCCGGTGATGGAATCCACGCCCTTGACGATAAAGGGATGACCTTCATCACCGTCATCGGTCAGTCCAGGAAACAGATTCGGTTTGTTCTGGGAAACGATGAACTGCACGTTACCGGTGTCGCCGACGGCGGTTTCCGCGTTGATCATCCAGACCGGAATGCGAGAATCTTCAAAGGTGTTCTGATTGAACTCGCGAAAGTCGGTGGGGTTGATGATGTCCAACAGCTTGATGCCGTCTGCCGTACCCCATACCACCTGCTGTTTTCCAAGACGCAGGTCGATAGTGCGATCCTCGCCCACTTCCAGGGGGTAATCCACGTACAACTCACGCAGGTAGTCCTGCTGGCTGTAGTTGCGGTGACCACGGTAGCGGTCCACACCCTTGCCGTTATTGATCAAATTGAGATCGAGGTGAATCGATGCGGTGTCACCATAACCATTGGCAAACACGCGCACGGAGTTCTCAAACTTGAGCAGGTCGCCGGCATCGTTCTCTTCGTTGGTTGGGTTCCTGAATTTGTTTGCCTGGCCGATGGTATAACCATCGCGGGTAAAAAAGGCCGTCTCGTTCTTGAAATAGCCGTTGGCTTCCCACTCCCACTCGGCCGTTGCGGCCGCCGGGACCGCCAGCGCGGCGGAGACCGCTCCGGCAAGCAGTTTTCTCTGAAACATGATTAGGCTTCTCCGATTCGGTGGTCCCGGTGGTGCACGCAAACCGGTACATGCCTAAAGCATCTCGCCCGGTACCCGGTAAGAACATCATTATCCTTTCCCGGCGGCCCACTCGGCCGATTTGTTTTTTTGTTGCCTAGCCCGCCATCCGGCGGGCCAGGCACTTTACATCTATTGCGATTGCATGAAACGCAGCCGATCAGCGCTTGATTTTGCGCAGCGTAGACTCGCTCCACAGGGAAGGCTTCAACGAATCATCGTTGATCTTCACCACTTTGTCGGGAATCACGGCCCAGGTCTCATGGCCGGTGTCGAACTTCTTGCCATACCAATAGCGCCAGGACTGCGCGCGAATATCGGGCTGGTTCAGCGAGACCCAGTCGCGATCGATGACCTTGACCTTGTTGCCACCCTTGAAATACTCCGTGCGGTAGTCGGCATAGGTCTTGGTGTCCACGTAGCTGATGCGATAGTCGTACCACCAGTTCTCGAACTTGGTGGTGCTCTTCAGCTTGTAAACCTCCTTGCCTTTGTGCAGGCAGGAGGCCTGGGGCAGGTTCTGCATGTAACGGTTGCGGTCAGCCTCGGCGATTTCCATGGAACCCAGGCAGTCTTCGAAGGTCGTTTTACCCTGCAACTCGTGGGTCTCGTGTTCGGGTTTGCGCAGGGCCACGTCGCCGAAGGTGAAGTCGGTACCGCCATAGGCATCATCCTGGGCTGGCTCGGCGAAGCGCCGGATCTTGCGCAGAGCGGGCAACCAGATGGAGTACGCCTGACTCTTTCCGTCGTCGCTGTAGTCGGTAATCAGCAGACCGGTGCCGCGCAGCTTGCCGGACTTGAAGATGGCCAAGTCCTGGCCGTTGATGTCATCACTGGCGGGATAGTCGTTGTTCAGGTAGCGCTCGATGGTGATGGTGGTGGGTGTATCCCCTTCGGAGCGGTTGATCAGCACGGTGATCTCGTCGTCCACATCCTGAATGGAGTAATTCTTCAGGGCGTAAAAATGATTGACGAAATAAACCTGCCGGATCAGTTCATCGGCGCTCGGCTCACCGCTAGGCATTGGAAGGTCTTTGGGGACTCGCGCGGCGGCGGAGAACGCCACCCCGGCCAGAACCGCGCCAACAGCTAAGCGCGTCGTAATCTTATGCATCTTTCTCTTACCTCCAGGGGTTCAATCATCGTTGTTCTGCATACGTACCGGGCAGAACGGAATTCCAGCCAAGGCATATGCTTTTATACTTATGTTGCATTGCGGCAACACGTGTCGCTGTCCGATAATCGTAGTTGGCGCCCTTGTGAGCGTCAACTGGAAACACAAGAAGTGCCCAATATAATAAGCGTGTTTATTGATTCAGCTGGATGCGTTGTCGAATTTGAGAAGGGCGTCCGGCTTGTCTCACATTTGAGACAAGGGACCGTCACCAGGCCGGCGTCAATCAGCGTCGCGAATGCAGGCGATTCATGGTGATCTGCGCTTCGCCGCGCAACAGGGAAGGGATTTCCGTCAACGCCCGATCGATGGCCTCGTCGATTAGTTGACGATCTGATTTGGAAGGGTTGGAAAGAACGAAATTGACCACCTGATTGCGATCACCAGGATGGCCGATGCCGATGCGGAGTCGATGGAAATCGGGCGAGCCCAACGCCGAAATAATGTCGCGTAGACCATTGTGACCGCCGTGCCCACCAGCTCGCTTCAAGCGCACCGTACCCGGTTCGAGATCGAGTTCATCGTGCACCACCAGTATCTCACCGGGGGCGATCTTATAAAAACCGGCCAAGGCAGAGACCGACTGGCCGCTGCGATTCATAAACGTGGTGGGGGTCAGCAACCAGCATTCCTGATCGCCGATGCGAGCCTTGGCCACGGCACCGTGAAACTTATTCTCCGCCCGCAGGGGCGCGCCATACTCCGTGGCCAGGCGCTCCACCAGCCAGAACCCCACATTGTGCCGGGTATCCTGGTATTGCCCACCGGGGTTACCCAGACCGACAATCATTCGCAGTGGACTGGTGTCGCTCATGGAGAAGGGATCGATTCGACGAGGTGAAACACGTCCCTGTGCAGACTAAGCTCCGATCAGGCTTCAGTGCCTGACTCGCCCTCGGCGTCCTCGTCGGAACCGCCCTTCTTACCCTGGATGGCCGCCACCGACAGATCGTTGTCATGGGTGAGTTCGACCAATTCCACATCCGCAGGCAGCGTGAGCTGGCTAAGGTGGATGGATTCGTTCATATCAAGACCTGACAGATCCACCTCAATGTACTCGGGCAGATCCTTCACCAGACAGCTCACCTCCACTTCGATGAGGCTGTGCACCACGATACCGCCGCGCTTGACGCCTGGGGCGGTTTCTTCGTTGATGAAGTGTAGCGGCACGTGCATACGGATGCGGTCGGAGGCACTGACGCGCAACAGGTCTACATGCAAAATGAACGGCCTGGCGGGATGGTGCTGTATGTCCTTGAGCACCACACTCTGAGTGCCTCCGCCGTCCAACTTCAGGTTGATCACGCTGGTGTAGAAGGCTTCGTCTTCGAGATTGCGCATCAGCACGTTCTCGGCCAGACACACGTTCATCGGCGCTTCGCCGCCGCCATAGAGGATTGCCGGGATTTTGCGTTGCCGACGCAGGCGGCGGCTCGCACCTTTCCCCATGTCGGTCCGCGCCTCGGCGGTCATTTCATAACTGGCAGTCATTGTTGATCTCCATAAGATCGTTTTGTTTGGGCCAAACCGTCCGCCCCGCGACCAAGGCAGACACGAAAAGACACCCCAGGCACGGCCCATGCCCCGAGGTGACGAAAACGGCTTTATCAATCCATGAAAAGTGAACTGACCGATTCTTCACGGCTGACGCGACGTATGGTCTCAGCCAGGATCTCGGCAATGCTGAGCAGCCGGATACGGCCACAGGATCTCGCCTCTTCAGAGAGCGGTATGGTGTCTGTGACGACCAGTTCATCCAGTTTCGATGCTTTGATGTTGGCCACCGCCGGCCCGGACAATACCGGATGGGTACAGTAGGCCACCACTTTTTTCGCGCCGTGCTCTTTGAGTGCGCCGGCCGCCTGACAGAGCGTGCCGGCGGTATCGACCAAATCGTCTACGAGCACGCAACTGCGCCCTTCCACGTCACCGATGATGTTCATCACCTTGGCTTCATTCGGACGCGGGCGCCGCTTGTCGATGATGGCCAGTTCCGCGTCGTCCAGACGCTTGGCCAGGGCACGGGCTCGCACCACGCCGCCCACATCGGGTGAAACCACAATCAGATTGGGATACTTCTGCCGCCAAACATCGCCCAGAAGGATCGGCGAGGCGTAGACATTATCCACCGGAATATCGAAAAATCCCTGGATCTGATCGGCATGCAGATCCACCGTCAGCACCCTGTCCGCGCCGGAAGCGCCGACCATCTTGGCCACCAGTTTGGCGGTGATCGGCACCCGCGCAGACCGCGGACGACGATCCTGGCGCGCATAGCCGAAATAGGGAATGACGGTGGTGACGCGAGCCGCGGAGGCGCGCCGCATGGCGTCCACCATCACCAACAGCTCGATGATATTCTGATCCGTAGGCGCGCAAGTCGGCTGCACGATGAAGATGTCCCTGCCACGGACATTTTCCAGAATCTCTACCTGTACTTCGCCGTCGCTGAAACGGCCAACGTGGATCTTGCCCAGGGGGATCGCCAAATGGGAGACGATCGCCTCCGCCAAGGGCCGATTGGCATTCCCGGAAAAGACCATCATGCCGTGGTCGGACACGATTCGCCCCCTTTCAATTCGACACGATCCGCAGCCATCGCGCCCACTGCAACGAAAAAAGACCGGGCGCCCTTTCGGCCCCAGTCTCTACCTGAAAACGCTACTGGCATGGAACAGGTCCCAATCAAGCATCCGTGTCGCCCATCAGGGCGGGCTGCGCAAGACGGGACAGGCTCCTCGGCGCCTGATCGCCGGGACGTTGAACCGGCCAATCCTCAGAGGATATGGCTGGGGCGCCAGGATTCGAACCTGGGAATG
>JAGRGI010000042.1 GCA_020445565.1 Chromatiales bacterium
CGTCGCGCACCTCGAAGCCGGCACGCTCGCGAGCCAGACCACCAGGCCCCAACGCGGAAACGCGACGCTTGTGGGTCACCTCCGAGAGCGGGTTGTTCTGGTCCATGAACTGGGAAAGCTGGCTGGAACCGAAGAATTCCTTAACCGCTGCCGAAACCGGCTTGGCGTTGATCAGATCTTGCGGGGTGAGTCCCTCGCTGTCGGCCAGAGTCAAACGCTCTTTGACGGCGCGCTCGACACGCACCAGACCGATACGGAACTGGTTCTCAGCCATTTCCCCCACGCAACGGATACGACGATTGCCGAGGTGATCGATGTCGTCGACGATGCCATTGCCGTTGCGAATATTGATCAAAGTGCGCAGAACCTCACAGATGTCCTCACGGGAAAGCACACCTTCGCCTTCGATCTCCTCGCGACCTATCCGGCGGTTGAACTTCATGCGGCCGACGGCGGAAAGATCGTAACGGTCACTGGTAAAGAACAGATTGTTGAACAGGTTTTGCGCCGCCTCCTTTGTGGGCGGTTCGCCCGGTCGCATCATGCGATAGATCTCTACCTGGGCCTCCAGCTCATTGGTGGTGGGATCAATGCGCAAGGTGCTGGAAACATAGGGTCCGTGATCAAGATCGTTGGTGAACAGGGTATCGATGCTCTTGACACCGTTCTCTTTGAACGATTCGTACATCTCGACGGTGATTTCGTCGTTCGCCTCGGCCAGCACCTCGCCGGTGGACTCATCGACGATGTTCCGTGCCAGTGTCTTACCCACCAAAAATTCTACCGGCGTGTTCAAACGCCGCACGCCAGCCTTCTCGAGGGCGCGGACGTGACGTGCGGTGATACGCCGGCCGTTTTCCACCAGCAACTCCCCATCCAGTTCCACATCGAAACCCGCCAACTCGCCTCGCATACGCTCAGGAATCAGATCGAACGCGGGCAACTCGCCATCCAGATGGAAGGTATCGGTCTCGAAGAACATGCCGAGGATCTCCTCGCTGGAGAAGCCAAGGGCACGCAGTATGATGGTTGCCGGAAGCTTTCGGCGACGATCGATGCGCACAAAAACGTTGTCCTTGTGATCAAACTCGAAGTCCAGCCAGGAACCGCGATAAGGAATCACGCGTGCGGAAAACAAGAGTTTTCCAGAGGAGTGCGTCTTACCCTTGTCGTGATCGAAGAATACCCCCGGAGAACGGTGCAGCTGCGAAACGATGACACGCTCGGTACCGTTGATGACGAAGGTGCCGGTACGGGTCATCAAGGGCATCTCGCCCATGTAGACTTCCTGCTCGCGGATGTCTTTCACAGTTTTGGAACCGGCCGGCGCGTCCTTGTCATAGATAACCAGGCGAACCAGCACACGCAGTGGCGCGGAATAGGTCGCGCCACGCAATTGGCATTCCTTGACGTCGAATACCGGCGTACCGAGCTTATAGCTCACGTACTCCAACTGGGCGTTGCCTGAGTAACTGACTATGGGGAATACCGAGCGAAAAGCCGCCTCCAACCCCTGATTTTCCCGCTCCACAGGGGCCTTGTCGGCTTGCAGGAAAGTCTTGTAGGAATCCACCTGAATAGCCAAGAGGTAGGGGACATCCAAAATGCTCGGCCGTTTGCCGAAGCCCTTCCGGATGCGCTTTTTCTCGGTGAATGAATAGGCCATCGCTACTCCCACGCGGCGCTGCAAACCGCTGATCGAAATGCTGGCTGGAACCGGATGCGCCCATTGCGGCGCGAAAGTCGAGTCGGAGCAGAATTCCAGATCTGCCCGAAGACCTTGCAAACCTCCGCTTTTTGCCGGCGAAGCGGAGGCATTCCGGTGAATTCGTCAAAGACTTCTACCCGCCACGCTTTCAAGGGCAGGCATGATGGCGGTTTGTTGCTTGCGCTACCGACATCATCATGTAACCGTGTGGCCGACCATCTGTTCGAATAAGCGGGAGGACACTGACCTACATCACGGCGTGCGCCGGTCCAACCCGATTCAATTCCCCGACAGTCTGGCAAAATCACATCAACGGGACGATCCCAAAAATCGGTCCCAACGGGAAAAGGCCGGCGGCACAGGGCCACCAGCCATTCCCCGAGGATGGGCAATCCTTGTCCAGAAGAGTCTTACTTGATCTCGACAGAAGCGCCGGCTTCTTCAAGCTGCTTCTTCATGTCGTCGGCTTCCGCCTTGGAAGCACCTTCCTTGATGGTGGTCGGTGCGCCTTCGACGGCATCCTTGGCTTCCTTCAGGCCAAGACCGGTGATGGCGCGAACCGCCTTGATGACAGCAACCTTGTTAGAACCGAAGCTGGTCATGATAACGTTGAACTCTGTCTGCTCTTCCACGGCAGGGGCATCGCCGGCGGCGGCAACCGGCGCGGCGGCCACGGCCGCAGCGGCAGTAACACCGAACTTCTCTTCCATCGCGGAGATCAGATCGACGACCTCCATGACCGACATATTGGAAATGGTTTCAAGGATTTCTTCAGTGGACACAGCCATGGTGTGACTCCAGATACGTTACGTAACCGCCATTCGGCGGCGTGATACGAAAGGGTTTACGCGGCCTCTTTCTGGTCGCGCACGGCGGCCAGGGTACGGGCCAGTTTGGCGACCGGCTCGTTGAGGGTACGGGCGAACTTGTCCAGCGGGGCCTTGATGACAGCCATAAGCTGTGCAATGGCCTCATCGCGGGTGGGCAACTTGGCCATGCTGGGAACCGCTTCCGGACCAAGCAACTTACCGCCGATCGCCGCCATGGTGATCTTGAGCTTGTCGTTGGTCTTGGCGAAATCCCCCATGACACGGGCAGCGGCACCAGGGTCCTGCTGAGAGAAACCGATGATCAGCGGGCCGACCATGGATTCCTGCATACAGGCAAACTCAGTACCTTCCACCGCGCGTTTGGCCAGATTGTTCTTCACCACACGCAGGTAGACACCAGCGCCACGGGCCTGCACCCGCAACTGTGTCAATTGTTCGACCGACAGACCGCGATATTCCGCAGCCACCGCGGAGTGTGCCGTGGAGGCCACTTCCGCCACTTCGGCGACGATGGCCTTTTTCTGTTCAAGACTCAGCGCCATGAACGAACACCTCCAGTTCGAAAATACGTCGACCGGAATTCCGGATCGACACCCAAGCCCGCCAGGGCGGACTACCGTTTCACGGTGACCAACATCAGAAATCCGAGCTGGGTACCGTCTGCGCGGGATGGCGCTTTCCTGACGCCGATTAAGCTCTCGCCACAAGTGCTCCCGCGGTCTTTGACGCCCGGCCGCCAGGCCAGGCCCCAAAATTCTTTACCTGATTACAGCGACAGCGAGCCGTGATCCACCAACAAACCAGGACCCATGGTGCTGGAAACGGTCACCCGCTTCATATACACACCCTTGGCCGCACTGGGTTTGATCTTATTCAGATCCTTCAGCAGCGTTACCAAGTTTTCCTCCAACGCGTCAGGCTCGAAACTCGTCTTGCCGATGGTGCAATGGATGATACCGGCCTTGTCAGTACGATAGCGAACCTGACCAGCCTTGGCATTGCGCACCGCCTCAGCAACGTTGGGAGTCACAGTTCCAACCTTCGGATTCGGCATGAGACCGCGAGGCCCCAGAATCTGACCCAGTTGGCCGACGACACGCATGGCATCGGGGCTGGCGATCACCACATCGAAATCCATCTCGCCAGCCTTGACACGTTCTGCCAGATCTTCGAAGCCAACGATGTCCGCACCGGCTTCAGTCGCGGCATCCGCGTTAGGGCCCTGAGTAAACACGGCCACACGGACCACCTTGCCAGTACCTCGCGGCAACACAGTGGAACTGCGCACCACCTGGTCGGAACGACGCGGGTCGACACCCAGATTGACGGCCACATCGACCGCCTCATCGAACTTTACGGAGGACAATTCTTTCAGAAGGGAGAACGCCTCGGTGGCTGGATACAACTTGCCCGACTCTACGCGCTCGCGGATAGTGCGCATACGCTTGCTCAACTTGGCCATCGTCAAACTCCCTCCACGTTCAAGCCCATGGCTTTAGCGCTACCGGCGATAGTGCGTACTGCCGCGTCCATGTCTGCCGCGGTCAAATCCGGCATCTTGGTCTTGGCAACTTCCTCCAGTTGTTCGCGGGTGATGGTGCCAACCTTGACAGAGTTCGGCGTGCTACTACCCTTGGCCAGACCCAACGCCTTCTTAATCAGCACGGAGGCTGGCGGGGTCTTGGTAATGAAGGTGAAGCTGCGATCACTGTAGACCGTAATCACGACCGGCGTCGGCAATCCCTTTTCCAAGTTCTGAGTCTTCGCATTGAAGGCCTTGCAGAACTCCATGATGTTGACGCCGTGCTGACCGAGGGCCGGACCCACCGGCGGAC
Source organism: Chromatiales bacterium (assembly GCA_020445565.1). Classification (GTDB taxonomy): domain Bacteria; phylum Pseudomonadota; class Gammaproteobacteria; order JAGRCI01; family JAGRCI01; genus JAGRGI01. The sequence continues at coordinate 4,374 of JAGRGI010000042.1, forward strand.
TGGGGTTGGCCTCACCAGCCTTGACCTGCAGCTTGATATAAGCCTGTACTTTCTTTGCCATTCGAGTTTGACTCCCGCGGGTGCAAACGCCTTTCGGCTCCCCTTGACGGATGAAGATTCAACGCGCCGGTCAGGCCGCTGAACATAAAAAGATCAACCCTTTTCGATCTGACCGAAATCCAGCTCTACCGGTGTGGAACGACCGAAAATAAGCACTGCCACTTTGACCTTGCTCTTTTCGTAGTCAACTTCTTCCACGACACCGTTAAAATCGGTGAACGGCCCGTCAACGACGCGAACCACTTCACCAGGCTCGAAGAGAATCTTTGGACGCGGTTTGTCTACACCTTCCTGCACACGCTGGAGAATCGCATCCGCTTCGCGATCGGAGATCGGCGCGGGCCGGTCGCTGGTGCCGCCGATAAAGCCCATCACCCGTGGTACATCCTTCACCAGATGCCAGGTTTCATCGTTCATCTCCATCTGCACCAGCACGTAGCCTGGGAAAAACTTCCTCTCACTCTTGCGCTGCTGACCACTACGCATTTCCACCACTTCTTCGGTGGGCACCAGTATCTGGCCGAACATCTCACCCAGGTCGCTACGACGAATGCGATCTTCCAGGGACCGCTTCACCTGGCCCTCAAACCCGGAGTAGGCATGAACCACGTACCATCGTTTGGCCATCCGTTTACCCCTGCCCCGTCAAAAGGCGCACCGCCCAAACCAAGAACATATCCAACAGCCAGAGCAGGATGCCGACCAGAATCACCATAACGATGACGATCAGCGTAGTCTGTACCGTTTCCTGCCGGGTCGGCCAGACGACTTTGCGGACTTCGGCCCGGGATTCCTGGATGAACCCCCAGAAACGGCGCCCGATCTCGGTCTGCAGTGCTACGAACACCGCAACACCGGCAGCAGCGAGCAATCCCAGCACACGCAGCAAAGTGGAGTGTTCCGAGTAGTAGTAAAACCCGAAAATCGCCGCCAACAGAATGGCAATGGCGAATCCCAGCTTCACGGTATCCAGGCGCGAGTCCTGCGTTTCAACCTTGGCGTTCATGGGCAACAACAAACCCCGACCTGATCCTGCACTCCGTAGATTGACATTTCACGGACGCAACGGGCCGGGAGGAGATGACACACTGTCCGCTCAGCGCCGAACTGACGCATAATCGTGAACAGTTACCTATCCCCTCCCGGCCCGCTTGCGGGTAGCCGACGCCTCAACCTCGCGTTATGCCTCGGTCGGGACCTGCTTTCCACATCCGTGAAACGAACCTGGACGGAGCACCAGGATTGGTCACGGAGATAGCGACACCTAACAGTACCGGGCAAGCTTCGCGCGGTTTCTGAACTCGAAAAAATCAAGCCCAGGACAGCCACCACACCAATCAACATCGCGGCAATTCAGGTGAGCCGCAACATTGAATCGCTGCCAAGTAATTAAATGGCAGGCCAGGAGGGAATCGAACCCCCAACCTGCGGTTTTGGAGACCGCCGCTCTGCCAATTGAGCTACTGGCCTAATAAGCGAGTCCATGAAGCCCCGCCTCATGGACTCTGAACAACACAGATCGCCGATTACTCGATGATCTTGGCGACGACGCCGGCACCCACGGTGCGACCGCCTTCGCGGATAGCGAAGCGCAGACCTTCTTCCATGGCGATGGGGGCGATCAGCTTGACCACCATCTTGACGTTGTCGCCGGGCATAACCATCTCTATCCCTTCGGGCAGGTCCACCGCACCGGTCACGTCGGTGGTACGGAAGTAGAACTGTGGACGATAGCCGTTGAAGAACGGGGTGTGACGACCACCTTCCTCCTTGCTCAACACGTACACTTCGGCCTCGAAGTGGGTGTGCGGCGTGATCGAACCGGGCTTGGACAGCACCTGACCACGCTCGACATCCTCACGCTTGGTGCCACGCAGCAACACGCCAACGTTGTCACCCGCCACACCTTCGTCCAGCAGCTTGCGGAACATCTCCAC
>JAGRGI010000202.1 GCA_020445565.1 Chromatiales bacterium
CCGCGTGATGCTGCAGACCGACGGCGGGCTGAAGACCGGCCGGGACGTGGTCATCGCGGCCCTGCTGGGCGCCGAGGAGATGGGCTTCTCCACTGCGCCGCTGATCGCCGTGGGCTGCATCATGATGCGCAAGTGCCACCTGAACACCTGCCCGGTGGGCGTGGCAACGCAAGATCCGGAACTGCGCAAGCGCTTCACCGGCCAGCCGGAGCATGTGGTCAACTATTTCATGTTCGTCGCCAAGGAGATTCGCGAGATCATGGCAAGGTTGGGCTTCACACGTTTCACGGACATGGTCGGTCAGATGGATAAGCTGGACATGCGCCGTGCCATCGACCATTGGAAAGCCAGCGGCCTGGATTTCAGCCGCCTGCTGACCAAGCCTCAGCCGGGGCCGGGTGTGGCCATCTTCAACTGTGAAGAGCAGGATCACGGCCTGGATCGGGCGTTGGACCACGAATTGATCCGTCAGGCGCAAGGCGCACTGGAGAAAGGCGAGCCGGTCAAGATCGAGATTGACATCAAGAACGTCAACCGTACCTTCGGTACCATGCTCTCCGGCCGCGTGGCCGAAAGATATGGGCACGCCGGCCTGCCGGACGACACCATCTACATCAAGGCGCGCGGCACCGCGGGCCAAAGTTTCGGCGCCTGGGTGGCCAAGGGTGTCACCATCGAATTGGCGGGCGAAGGCAATGATTATGTCGGCAAGGGCCTGTCCGGCGGGCGCCTGGTGATCTACCCACCGGACGAGACCCCGATCGACGCATCCGAGAACATCATCGTCGGCAACACCGTACTCTACGGTGCCATCGGTGGTGAATGTTACTTCCGCGGCGTGGCCGGGGAGCGATTCGCGGTGCGTAACTCCGGCGCCATTGCGGTAGTGGAGGGCGTGGGTGACCACGGTTGCGAGTACATGACCGGCGGCATCGTGGTGGTGTTGGGCGGCACCGGACGCAACTTCGCGGCTGGCATGTCCGGCGGTATAGCCTACGTGCTCGACGGCGAGGGTGACTTCGAACAGCGTTGTAACCTTTCCATGGTGGAATTGGAGCCCATACCCGCGGAAGACGAGGCTCTGGAGAACCTGGACCATCAGGGGGGCGATCTGGAGACTCACGGCATGGTCGACGTGCGTGCCGATATGACCCGCTTCGACAGTCTGCGCCTCAGGACCCTGGTGGAGAAGCACCTGCACTACACCAATTCGTCCCGCGCCCGGGAGATCCTGGACAACTGGGACGATTACCTGCCGAAGTTCGTCAAGGTCATGCCGGTCGACTATCGCCGTGCGTTGCAAGAAATGCAGATGCAGCAAGAGCGGTCCGAAGGGGCCGCGGCCACCGAAGGAGGTCAATAATCCATGGGTAAGCCCACCGGTTTCATGGAGATCCCCCGGCAGGATCGTAGTTACGCTCCGGTTGCCGATCGCGTCAATCACTACCGCGAGTTTGTTATTTCCCTGGACGAATCCGAGGTCAGCAAACAGGGCGCCCGTTGCATGGATTGCGGCATCCCGTACTGCCACAACGGCTGTCCGGTGAACAACATCATCCCTGACTGGAACGATCTGGTCTATCGGGGCGAATGGCGCACGGCCCTGGAGGTTCTGCATTCGACCAACAATTTCCCGGAGTTCACCGGCCGCATTTGCCCGGCACCTTGCGAGGCCGCCTGTACCCTCAACATCGACGACACGCCGGTCACGATAAAAACCATTGAATGCGCTATCGTCGACAAGGGATGGGCGGAGAACTGGATCAAGCCACAGATCGCCAAGCACAAGACCGGCAAGAGCGTCGCCGTGGTCGGCTCCGGACCTGCGGGTCTGGCGGCAGCACAACAATTGGCTCGCGTCGGTCACCGTGTGGTGGTCTACGAAAAAAATGATCGCATCGGTGGTCTGCTGCGCTACGGCATCCCGGATTTCAAGATGGAGAAGGTCATCATCGACCGCCGCATTGCTCAAATGCGGGCCGAAGGAGTGGAGTTCCGCACCAACATCCATGTGGGCGTGGACAACTCTGTCAAGGAACTGATGGACAACCATGATGCCTTGGTGCTGGCAGGTGGTTCCGAATTGGGGCGCGACTTGCCGGTGCCCGGCCGCGACCTGGAAGGTATCTACTACGCCATGGAATTCCTGCCCCAGCAGAACAAGCGGGTGGCGGGCGACAAGATCCCCAGCGCCGCTTCAATTCTTGCCACAGGCAAGGATGTCATCGTCATCGGTGGCGGCGATACCGGCTCGGACTGCATCGGCACCTCGATTCGACACGGGGCCAGTTCGGTGACCCAGTTGGAGATACTGCCCCAGCCTCCGGAAAAGGAAAACAAGGGTCTGACTTGGCCTTACTGGCCCACAAAGATGCGTACCTCCAGTTCGCAAGAAGAAGGCTGTGAGCGCCTGTTCAGTGTGAATACCAAGGAATTTCATGGCGAAAATGGCCAGGTGACGGGCATAACCATCGTCGATGTCGAGTGGAGCAAGGATGACAACGGCAACTGGAAAATGAGTGAAGTAACGGGCACCGAGCGCCGTCTCAAGGCCGATCTGGTACTACTGGCCATGGGCTTTGTCCATCCCGTCCACGAAGGTATGCTGGTGGAACTGAAGGTTGAGCAGGACGGACGTGGCAATGTGCTCGCCGAGACGGAACTTGGCAGGGGCCGGACGCCTTACCAGACTTCGGTACCGAAGGTATTCGCCGCCGGCGATATGCGCAGGGGACAGTCCTTGGTGGTATGGGCGATCCGCGAAGGTCGCCAATGCGCGCGCGAGGTCGACGCCTTCCTGATGGGGAGTACCGATTTGCCGCGTTAGACCGGCAAGTTTTGCTAGGATGCCAAGGCCCCCGCGTGCTCTGCACGCGGGGGCTTTTTCGTTTGGCGGCAAACCGACAAGGATTTTCTTCATTCATGGCGGCAGGCGATTTCTCGGTATGCTTTTAAGTATTAGAATATATTTATAATTTTATCAATTGTGTTTCTGCGGCCTGCTGTAAGGACGTCTTTGCCTGTCGGGTTGTCGGAGTGTTAATTCTTGCTCCCTCAAACGGCATAGATCGGGACGGAATCAGCCTGTTGCACCCATTGGGTATAACTAGGCCGGCTCACTCAGCGTCGTGCTTTAGCCGCCTTGGTGGAAAACCAGCGATTGCTATTGTCGATAGATATAAATTGGACAATAAATTTGTACAAATAAAATAATATTGTACAATTCAGTGCCGATTAACCCCCGTAAATTGTTTGCAGATGCGATACAAAGCCATCGGTCCGACGTATCTGAACGACGTCGTCGACACTGATCAGACGTCCTTCCAGACAGAAAGCCAGAGGGGAGATGGTCTCTTGGCTACTCATTTGAGTCCTCAAAGGCGATGAATGAGAAAAAAGTGTCTGGCGAGGGCACGGGGGATAGATTTCCAATCAGAGTGTTATCGGAACGAACAGGTGTGGGGACTTCCAATCTTAGAGCCTGGGAACGGCGTTATGGTTTGTTGGTGCCTGATCGAACGCCTAAAGGACACCGACTCTATAGCGAGCGCCACATTCGCGATGTGGCGTATATCCTGGCTCAACTCGGAGAGGGGCACTCGCTGGCGGGGATAGCCAAGCTACTAAAGCGGGATCATCAAGTTGTAGATTCCGTGGAGGATACCTTCCAGCAGGCAGGGGTGTGGAGTCGGTATATCGAACATACCCTCGGCGCGATAGAAAATTTCAGCGCTACGCGGCTCGAAGCCGTCTACAACGAGGCGTCATCGCTTTACCCGGTCGACATGGTTACGGAGCGGCTCATGGAACCGATACTGGAACGGCTTGGTCAGCGTTGGAGTGAGCGTCAGGCGGGTATTGCCGAGGAGCACTTCTATACCAGTTGGGTGCGCAACCGGCTAGGGGCCCGCTTTCATCATGCGGGCGGACAGGCCAGGGGTGCCAAGGTGATCGCCACTTGCCTGCCTGGTTCGGTGCATGAAATTGGTTTGATGCTGTTTTCTTTGTCCGCGATGGCTCGAGGCTACCGAATCTTGTATTTTGGCCCGGATATGCCGCTGGAACAGTTGAAGCATGTGGTGTGGCGCTCGGCGGCTCGCGCGGTAGTATTGGCGGGGCACGATCCGTTAAGCGGAGAGTTGGAAGGCCAGTTGGCAAGGTTATCGGACGAATTGGAGGTGCCACTGTTACTGGGCGGGCCGTGCAGCGACGAGCCCCTGCCAAGGTTTGAATCGGCTGGGGGGACGCGACTCGGGTCGGGAGTGGCCGTGGCACTCAAGATACTCGCAGCTCGTATTCCTCTATATGCCGGAAGTTCCAGGCGGCGGGGGTAATGTGATGCCGGTTTGCACCCATCCACTCCAGTCACGGATGCTCCCCGAAATATGCCCTGTGTCGCAGGGTTGAGTCGTGAAGTTTGGTTTTTTTCGATTGGAGAAGGTCATGAACGCATTATTGTTGATCGCCCATGGCAGTCGCCGGGAGGCGTCCAATCAGGAAGTGAGAGAATTGGCGAAAAAGCTCGCCCAGGTCGCCGGAGACCGTTACGGTATGGTTGAAGCCGCCTTTCTGGAATTGGCCGATCCCAGTATTCCCGATGGGGTCTCTCATTGCGTGTCCGCTGGTGCTACTCAGGTTACCGCGGTACCCTATTTCCTTTCGGCAGGGCGCCATGTGGCAGAGGACATTCCACACGAATTGGAGGTCGCCGCCGGCAGGCATCCGAATGTGCAAATCGAGCAGAGCGCTTACCTGGGACAGCACGGGGCTATTGCGGATTTGTTGTTGGGTTTGGCCTCAAAGGCAGGGGAAACCACGCTAACGGAGCGCTCGTAGGGGTGTGGAGTATCTGGTGGGCAATCCCCCGGATCTACAGGATTTTGCAAAGTCTGTCACTGAACAATTGCGGACAAAGCCAGCCTGCGGCCTCAGCGCGTGGCCCGTCATGAGGTGTGGTCGTAATGGGCTACGGACCGATAGACCTTGCCGTGCCCATCGAAATAGAAAATCTCGGCGCCTTTCATGCCGAGGACGCCCTTGTAGTAGATGATCACGGATTCGACGCTTACCAGCACGTCGATGATCTCAAAGTGCACGTCAGAGACCGATTCCAGGGCGAATTCCCAGTAGTCCCTGATTTCTTCCTTTCCGGTGAGGGTGCCGGAGGCGATACCCAACATTTGAGCGATGAAAGGGGAGCTGAGTTCGATATCCTCGGCGAAATGGGCCAATACCGCGTCCAGGTTGCGGGCATTCCAGGCGTCGACCCATTCGCGGGCGAATAGCTTTGCCTGTTTCAGGGTGATCATGGTGTCGATTCTCCGGGGAGAGGTCAGTCTTCCTGGCGTCGGCGTTTCTGGCGCCCCTGGAAGGACTGGATAACGGGCATCAGTCGGGAATAGGGGACTTGTTCCAGACCTTGATATTCCTTGTGGGCCGCATGGATCAATGCGTGAATGTCCTCAACCGGCCCCTGGTCTTCATTGATCAGCGCGTTCAGGCCCCTGAGCCCCCCGACCTGTAGTTTCATGGCCTTGGCATGGGCCAACTTGCCGCTGCTATGGCTCTCGCCCAGGGCGAAGGCAGCCTTGTCGCGCAACAGGCTGAGCCAGGCCAGACAGAGATTCTGCGCTGCTTCGGAGCCGCAGCCCACGGCCTCACGTTCGCCGATGTAGCGTCGCACCGCAAAGCTGCAACGGCCATGCAGGGCGAGTATGGCCTTCTCGAAAACGCAGGGCAGGGCGTTGACCTTATTCAGCGTCTTCTTGAATTCCTTGTCGTCCATGGCTTCAGCGTTTGCGGCGTTCGGTGAATTGTTCCATCTGGCGTCGGTCACGCTTGCTGGGCCGATGTGCACCCAGGCTCGGATCCTGTGCGGCCAGCCGGCGCAGTTCCGCAGCCTTTTCGCGGGCCTCAAGGCTTGCATCGGTCTCGCGGTACAACTGCTGGGCTTCATTGGCCGGTCGGCGCTGCTTGCTTGAGCCCAAAACCTCCACCTCCCAATGCTGTTCACCCTTGCGGATGGAGACCATCGATCCGGGGCCTACCTCTTTTCCGGGTTTGCTGCGCTGACCGTTGATATGCACCTTGCCGCCCTCAATAGCTTCCTGGGCAAGGTTGCGGGTCTTGAAAAAGCGCGCTACCCAGAGCCATTTGTCCAGGCGCATACGCTCGCTGCCGGTTTCCACGGCGTCAAGTGGGTGCGGAGTCGTCTATGGGGCTCAGACCCAGTCGGGGATCCAATTCGCCTTCCTGGTCCAGGGCGGCCAGATCGTCGTATCCACCCACATGGAAGTCTCCGATGAAGATCTGGGGCACGGTCTGGCGGCGGCTGCGCTGCAACATCTCCATCATGCTGTCCTGGTCAAGGTCGATGCGAATTTCGCTGAAATCCACCCCCTTACGCTGCAACAGGGCCTTGGCACGAATGCAGTAGGGACAGATGGCGGTGGTGTAAATGACGACATTGGACATGGTCGGGCCTGCCGTATGCGGTGATGAGGCAGCATCCTACCAATCCTAACGGCATCATCGCCAGTCCGGCGCACGATTCACGGCCCTCACGTTTTCCGTGCGCCTGCCGACATATCGGGCGAACTGACCCGAGTGTATGCCGGAGGAACCGATCTCATGACCCCGCAAGATTTGGTAGGCGATGTGGCGGAACTCCTGTCGCTGCCGGAAGTGTATTTTCGTACCCAGGAACTGCTTGACGATCCGGAAAGCACGGTTGATCAACTGGGTAAAGTGGTGGAATACGATGTGGCACTGACCACACGCCTGCTCAAGCTGGTTAACAGTGCCTATTTCGCCCGCCCGATGCGGATTGACCGGGTTAGCCATGCCATCTCACTGATTGGTCGCACGGAACTGCAAAATATCATCCTTGCCATGTCCGCGGCGGATGTGTTTCGTAAGATTCCCAATGACTTGGTTGATATGTCTACGTTCTGGTACCACAGTGTCTATGCCGCCCTGCTGGCGCGAATGCTGTCACCCAAGGCGGGCATCCTGCACGGCGAGCGGATGTTCGTGGCGGGCCTGTTGCACGATGTCGGGCATCTGGTCTTGTACAGCCGCATGCCCGATCATTCCCGCCAGGTGTTGGAAAGTGCGCCGGTCACCGATGGCGGTATCTATGAGATGGAAAAGGAGGTGATCGGCTTCACTCATGCCGAGGTGGGGGATGCCCTGATGGAAATGTGGAAGTTGCCGGACAGCCTGCGCGCCGTGGTTCATTGGCACCACGAGCCTGCCAGGGCTCCAGCCGATTTTGTCCGCGAGGTCAATGTCGTGCACATTGCCAACTCCCTAGCCAACTCCGCCGAGGCCGGTCGCTATATCGTCGAGTGCAAGAGTGAGGTGGAACCCAGTGCCTGGGAAGCAACGGGCTTGTCTGAACAGCGCGCCCGCCTATTTCTCAATGATGTGGACAGGGAAGTGGCAGGCGTTCTGCAAGTCGTTGCTCCTGGGGCTGTGGTAATTTGACGCTATGAGCGACTGGGATGTCCCTGTCCGCCCTCTTCGGCGCACGGAATGTCAGTGCGCGGCGATGGGCGCGGCGCGATGTTGATGATTTTATCGCTACGTATCAGTGCCTATGCTGAAAGCGTGGCAAAACGTCGTTCCCTGTCGGTGTGTCATGTCGACGTCTCGTGGCGGCACTATTTGTGTGGTGTGGTACACAGGTCAACGGCAGGGCTCTAAGACGAGGTATGCGATGATCGATCGACCCCTGGTGGGAATCAAATTGATTTGTCTCGGTTTGTTGTTGTGGGTCCCTGTCGTGGGCGCGACGGGTAAGCTGCATGTCTTGGCGGTTCACTCCTATAGTCAGGAATACCCCTGGACCCTGGGACAACACCGAGGATTTGTCGACCGGTTGCAACAAGAACTCGAGGTTCCCGCTCATATCAGCACGGAGTACCTCAACACCAAGCGGCGTGCTTGGACGCCGGACTATGCGCGCTTATATGCGCAGTTCATCATTGACAAGTATGACCCCACTGCCATTGATGCGGTCTACGTGACTGACGATAATGCCCTGCGATTCGCCCTGGAATACCTCAATGCCATGCTGTCCGATGTGCCGGTGTTTTTTTCCGGCGTCAACGACTTCGGCATGATCAAAAAGCTGGACGAGAACCTGGTTACCGGGGTGTTCGAGAAAAAGGACGTACTGCGTAACATTGATCTGCTGCAACGACTGGTGGGACAGGATACGGAGCTCATCGTCGTAGGAGACGCCTCCAACACCTACCAGGCCATCGCCACTGAAGTGCGGTCTGCTGTCGCACAGCGGCCGGGTCTCGTCGTTCACTACGTCGCCAGTGCCGACAGTGCCGAGATTCGAGCAGAGTTGGTCAAACATCCTGATGTCCCCGTGTTGCTTACCACACTGGGGGGAATCCGCTCGGAGAACGGCGAACCGCTATCCCTGCCGGAGATTGTCTCCCGCATACGCGGTGCGACGCGGGCTGTGATCATCAGTATGGAGGACGCTTACCTGTTGCCAGGCGTTCAGGGTGGCTACGTCACCAGTTCTGTCAAGCAAGGGGAGACGGCAGCCGGCCTGCTGCTCGCCTGGTGGGGAGGTACCCCGTTGCGTGACCTTACCCCGGTTTTGGGTAGTCCCAACGAGTTTGTCTTTAACGAAACGGAAATGGCCACACTGGGGCTCCGTGTTCCGGGTGATCTGCTGGCCCGGGCTCGTCTCATCGCGCCGCAAAGCGGGTTCTTCGAACGCAATCAGGCGATCATCCTGGGTGTTCTGGTACTCCTGAGCGGTGCCCTGATCTTTGCCGTCTTCCTGCTCATCATCAACATGGGTGTTCGCAACGAATGATGTTTGATCCATGGAACCCGTCATGTCCGGGGGATGCTTAACCTGCGGACCACCTGTTGGTGCTATCCCGAAATGCCGGTTCGCAGGTTTCAGCCCCTTTTTGCAATACTCACCACCGTCACCCCCGCCAGCACCAAGGCTGAACCCGCCAGCTGGTAACCGCTCAGGGTCTCGCCGAGAATGAAGTAGGCCATTCCCAGCGTCGCCACCGGTCCAACGGTTCCGACGATGGACGCGTTGTCCGCCCCGATGCGTTTGATCCCCGCACTCACCAGGAATGAGGGCAGTACCGTGGAAAACACCGCCAGCAGGGCAGCCAGGTAAAAGACCCGCTGGGACACCAGCAGGTCGGCAAGCGGTCGCTCCACGGCGAAATGGATGATGGTGGCCAGGCAGGCGATAGTCATGGAGTAAGCGGTGAATCGCCTGGCCCCGAAGCGGGGTATGTAGTGGCCGCTGCCCACCATGAAAACCGCGAAGGTAAGGGCGCTGCCGAACACCAGGGCCGCGCCCAGATGAAAATGGGGTGAGGTCTGGTGGGGGCTGTGCGCGTACACCAGGGCAATACCCGCGTAGCTCAGCAGAAGGGCCGCCCCTTGCGCCTTGCCGATCGGGCGTCGGTAGAGCAAGGCCGTCAGCAGTACCACGATGGTGGGGTAAAGGAACAGGATTAAACGTTCCAGCCCGGCGGAGATGTACTGCAGGCCGCTGAAGTCCAGGAAACTGGCCATGTAGTAACCCAGCAGCCCCAGCAGTACGAGCACACTCCAATCGAGTCCGTTGTGGGCAGTTTGGCGAGGCTCCCGGCCGCTCAGCGCCACGGCCAGAAAAAAAGGCAACGCCATCAGCATGCGAAGGGCCATCAGCGTGATAGCGTCCACCGGGGCACTGTCCGCATAGGCCAGTTTGATGAGTATGGACTTGGTTGAGAAGCCGATAGCCCCGAGTATGACCAAGGCGCTACCCAACAATGCTTGTCGTTGGTGAATGGTGATGTTCACGGTTAGCTCCGTTTGGGGTAGCCGTGAATCCAGAAGCGAATGTAGAGGCAGGGGACAGTCGCGACGGGATGCGCGGCTGCCGGGGAAATCTGACTTAAAGCGAGATCAAACAGCAGCGGCGTGCCGGCAGGCGCCAGCACAGCCAAGGCTTGGTATCGAGGATGTCTGTCCGTTCGATCATGAGGTTAGACTAGGCGGATGTCGTCCCTGTCGTCAAGGCCCGGTTGTATTTCTCTCGCTCATACCTCTATGCGGTATTTGGAATCAGTATTTGGTGTGCGGCGACGAATGCCGGCCTACGTGGAATTCCATACTCTAGCGGCGGCCTGATGGAGAGCAACGAGTCGCACTTCAGGTGGATAGCCTCATGGGTAGCTAAGGTGCAGCAGGAGGGAGAGGTGCTGTACCTGATTGTCCTCATATTTGCGGATCACGCCGGGCAGCGCGGTGGCCGATCGCTCGGTCCTGGGATTTCGTTGACTTTTGGCCTTATTCATGAGCTCAAAAGTATTTCAAAATAATTTCAAAAAAGCCGTTGACCGCCCCAAAACCATCCGTATAATGCGCGGCTCCTCAGGGGCACAACGCAAGCAAACGCAGGCGCTGTGCGGGGATTCGAAAAACCGCGATTCGGACCGAATAAAAAGTTTTTCGAAAGGGCTTGACGCCGAAATCGAGTAGCGTATCATACGCGCTCCGCTGACGAGGCAAGCACCTCGAAGCATGAGATCTTTAAGAGC
>JAGRGI010000043.1 GCA_020445565.1 Chromatiales bacterium
CCGCCCATGCCGGACATACCACTCATGCCGCCCATCCCTGACATGCCGCTCATCCCACCCATGCCGGACATGCCGGACATGCCGCCCATCCCTTCCATACCGCTCATGCCCGACATGCTGGCGGATGCGGAGCCAAACAGCACGCTCAACACGGCGGCGGCGGTGCCTTTGACCAACATGCGCATTCGATTAGGTGCTTTCATTTCTTCACTCCTCCTCACTCGTTGTGAGGTTGTTCGAGGCTTTTTGACACGCCTCATTGAGTTGCCCAACGATCCAAACGATCGACGGGATTTGTGACACTGCCGTGGGATGGCAGACCTTGAGGAACAGATTCAGTTGTGGTGCCAACCACGAATGTCGTAAGGAGCCGTCATGCCCGGGTGGTTGAACGGTGTGTGCCAGGCGCCTTGGTCTTCGAGAAACCGCAGGCTGGCCGGATAAGGTCGGGTGATTCCGTGCAAAGCCCGTTCATACCAAGCGCCGTTTTTTGCGAAGGTCGTGATAACGGGAGCTCCTTGCGGGCGTTGATAGGGCGCTGTGCCGGCCACTGGCAACTCGGCACACGGCGATGGTGTGCCGACGCTCAGAGAGGCGAGCGACAGCAATGCCATCGTTGCGGTTTTGATCGGCTTCATAGTTGCTTTTTCCTCGATGCATTTGTTATGTGCGCCGTTTTTCGCAGCGCTTTTCCCTGGTAGAGCAACGCGTGTGCCAGAATGAGGTTTGCGTTTTTAACCGCATGTTATGTAACAATAATTTTATTTTTCTGCTTCGTTGACGTCGGTTGTAGCCATACGGTTTTCTGCCAAATGGTCAGGCGAGTCTTCCCGGTACGGATGTTATTGAAAAGGGTTTTGTCCTGGTCCGGCGTGTTCTGCATTTCCTTCGGAGGAACCGGTGGATATCACGGGACCTTCTAAGCTGCTGAGTTATTGGTTGTTTAGCGGTTTTCTTTTCGCATTCGCCTGGGAATGAGTGGCGATTTTCTTTGGGTGGCGTCATAGTTGAAACGCCTGCCAAATAGACAGTAGCCGAGAGAGTTATGTGGAAAATCGTGAGGATTGAGGGGGGATTTCAGGGAAGAGACCCTGCGGCGATGGGCACACCGAAAACCTGAGTCGTTCGCGTTGGCAAGTGAAGTGTCGGGTCAGTCTTTCAGGCCGTGTTTTTCGATCAAGCGATAGACGTTTCTTTCGCTGACACCTAAGGTTTGGGCGACTTGCGAACGATGCCCGCCGTGGCGCCGCATCGCCATGGAGAGGTAGACCTTTTCGATTTCTTCCAATGTGGGTTCATGATCGAATTCGAGGTTGATCATGGCGCCGTGATTTCCCTTGGTGCTGCACTGGCCTAAATGTTGGGGGAGAATTTCCACCGCGTCGCGCGACAGAATGATGGCGCGTTCGACGACGTTCTTCAGTTCCCGAATATTTCCTGGCCAGTCGTAGTTGAGTAGGTTCTGTAATGCCGCTTTGCTGAGCTTTTTGTCGATTCTGCGCGAAAAATCGTGATCGCGCATGAAGTGATCGGCCAATTCCGGTATGTCGTCACGTCGCTCGCGCAGGGGAGGAACTTCCACCACGAATGCGCCGAGTCGGTAGTAGAGGTCTGGCCGAAACGTTCCTTCCTTGCTCATTTTTTCCAGGTCCCGGTTGGTTGCCGCCACTACCCGAACATTGACCACTCGATCTCGCGTCGAGCCGACCCGGCGATACTGTCCGGTCTCCAACACGCGCAAGAGCTTGGCCTGAATACTGGCCTCGATCTCGCCAATCTCGTCCAGAAACAAGGTACCGCCTTCGGCGCTTTCGATCAGTCCCTTCTTTTGCGCGTTGGCCCCGGTGAACGCACCTCGCTCGTGGCCGAACAGTTCGGATTCGAACAACTGCTGCTGTAGTGTGCAGCAATCGACGGCAACGAAACTGCGTTCGCGGCGCTCGCTACGATCATGGATGGCCTGGGCCACCAGTTCCTTACCCACCCCGCTTTCGCCCTGAACCAGCACGGTCATATCGGAAGGGGCGACGGCATCGATGAGATTGTTCAGCTCCGTCAGGCGTTGGCTCAGGCCAACCATGCGGCGAGTGGATTGCCGCTTGATCGCGCGGCGGCAGAATTGCAGATCGCGCCGCTGTGCCGCATTCTCCAGCACGCGGCGCACGATCAATTCCAGTTCGTCAGGGTGCACGGGCTTGACCAAATACTCCGCCGCCCCGCGCTTCATGGCCTGAACAGCATCCTTCACGGAGGCGAAGGCCGTCAGCACGATGACCGGTTGATCCTGTACCAGCTCGGGTAGCATCTCCAGGCCGTTGGTGTCGGGGAGTTGCACATCGGTGATGACCAAATCGACGGAATGGCGGTCGAGATACGCCATTCCTTCACTCCAACTGGCGGCGGATTCCACGCGGTAACCCATTGCTCCGAGTTGAGTGGTCATTACCCGCCGCAGCAGATTGTCGTCTTCGATGACGTAGATATGCGGTTTCCACGTTTGTTCGGATTGCTCGGACAATGCCTTCTCAAACCTCTGGATCTGGATAACTCACGGTAAAAATGGATCCCTTGCCCAGTTCGCTGCTCACGCCGATAGTGCCGCCGTCGCGTTCGACGCTGGCTCGTGAAATGGCAAGCCCCAGACCGGTGCCGCGCACGCCGTCGGCGCGTCGACTGAAGAAGGGGTCGAAAATCCGCCGCCGGTCATTGTCGGCAATGCCCACACCGGTGTCCTCGACAGACAATAGGATGCGGCCATCCGCGCGTTCGGTGGTGAGCGTCAAACGACCGCCGGCACCCATGGCGTGGAAGGCGTTTTGCACCAGGTTGAGTACCACCATGCGGAAATCGCCCTCGCGCGCCAATATCCTGGGGTTGGAGGGGTCCAACCGCTGTACTGCGGAAACGCCCAGTTGCGTGGCCTCGCCCTGGAGCAGAGAGAAGGTCTCCGAAACCGCCTGGTTCATGTTCACGATTTGTACCTGGGTACCGCTGTGAGTACTCAGTTTCAACAGGCGACCGGTGATGTCCACGCAGCGGTCGATCTCTTTGTGGACCAAGTGCAGGCACTTGCCCACTTCGTCATAGTGTTTGTCTTGCGGGTCTCGCAAGGTCTGCAACGAAGACAATAACATCTTCTCCGACGTCAGGGGGTTGTAGATCTCGTGGGCGACGCCCGCGGCCAGCCGTCCGATCTCGGAGAGCTTTTGTTCATGGGAATACTGAACGGCAGTGTCCAGGTCGCGCACCGATTCGACCACATAGCGCCGCACCATGCCGTCGCGACGAACCTCCATGGGGGCGGCGTAGACCTCTACTTCCATCGAGCCTCCGTCGGATCGGCGATGTTGGTGGACGCTATTGACCGGTTCATTGCTGCGGCGCAGCTCGTACAGCGGACAGCTCACCAGTGTGGGGGCGCAGGGTTCCGAACGGCCGTGGCTGGAGGCGTAACAGGTCGAGGCGGGACGGTTTTCGCCATCCAGTCCCAGTTGTTGGTAGTAGGCGCGATTGGCGAGCACGATGTGGTAGTTTTCGTCGATCACCCGCAATCCGTCCGGTACGGCGTCCACCAGTCCTTGGAGGAACTCCTCCTTCTCTCGCAGTTCGGCGAGGCTTTTTTCCAGGCTCTGCGCCATATGATTGAAGCACTCACCAAGCTCGGCGAACTCATCGCGGCCGGGAATGTCCACCCTCGATTGCAGCCTGCCTTCGGACAAGGCACGGCTGGTGCGGTGCAGCTTGTTCACCGGGACGAGTACGAACCGGTTCATGAACCAAGCCCCTCCGGTGATGACGATGGCGAGCACACACAATCCGGCGGCGATCAGGGCCAACGTGGTGTGCGTCGCCTTGGCTTGGATCGGCTGCGCATCGTAGTCGACTATCAGGATGCCATTGTAGGGGTGCTCGTCGACGGTTCCGTGACAGGCGGCGCATTGTGGCTTGTTGCGAATGAGCTTCACACTGCGCAGCACGTGCTCGCCCGCCTCGTTTTGCAGGAACGCGCTCCGCGGGAGTTCCTCCAGAGCGTGGCAGCTGCGGCATGTGGCATCGTGTTCGGTATCGAAGTGCCTGTTGAGCAAGGGCCGCGTCGAACTGAACCGGACTTCGCCCAGCGGCGACAGAATCATTACGTTGCCAATCTCACTTTGTTCGCCCAACCGATCGACGATGTGGCGCAGGCCGTCGAGATCCTGGTTAAGCATGGCGTTTTCCAGCGAGGTTTCCAGTATCTGACTTACCTGATTGGCCGCGTTGCTGCGCTCGCCGGCGATCTGTTCCTCGTACATGCCCAGGTACAGCACCAGGAACACCAGGGAGCTGATCAGCAGCCCGGCGACGTTGCCAAGCAGAAATTTGCGATTGAGTTTGCTGTCAACCCAGGCCAGTAGAGACATGGCGATACCCTTGAGCAATCCACTATCGGCTGGCGAGGCATGACATATTCCGGGGTGAAAGCCTGCCAATTTGGCGGCGGCTGGAGAGGATTTTCTGCCATTTTGACATGTCGAGTCGCGCTCCCGGAGATCGCTCTGTCGCCTTGAAGACCCTTTTACGGCCGCCGCATGTCCCGCGAGCGTACCGTTAAAGTCCCCGGCGAAAGCGAATTTTTATTTTTCTTTTCAGTTTGTTGAGTCTTGCCGGCCAAATGCCGGCGGGCGTGCCGCCGCCTATGTCACCTACGGGGACATATTCGGCAGTGCTTGGCACACACGTTGCAAAAATCCTGCCGGCAGTGCAATTGCCCTGCGCACGCAAAATTCTTGTGGTGGCGGCCATTCGCCGTGCCCAAAGCCGGCGTATACGTTCTCCCGAGCAAATAAACATGAACCGATAGGCCCTCCACGCCGGGCTATCGAGGAGGAGTGATACCATGCATCGTTTCACCGGTGTGGCTAAATGCCGCTTTATCCCGGGCAGACTCCCATTGTACGCCCTGGTCATGGTGATGATACTCGGGGCGGTCCAGGCCGCGGCCGAAGCGCCCTCCGATACCGTTGCCGCCAGCGATCTGCCGGGCCTGCTGCAGGAGCAGGGTTGGCGAATGGAAACCGACGCCGAAGGTAATCGTTTCTACCACCAACCAATCGTATCCTCTTCACAGGAGGACGAGCCGAGTGCGCCGACGCCAGATATCAAGGCCCTGCTCAAAGAACGGGGTTGGCGCGTAGAGACCAACGCGCAGGGGGAAACGCTGTTGATCCCCGTCGGTGGCGGCCACGCCCCGCCCGCGGCAGGGCCTGCCGATGTGGCCGAACCGGATGAAGCGGCGCCAACGGCGGATGTCACGGCGCTGGATATCCCCCTGGACGGGAAGATGGTGGATGGTTTGCGCAATGCGCTGGAGAAAAAGGGCTGGACGGTGATGCCGGGAGCTGATGGCGAGGTGACCCTCTATCCGCCGGGGCAGGTGACCGCCGCCGAGCCGCCGGAAACTGAATCGAGCGCATCGCAGCAGCGGCGCGGCTACTACGCGGGAATCACGCTGGATGACCTGCCCACCGACATTGCCGGCCAGCCGATCGACAACGAGACCAGGGCAGGTGTGCTGGCCCGTCTGTGGGTGGCGCGCCTTGGTCCTGCCAATACCGCCGTGGGCAAGATCCGCCAGATCAACCGGATTCATGTGGTGAGCATCGTCGACTCGTCTCCGCCCTTCGATCTGCGCAACCAATTGGTGATTCGCGAAGACGGTAGCCTGATCGCCCTGTATTGATCGTTAAGGTCTCCTTCGGTACGGATACGCCAGGGACCGGCGTTCGAAAGCTCGGGGTTGCCCGGCCCCGCAGGAATCCCGTCGGTTCAGCTTGCCCTGGTTGATTCCGCGCGCTTTTGCGGCACTGCGGTTTGCCGGGGGTTTCCGTCCGCTGTCTGCTTGCTCCCCGCTGAGGCTTTGGGGTAGCGTTGCCCCGACGCAACCCGGAGGAGACCCATGGCAGATCCCATCATCGTCGGCAAGAGCGAAGAGATCATCCACCTGCTACCGCGCATGGCCAATCGGCATGGTCTGATTGCCGGTGCCACGGGTACCGGCAAAACGGTCACCCTGCAACGTCTGGCCCATGCCTTCAGCGATCTTGGGGTGCCGGTTTTCCTGGCCGACGTGAAAGGCGATCTTTCCGGCATCAGCCAGCCCGGCGGCGGCAACAGGAAGGTGACCGAGCGCCTCGAGCTGCTGGGGATGGAAGCGAACTATGCCGGTACCCCCGTCACCTTCTGGGATGTCTTGGGTGAGAAGGGCCACCCGGTGCGCACCACGATTTCGGACATGGGTCCTTTGCTACTGGCGCGTTTGCTCAATCTCAACGAGACCCAGGAAGGCGTGCTGACCATCGCCTTCCGGGTGGCGGACGAAAACGGTTGGCTGCTGCTGGACATCAAGGACCTCAAATCCATGTTGCAGTTCGTTGCCGAAAACGCCCAGGAGCTTCGCAGCGAATACGGCAACGTGTCGCCGGCCAGCGTGGGCGCGATTCAGCGGCGATTGATACAGCTGGAAGATCAAGGCGCGGCGCAGTTGTTCGGCGAACCGGCGCTCACGCTGGAAGATCTGATGCAGACCGACGCCAAAGGACGCGGTGTCGTCAACGTCCTGGCCGCCGACAAACTCATCAATACGCCGGCGGTCTACTCGACTTTCCTGCTCTGGCTGCTGGCGGAGTTGTTCGAACAACTCCGCGAGGTGGGCGATCCGGAGAAACCGCGCCTGGTCCTGTTCTTTGACGAGGCCCATCTGCTTTTTGACGACGCCCCCGAGGCCCTGTTGGACAAGGTCGAACAGGTCGTGCGCCTGATCCGCTCCAAGGGCGTGGGTGTGTATTTCGTCACCCAGAGCCCGTTGGATATTCCCGAAAGCGTGCTCGGCCAATTGGGCAATCGCGTGCAACACGCCCTTCGCGCCTTCACTCCCAAGGATCAGAAGGCCGTGCGGGCCGCGGCACAGACCTTCCGCCCCAATCCGAAGCTGGATACCGAACAGGCCATCATGGAGGTCAAGGTGGGCGAGGCGCTGGTCTCCGTGTTGAATGCCGACGGCAGTCCCGGCATCGTGCAGCGCACGCTGATCGCCCCGCCTTTGAGCCGACTCGGACCGATCACGGACGCAGAACGCAAAAAGGCCCTGTCCGATTCTTTGGTCGCCGGGGTCTACGAGAAAGCGGTGGATCGGGAATCTGCCTATGAGATCCTGGCAAAACGGGCCGAGGAGCGTGCAGCCGAGGCCGCGCGGGAGGCCGAGGAGAAGGCCGCAGAAAAGGAGAGATCCCGTGGGAACGGTCGCCAGAGCGTTCTGGAAACCCTGGCCAAGAGCGTCGCCCGTACCGTCGGCACCCAAGTTGGCCGTCAGATCGTTCGCGGTATTTTGGGGTCCTTGTTCGGTGGGCGAAGATAGCCCGAGGAAAAGTCTGTGAATCCGCCCATTGTCGTTGTTGATGCCTTTACCCATCGTCCCTATGGCGGCAATCCGGCGGCCGTTTGTGTGCTGGATGCTGAAACCGATGACGCTTGGATGCAGGCCGTGGCGGCGGAGATGAATCTGTCTGAAACCGCCTTTCTGGTTCCGCGCGATTCGGGGGAATGGTCCTTGCGCTGGTTTACTCCACGCGTCGAGGTCAGTCTGTGCGGGCACGCGACGCTGGCATCCGCCCATGCGTTGTGGACCGAATTCAACGCCAGCGATGATATTTTGCGATTCCATACGCGCAGTGGCGTGCTCAGCGCCGAGCGTGCCGGCAATCGCATTTTTCTGGACTTCCCCAGCGACCCGCCGACAGCAGTCGATTCTCCACCAGGCTTGTTTGAGGCGCTGGGGGTTGATCCGAGCGCAGTGCGAAAAGGCCGGGAAGATCTGCTCGTGGTGCTGGAAAATGCCGAGCAGCTTCGCACGCTAGCACCCGATTTTAATCGGCTGGCCTCCATCGAAACACGTGGTGTCTGTGTTACCGCTCCCGGTTCCGATGCCGGTTTCGATTTTCTTTCCCGTTTCTTCGGCCCCAGGGTCGGCATAAACGAAGATCCGGTCACCGGTTCGGCCCATTGCCTGCTTGCGCCTTACTGGGGGGCGATCCTTGGCAAGCGCGAGATGGTGGGCTTTCAGGCATCGGCACGGGGAGGTGAAGTCGGTGTCGAGCTGCAAGATGGGCGGGTTCGGCTGTCCGGTCGTGCCGTCACCACCCTGCGCGGTGAGTTGAGGGCTTGAGTCGGTGGCGCCGACCGGGGCACTGGATCTTGCCCAGCTTGTCGCCCTGTTCGGTACCATGACGGCGCTGGCATCGCTACCCAGTGTAAGCGTGCTCACCGTCTCCGCCCGTGCTGCCACCTTTGGTTTTGCCCACGGTGCACTCACCGCTGCCGGCATCGTCGTCGGGGACGTGCTGTTCATCCTGTTTGCCCTGTTCGGACTGGCGGTCCTCGTCAATACCCTGGGCGGTTACTTCGTGTTGGTGGAGATTGTTGGCGGTGCCTATCTGCTTTGGGTCGGTGTCAGCCTGTGGCGTTCCGCCGGCCGCGCCGCGTCAGCGCAGCCTCCAGGCGGCCGATCCGGCGCCAGCAGTTTTTTGATCGGCCTGTCCATCACCCTGGGCGATCAAAAAGCCATCCTTTTTTATCTCGGATTTTTCCCCTTGTTTCTCGATCTGCAGGCCATGCGTGCAATGGATGCGGCGCTGTTGATGTTCACCGCTATCCTCGCCGTCGGTACCCCAAAATTGGTTTACGCGCTGATTGCCAGCAGGGTCGGAAAACGGGTGGGCAACGCTTGCGCCTTCCAATGGCTGAATCGATTGGCTGCGGTGATGGTGATCGCTATCGGCGTTTCCCTGTTTGTGCGTGCCGTGGTTTAGGGAACGAGTCGCCGTGATGGGTTTGGACGGCTCACCGTACCCACGGTGGTTCTGGATGCCGCGGATTGCCGTAATCCGCGGTTGCGTTGCATCCGGGGCGCGATTAGGCTACCGGCTTTCCGCTCTTCCGTGACCGCCCGGCCTGGCTGCCGGGATGCAGGCCCACAATTCATGACCCAGACACCCAAGCCTCGCATTCGCGAGATTCCCTACAACTACACCTCGTTTTCCGATCGGGAAATCGTCATTCGCTACCTGGGTGAGGCGCTGTGGCAGGTAGTGGAGGAACTGCGCGGTTCCCGCCGCACCGGCCGATCGGCGCGCATGCTGTTTGAGGTCCTGGGGGATATGTGGGTGGTGGATCGCAATCCCTATCTACAGGACGATCTGCTGGAAAACCCCGGTCGGCGCAAGGCCCTGGTCGATGCTCTTTGCCACCGCCTCCAGGGTGTGGAAGACCGGGCGGACGGCAACGATCTGGCCCTGCGTCTGCTGGCCTCGGCCAGGGACGCGGTAAACGATTTTCAGGATCGGCTGGAGGCCCAGCGGGTTCTGCGCCAGAAGGCCCTCAAACGCTTGGCCAAGGTCACCCGCAAGGACAATATCGACTTCGGCGGTCTGGCCAGGGTTTCGCATTCCACCGACGCCACCGACTGGCGCGTGGAACACCCCTTTGTGGTGATCGCCCCGGATCGCGAAGAGGACATGGCGGCCGTGGTGGCGGCCTGTATCGAGCTGGGACTGACCATCATCCCGCGCGGCGGTGGCACCGGCTACACCGGCGGCGGCATACCGCTGGATTGGCGCACGGCGGTGATCAATACCGAAAAACTCGAAGAGCTCAAACCGGTGGAGATGCACCTGTTGCCGGGTGTGGATGGCGCGGTACCTACGGTGCTGTGTGGCGCCGGCGTGGTCACCAAACGCGTGTCCGAGCTGGCGGAGGCCAACGCCCTGGTGTTTGCCGTGGACCCCACCTCCCAGGATGCCTCAACCATCGGTGGCAACATCGCCATGAATGCCGGCGGCAAGAAGGCCGTGCTGTGGGGAACCGCCCTGGACAACCTGGCTTCCTGGCGCATGGTGACACCCGACGCCGACTGGCTGGAGGTGGAGCGTCTGGATCACAACCTGGGCAAGATTCACGACCAGGAGACTGTGCGTTTTCGCATCAGCCGTTACGCATCGGATGGCAAGACACCCAAGGCTGAAGCCGAGATTCTTACTCTGCCCGGTGCCAGCTTCCGAAAACAGGGTCTGGGCAAGGACGTCACCGACAAATTTCTCGCCGGCCTGCCCGGCGTACAGAAGGAAGGCTGCGACGGATTGATCACTTCCGGCCGCTTCATCCTGCATCGCATGCCGGCGCATATCCGTACCGTTTGTCTGGAGTTTTTCGGTACCGACCTGTCCCGTGCGGTACCCGCTATCGTGGAGGTGAAGGACTTCCTGGACGCCAGGGAAGGGGTGGTGCTGTCAGGTTTGGAACATTTGGACGAACGCTATGTGAAGGCGGTCGGTTACTCCACCAAGGCCCCCCGACGTGAACGCCCGAAAATGGTTTTGCTGGCAGACGTTGCCGGCGATGACGCCGACACCGTGGCCGCCGCTGCCGCCGAGGTGGTCAGGCTGGCCAATGCCCGCGACGGTGAGGGTTTTATCGCCGTGAGCCCCGAAGCGCGCAAGCGCTTTTGGGTCGATCGTGCCCGCACCGCGGCTATCTCGGCCCACACCAACGCCTTCAAGATCAACGAAGACGTGGTGATCCCCCTGGATCGGCTCAACGACTACAACACCGCCATCGAACGCATCAACATCGAACAGTCCATCGCCAACAAGATCGCCATTGTCGAGTCGGTGCTGGACTATCTGTCCGGTGATCTGTCCGAGCGGCGCCAGGCCGAGGACTTCGCCGACAGCGAGGAGGACCAGGCGATTCTCACCGCCAAGCGCGATGCGGCGCGGGAACATCTTGAGCATATCCGTGGCCGCTGGCAGTCCATACTCAACGACTTGGAACGGCTGGCCCTGGCCGATGATGAGGATCTGGCCGGTGTGGACACGCAAAACCTGCGTGCCGGCGACCGCCTCATCGACCTGCTGCTACGGCGCGATCTGGTGATCTCCTACCGGCGCGAGGTGGCGCAGCGGCTGGCGGAGATCTTCAGCGGCAAGGACTGGGACGGCGTTCGCCAGCGTTTCGACAAGATCCACGCCAAGCAGCGCAACGCAAGGCTGTTCGTCGCCCTGCACATGCACGCCGGCGATGGCAATGTGCACACCAACATCCCGGTCCATTCCGACAATTACCTGATGCTGCACCAGGCCGACCGGGTGGTGGATCGCATCATGGCCATCGCCACCGAACTGGGCGGCGTGATCTCCGGCGAGCACGGTATCGGTCTCACCAAGATCCAGTACCTGGAACCGGAAAAGCTGGCCGCCTTCGATGAATACAAACAGCGTGTCGACCCTCAGGGGCACTTCAATCGCGGCAAGCTGCAATCCGGCTCCGGTCTGGCCGGCGCCTACACGCCGTCATTGCGTCTGGTGGAGCAGGAGGCCCTGATCCTCGAAG
>JAGRGI010000203.1:0-1220 GCA_020445565.1 Chromatiales bacterium
GAAGAGATGCTGGAAATGGCCAGCCTGGGGTCAAAGGTGTTGCAAATCCGCTCAGTAGAGTTCGCGAGCAAGTACAATGTGCCTTTGCGCGTTTTGTCGTCCTTCGAAGAGGGGCCGGGCACGTTGATCACCAGCGAGGATCATTCAATGGAACAGGCACTGATCTCCGGTATCGCATTCAACCGGGATGAAGCCAAACTGACGTTACTGGGCGTGCCCGATCAGCCAGGCGTCGCCTCGCGCATTCTCAGCCCGGTGTCGGATGCGAATATCGAAGTCGATATGATCATCCAGAATATCGCTCGGGATGACACTACCGATTTCACTTTCACGGTCCATCGCAACGACTACGACGGGGCACTGGAGATCCTCCAGAGCGTCGCGCGGGAACTCGGTGCCCGTGAGGTAACCGGCGATGCCGGGATAGTGAAAATTTCCCTGGTAGGTGTCGGGATGCGCTCCCATGCGGGGATTGCCAGTAAGATGTTCCGCTCGCTGGCACAAGAGGGGATCAACATCCGCATGATCTCCACCTCGGAAATCAAGGTCTCCGTAGTGGTAGACGAAAAGTATCTGGAACTGGCGGTGCGTACGCTTCACCAGGCCTTCGAACTCTCGGAGGCCCCGTAGTTTGCGGCGGGTCGTTCATTGGCGAGGGAAGGTGCCGAGCGCGGTACAGGCAGTTTCCGCGTCCATCGGGTCATCGACAGAGGCGCTGGCACAGCCGCCATTGCCCCCATTGGTGAACCCAGGGCTAGGGACCGGGCGAAACGCAACTGGAAGCAAGAAAAACACATTGCTTGGTTGGTTCATTCAAGATTTCGTCGTCTACTGCCGTTACATCCAGGGCGTGCTCACGCTTCTGGATGTCGGGCTGAGTGGGCAGGCTGACAACGATTGCGACATGGAGATTGGAAAATGTTGATTCTGACCCGTCGGGTTGGTGAAACCCTCATGATTGGTGACGACGTCACCGTGACCGTCCTTGGCGTTAAAGGCAATCAAGTGCGCATCGGCGTAAATGCCCCCAAGGACATTGCCGTACATCGCGAGGAGATCTACCTGCGCATTAAGCAAGAGCAGGAAAATTCTTCTGATGTATAAAAATGCGGGTACAGGGACCTGTACCCGAGTCCAATAAAAGGGTATCCTGCTGCGCCAGAGATATCTGGAGAGATGGCCGAGAGGCTGAAGGCGCTCCCCTGCTAAGGGAGTATGGG
>JAGRGI010000203.1:1386-9949 GCA_020445565.1 Chromatiales bacterium
TCGAATCCTTCCGGGCGCGCCAAATGTAAAGGCTTAGCAATTTACAGTTGCTAAGCCTTTTTTATTTGTCTCTCTTCTTGCGCGCTGGAAAGGTAATCGAGTGGCGGCGCATACGTGCGATGCTGATTCCTGCAAGTGTAATTACGTGCGGCATTTTGTTGGCGGGAATGCTGGCAAAGTCGACGCAGTCTCGGTAAATGAGGTAAAACACCGCATGCGAGTCTTTGGGAAAACGGAAAGACTCATTTTCGAGATTTGCCCGGTCGCGTAGCGAGCAGCATTTGATACAGAATTCGATGACTTGGCGATTTACCGCAAGTCTTGTTCGATCGAAGTCAGCACGAGACGCCAACTTTCGACAGCCTGGCCTTGGAATTTCCTGAAAGCGCCCTGATCTCAAAGGCTGACATCGATCGATATGGCGTGCGCCGCATGAACACACCCATCGCCAGTTGCCATTGCTGTGGTTTGGTACAACAGCTTCCTTTCATGGAATCAAACCAGCGAGCGCTATGTTCACGTTGTGAAACCCCTCTGAAACATGCCTCTGGCCTGCGCAATAGTTGGGCGAGAGTGCTGGCGCTGTCTGCGCTGATGCTTTTTCTGCCGGCGGTCTCGTTGCCCTTGCTGCAACTCGACCGCCTGGGTCACCACCATGAGGACAGCCTGTGGTCCGGCATGGTTGCCTTGCTATCTGAAGGCTACTGGCTGGTGGGTGGCGTAGTGCTGTTGTTTTCGTTGATTCTTCCACCTGTAAAGCTGCTGACCCTGTACATTCTGTGTGGTTCGGTAGAGGGGTTCAGTCACCGGGCCCGTGCCCGCATGTATCGAGCGGTGGAGGCATTAGGGCGCTGGGGTATGTTGGATGTGATGCTGGTGGCGGTGTTGGTGGCCTTTGTCAAACTGGGCAATCTGGTCAGCATTCACGCCGGTCCGGGCTTGCTGGCCTTCGCCCTGATGGTACTGCTGAGCTTGCTGGCCGGACTGTTATTCAATCCCCACGCCCTGTGGGATGAGGAGCAATGAATCGGATGGATGAAACGGCGCTTCCTGTGGCCGCTGCCGCGCCTAAACGCAGGCGGTCCGGATTGTGGCTGGTGCCGCTCCTGGTAGCGGTGCTGGTGGGGGCGTTGTTCTACAGTGCCTGGATGCAGCGCGGCATACCGGTGGAGATTCGTTTTTCCGAGGGCCACGGACTGAAAACCGGCGATGCCTTGCGCCATCGGGGGATCGTGGTCGGGCGGGTGCGCTCGGTATCCTTGGACAGTGACTTGCGTTCGATTCGGGTGGATCTGCGTCTGGAGCCCGGCAGCAGGGATTTAGCACGTAGCGGCTCGCGGTTTTGGATCGTACGGCCGGAATTGGATCTGAGCGGCGCCTCGGGCCTGGAAACGGTTATCGGTGCCAATTATCTGCGGGTGATTCCGGGCGATGGCTCCCCCGCCTATCGTTTCGAAGGGTTGGATGAGGCGCCGATTCTCGCCCTGCTGGAATCGGGCGGCCTGGAGCTGGATCTGCGCACCGCCAATCGTGGGGGACTGCGGCGTGGCGCACCAGTGATGTTTCGTCAGGTGGTAGTGGGGCGGATCCTCTCTGTGGGTGTCGCTCCGGATGCTGGTTCCGTGGCGGTCAAGATTTATGTAGAGCCGCGTTACAAGCGCCTGATACGCCGTAAGACCCGTTTTTGGAAGGCAGGGGGTGTGCAGGTGGACGCTGGCCTGTGGTCCGGTGTGCAGGTTCGAATCGATTCGGTGGATGCCTTGGTCAAGGGGGGCGTTGCCCTGGCATTGCCTGCAGATCCCGGTGAACCGGCGGTCAATGGCCAGCGCTTCGAATTATTCGATGAACCCGATCCCAAGTGGTTGGAATGGTCCTCCAACATTGCGCTGTATTCCCCCGATAACCCCGGCCGGCCGGTGTTGGCGCCGGCCAGCCTGAGTTGGCGTAATGCCAGCCTGTGGACCCCCTGGCGGGGCACCCGTCGTAGCGGTTGGCTGCTGGCCTTGCCGGATAGTGTGATCGGTCCGGCGGATCTCCTGGCGCCACCGGGCTGGGCCGAAGTGGGCAGTGGACGGCTGGCTGTTCAAGGCCGGGAGTTCGTTGTTGCAGAACCGCCCCATTCGTTGGGGAATGGTTTGGCACAATACAGCATGACCTTGGAGCACCGTGGCGCGTTGACCTTCAAACCCTTGCCGAAACAGGCACTGGATGTGCGTGTGTTGGATGGCGAGGCCGGAGCAGATGTGTTTCTGCCGGCGTCCCAGTTGACAGTCGAGGACGAACAATGGCGCGTGCGGGATACCGAAGAACGTCCTGCCCCAGGCACTCGTTGGCACGGAGCTGCGGTGCTGGGGGCCGGGGACAACCTCACTCTGGGAGTCCTGCTGGTCGATGAGCAGGGAGCGCGTATCGTCTCGCCAAGCCGGGCCGGGCAGTAGCCCGGTAAACCGATGTTCTGAATCTGAGCGCTGTTACCCGCAATCTGCGATTCGCAATCCCAGGGGATCATTGGGATCGACACCTTCCATGAACGGCAGACCCCGCTCCTGGTGGGTGACTTGGTAAACCTTGCCGATCCAATTGCCGACCACCGCCTCGGCACTGTCGTGCCAAGTGTTGTCTACCCTGGAAGCGAGAAGATCCTCCGGCAGCTCAGGTGGAACCTGGCCGTCATTGAGTGCGGTATCCAGGCGGATGCGATATTCATTGAGGATTGCCTGGCAATTTCGGCTGAAGTAGTTCTCCGGAAACGGTGGATACTGCTGTACTTCTCCCTTGGTATAGCGCGTCACCTCACGTTTATATTCCTTCAGCAGGCTGACGCTGTCGTATTCCGGGTGGCCCTGGAAATAGACGGTTCGAAACCCATCCTCGCTCACCGCGAGGTGCACTCCCGCCACCGCGCTTCGAACCAGCACCTTTAGGCCGGCGGTTTCGAATTGCACGTTCGAGATGTCATTCCAGCGCGAGTGTGGCACATCGAAGCGGGTGTTGACGTTGCTTACCAGCGGGTGGGCGCGATCCTCCACCTTATGCGAATAGACTCCCCAGCGTTTGAAACCCAGGGGACGGCGCTGCTGCTGATGACGCTGTTGGAGCACTGCATGGGTAGCCAGGCAGGAGCAGAGTGTCGAGGTGACGTTATCCCAGGCCCAGGAAATGACTTCGCTCAAGGGCTCCCAGAACGGTTCGTCGGACAGGTCCGCATGGGTGACGTTGGCGCCGGTGATGATCAGTGCGTCCAACCCGTCGCGTTTCAGTTGTTCGAAATCCTCGTAGTAGTCCGCGATATGCTTGCGGGCCTTGGCGGAACGGGGTAGCTGCGGCAGCGTGAACGGGTGCATGTAGAACTGCGCAATGGGGTTGCTCTGGCCGACCAGACGAAAAAACTGCCGTTCCGTGGCTGCCAGGGCGGCGTCGGGCATCATGTTGCACAGGCCGATGTGAAGTTCGCGAATGTCCTGATGCATTGCTCGGCCCGGCGGAAGGATGGTCTGTCCCTCACAGCGCAGGCGTTCGAAGGTGGGCAGATTATTGTGGGCGACCAGCGGCATGATTGTCGTCTCAACGTTGGGGATCGGTCAAAACGTCCTCGATCATGGCGAGAAAATCCCTTTCATCGCGAATCGCGGCCACCGATGAACTGCTTACCGTGTAGCCATAGCGTTCCGCCAATGCCTGGTAGCGGGGCAGCCGAGAGCGAAACAGGCGTGGAAATACCCAGCGAACGAAATCATCCGGCTCGACCATGGCCACAAAGTCCAAACCCTTCTCCGCCAGATACAACGTCAGTTGTTCATCCAGAAATGCCTCTCGGTAGTAAAGCGGTTTGGGGTCCGAAATTGCCCTCTCGATCAGGGTATTTTCGTCATTCGGCGTGGCCTTGATGTATAACACCAGGGTGTGCCGATCGAGTGTTTCCATGACCTCGTCGTTGTCCAGCTCGCACAGTGAGCCACCGGCATCGTTGATGAAATTGCTGTAGCCGTAGAGTGATCGCGCCTTCTCGATGAAGGCGGGCACGTCACGCATGGCGTTGATTTCCGCATCCAAGTGCAGGCGCTGGCGGCGCTTGAACTCATCCAGTGGCAGGCCGCCGGCGTCCGGATCGCCCAGTTTGCCGAGAAAACTGGAAACGGGCTTGAGGTGGTCAACGCCGATATTGTTTTGGATGTGGATGGAGTCGGACCTGAGCAGGTCGCGCAGAAAGGGTATCTGCATCGCTTGCTGCTTGATGTTGTCCAGGATCGGTTCGTCCAGGTAGCGGGTACCGATGCGGTAGTCACCGGAATAGTGAAACCAGTCGCTACGCCTGAGGATATTGGAGAGGCGGGTCTTGCCGACGCCGGACATTCCCAGCAAGGTGACGGATTTGTGTGGCCAATCGCGAAATTGTTCGACGCTGAGTTTCACAGAAACGGGCTCCTGGGCGGATCAGGAGCCAAATTCTACCGTATCGACGCCGAAATGAACCATATAATGCAACACGTAAAATTTTCCGCGGCCTGCAAGCCGCCACCTCAGGCTGAAGTCAGTACTTGCGAAGAGTTCCCATGCCGATCAGTCCCAGGGCAAGCAGTGTCACCGTGCCGGGAGTTGGTGCTGTCGCATGGAAGGTAAGGAATTCGCTGGCCACGAAATTGGTATTGGGATTGGGGCTCTCGATCCGCAGGCTGAGAAACTCCACTGAACGCAGATCCACGCCTGCACTGCGAAACTCCGCAAACTCAAAGCTCACGAAGTCATTCAAGGCCATGACGGGGGAGTTCTGAAGCATGGAAAAGCTGTTACTGTCGGTATCGCGAACCGTCAGTGTAAGACCAACCGGGAAATCGCCGTTGATGATGGAAATGCCGAAGTGAGTCAGACTGTTGGACGCGGTGAGGTCTGCACCCGGAGTAATGTCGCCGCCGCCCGCGGCGGTATAGGATATCGTGGCGAAACCCAGCGTATCGAAGGATGTGGCGTAATCCAGAGTACCGCTGGCGGCGGCATTGATACCCACCTGTACGCTACCCGTCCCGGAAACCCGTGTCGCCGACAGGGTTCGTTCCGCGAAGACGGCGCCGGAAACCGGTGATTCCGTGGACGACCCCACAGACGCTACGGCGCTGACGGCCTGTGTGTGCTCAAAGGTATCGATGACGAAGGCTGAAGCCTCGTGCGTCGCCAGCGCGGCGCAAAAGCCAGCCGCGATCACTCCCAAGCGCAGTGATTGCATGGTTATTATTCCTATCGATTCGTGATTGATCGGCTCGCCTGAGCCGCTAAACAGGCGAGTGTTCCATTGGCTGGTTGTAAACCCAGCTAACCGTCCGGCTTACCCCGAGTACTGTCCGCGGCTATTTCTCGGGAAGCTCATCAATTAGATGGCAGTTAAGCAAAGTTTGCACCTAATAATTAGAATGTTAGAAAGCTATTAATTTATAAGGCATTATCAAGTACAGGGGCCTGCCCACATCAGGAGTTGAAAATGCCTGTTAAAAATTCTGACACCCTGTTGCCGGGGGATATCCAATGGATATTGTTTCTCCTAATGCGGCGAAATTTGTAAATAACCTTTATTAACAATATGTTATTTATTTTATTTTGGGTGAAAGGCGAGTTTGATGTCTCTGGGTACAAAAAACCGGAATTATGTCACTTGGGGAATACCCTGAAAAAAATACTGACAGTTCCAACCGGTAGGCAGTCCTCAATTTCTTTTCGTCTTGGCAACGTCCTGTTTCCCGAGGACCAGTCCAAATCCGAGATGCCGGGAGTGGTCGACTGTGGAACTATTCTTCCGGGTGTTTTAGTATCCGCCCTGCCTCAGGAATATCGGTTGACCGGGGCTTGTTGGCCTCTGTTCAGTATGGTCCAGCGCCTTTTAAGATGGACGCTTGACTCATCTTGTCTACCATCAGGCAAACGACGCCGGCGCGGGATATATGCTTGGAAAAATTGCTTTGACGGCTTTCCTTGGGGGCTTTGCTGTGGCATCTCTGCTGCGGATACCTGCGGCTCGAATGCCATGTATCGGGCGGCTGAACAGGTTCGAAGATTTTCTGCAATTCGGCAACCATCCTTGTTGCGTTTCATTTTCGCTTCGGGCGTTAGCGGCGACGAAATAAAATAACCTTTGCTCGGGTGCGGTTAAAAATTGGCGGTATTGTGCCGGTCGGGACGTGACAAGAGTTTTCAAAGGGCCTAAATAGGGCCGGGATTGTCGGTTTTACGGTTGCGGCGGACCAAGGATCGGCCCTGTGTAGTTGGCAGATCGGGAAGAGCAGGTCTTGCTTCTACGGGGGGCTGGAGAATGCGGCGATTGGGTAGTTGGTTGGCGGGCCTCTCTTGCCTGCTGTTCATGATTTCGTGTTTGGCCGATGCCGGTGAAAGCACGTTGTTGGAACGTTTGGCGAACGGTGCGCGTTATTACCGATCTGGTGACTACGTCACTGCCGAAATCGAATTTCGGAAGGCCGTGAGATTGGCCCCCGGCGATAGGGACGCCCATACGGGATTGGGGCTTGCGCAACTTCGCACGCGGGACTTCACTGCCGCCGCCATGGAGTTGGAAAAGGCTCTTGCCCTGGGTGCGACCCGTGCGGACCTGATCCTGGACTTGGCCGAAGCCTTGCTCGGATCAAAGCAATTTGAAGAACTCCTTTCCGACCTGGAGGTGCTGCCGGAAGACGATGGCCGGACGGTGTCGGGTATCTTGCGCGCGCGCGGTTTGGCTCATTTGGCACTCGGTAACGACGGCAACGCCTTCGAATTGTTCAAAGCCGCTCACGATCGCCGCCCCGAGGATGCGCCAAGCATGGTGTGTCTTGCGAAATGGGAAATGGTGCAAGGCAACACCGATGAGGCTCGACTGTGGCTGGGGCAGGCATTTTCCCGAGATCCTGACTCGGCCGCGGCTCTGTATGTGAGTGGACAACTCGACTTTCGCGCTGGCGATTTGTCATCGGCGCGCAATTCTTTTCGACGAGTCCTTGCCCGTCGCCCGGATTACCTTCCGGCCATCATCGCCAGCGCCAAGACGGAGCTTTATCTGGATAACCTCGACGCGGCGGACGGACTGCTGGATTTGATACCCAAGGAGCAGCGCGACGAACTTGTTGAGTACAAATACATCAATGCACTGCTTGCTTTGCGGCGCGGTCGTTTGGAGGATGCGCGAGAATATGCCGAAGCGGTTCTGGCCCAGGTTCCCCGCCGCGCCGGCGCACTGCTTCTGTCTGCCCTGATTAACCAGAATCTGGGTACCCGTGAACTCGCCTACGATCAGATCCGTCGCTACTTGGAGATCGT
Source organism: Chromatiales bacterium (assembly GCA_020445565.1). GTDB lineage: Bacteria > Pseudomonadota > Gammaproteobacteria > JAGRCI01 > JAGRCI01 > JAGRGI01. The sequence goes on from JAGRGI010000203.1 coordinate 8,683, forward strand.
ACCTGACAACGAACTCGCTATTCGCCTGAAGGCGGCCTTGGAGCGACGTCTGGGTATGTTCACTGAGGCAAGTGAAACCGTCAAGGCCGCGGCGGAGGCAGAGGCTGCAAGCGAGTTGATGCGTGTGATGGCGGCCCGAGAGGAGTTGGTGTCCGGCGATCTATCGGCAGCGCTTGTACGATTGGATGATGAACGCAATCGCGGGATTCATGCGATGCCGGGCTATGAGGAACTGCGCAAGGGATTGCCCAAGACCGGCACGGACCAGCTGGAAGCCTGGTTGAGCCATTTCGTCGAATTGGAAGAAATGCTCAACAGTCCGCGTTACCTGGCAGTGCGCGGGGCGATCGCCGTTGGCGATACCGAGCGAGCTGTGACTTTGGCGACAGGTTTCAGTATCGACCATCCCGAGCTGGCTCTGGTCTGGCATTTGCGAGGTGTGGCAGAGGTCTTTGCCGGTAAACGCGACGATGCGCGAACCAGCCTGCGTCGTTGTTCTCTGATGGCGCCGGATTACCTGTCAGTGAAGGTTGACATGGCGAGCCTGGAGATCGCCGATGCACATTTTGATGAGGCTGGGCGAATACTTTCCGAAGTCCTGGACAGGGAGCCTGACAATCTCTACGGTTTATTGAGCATGGCCAAGGTACAGGCTGAAACCGAGGGCATGGACGCAGCGCTTGCGTCGCTCGACAAGGCGATACAAGCACATCCATCGGAACAAACCGTTTGGTTGCAAAAGGGCAGACTGTTGTTTTCGGTTCATCGCTACAAGGATGCGGAAAAGGTGTTGAAAAATGCCGAGCCCTTGGGACCGGAAAATGCGGAATTTCTGGAGTTGTTCGGACGGTTACAGGGTGCCTCGGGAAAACCCGAAGAGGCGATTGCCTATTTCAAGCGTCTGACGGAGCAGCGGCCCCACTCAGCGGAGGCTTTCGCCCTATACGGCAAGGCACTTAGCGATGTCGATCGCTTGGAAGACGCCTCGCACGCCTTGGCCGCGGCGTGGGATCTGAGTTCCGAAAGCATGGCCATTCCTTTGGGTCTGATCGATATCTATGTGCGCGAAGGCGAAACCGAGCGGGCCTTGGAAGTGGCGGCACTGTTGCGTCGCAAGCATCCACAGGATCTTCGTCTTCTGGTGCTTCAGGGCGAACTACAGGAGCACCTGGGGCGCAACGAAGATGCCGTTGCGTCCTACCGGATCGCGCTCGCCATGGACGATGGCAACGACGGTGTAATGTAACCGTTCATTCCAGACCGCTAC
>JAGRGI010000044.1 GCA_020445565.1 Chromatiales bacterium
TGCGCCGGTCCCAGCCGCGCACCGCGCCGCCGCCCAGGGAGAGATGCGGATGGATCACCACCCTCTGCGGATCGAAAAACTGCTTCACACCCAGACCGTCGCAGGTGGGGCATGCACCGGCCGGGTTGTTGAAGGAGAACAGTCGCGGCTCCAGTTCACCCAGCGCGAAGCCACAGTGCGGGCAGGCGTACTTCGACGAGAACAGCAACTGCGGTTCATCGCCCTCCATGTCTGCTACCACGGCCAGGCCGTCACTCAGTGCCAGGGCGGTCTCGAAGGATTCCGCCAGGCGTGCCGACAGATCCGGGCGGGGTCGAAACCGGTCCACCACCACCTCGATGCTGTGCTTGCGGTGCAACTCCAGGGGGGGAATCTCGTCCAACTCCAGTACGTTGCCGTCGACGCGGGCACGCACGAAACCCTGGCCGCGCAGCTCCTCTATGAGTCCCAGGTGCTCGCCCTTGCGGTCCCTCACCACCGGGGCCAGCAGCATCAGCCGGCGTTCCTCGGGCTGGGCCAACACCTGGTCCACCATCTGGCTGATGGTCTGCGCTTCAAGAGAGACGCCGTGGTCCGGGCAACGCGGCGTGCCGGCGCGGGCGTACAGCAGGCGCAGATAGTCGTAGATCTCGGTAATGGTGCCGACGGTGGAGCGGGGATTGTGGGAGGTGGATTTCTGTTCGATGGAAATGGCCGGAGACAAGCCCTCGATGTGGTCCACGTCCGGCTTTTCCATCATGGAAAGGAACTGACGGGCGTAGGCGGACAGCGACTCCACATAGCGCCGCTGACCCTCGGCATAGATGGTGTCGAAGGCCAGTGACGACTTGCCCGAACCCGACAGGCCGGTGATCACGATCAGCCGGTCCCGTGGGAGTTCGAGGTCGATATCCTTGAGATTGTGGGTGCGGGCACCGCGAATGAGTATGGATTCCATTGGCATTTTGGGCGGCAATAGCGAACCTGCTACTATACCCGGCGCATCCGGGCTTTCCCATCGGGTAGGTGCCGGCTTGCCAGACGGCACCCATCGAGTGGCTATCCGCCTCATGCCGGCCCCAGCGGCCGGCGCCGCGGCAACACCGTGGGCCTGTGTCCAACACCTATGATTTCGAGAGCAGCACGTGGCACGTAAACGGTCGAGTGGCGTCGGGATGTCCCCGACCGAGCGGCGCGCAACCTTTACCCTGGGTAGTATCTATGCCCTGCGGATGTTGGGCCTGTTCATGATTCTGCCGGTATTCGCCCTGTATGCCGAAAACCTGGAAGGTGTGACCCCGCTGCTGGTCGGTGTCGCCATCAGTGCTTATGGGCTCACTCAGGCGTTGCTGCAGATTCCCTTCGGGATGATGTCCGATCGGCTGGGGCGCAAGCCGGTTATCATCGGGGGCTTGGTTCTTTTCGCCGCTGGCAGCGTGGTGGCGGCGACCGCCGAATCCATCCATTGGGTGATTGTCGGGCGCGCCCTGCAAGGCAGCGGGGCCATCGCTGCCGCCATCATGGCCCTGGCGGCCGATCTCACCCGTGAAGAACAACGCACCAAGATCATGGCCTTCATCGGCGCCAGCATCGGGGCCGCCTTCGTCATCGCCATGGTCGGTGGCCCGCTCTTGAACACCTGGATAGGGGTCGACGGCATCTTCTGGCTTACCGCGGTGCTCGCCCTGCTGGGGATTGCCGTGGTGGCCTTCGCCGTGCCGACACCCGCCCACAGCGGCCTGCATCGGGACGCGGAGCCTGTACCGGCACAGTTTGCCTCCGTACTTCGCAATCCGGACCTGCTGCGGCTCGACCTGGGCATACTCACACTGCACACGATACTGACCGCTGGCTTCGTCGTGTTGCCGCTGGTGCTACGCGATCAGGTGGGGCTCAGCCCCGATAAGCATTGGATGCTTTACCTTCCCGTTATGCTGTTGGGCCTGGTTGCCATGATCCCCATGGTGATCATGGCCGAACGCCAGGGGCGCATGAAAACCGTGTTCCTGGGCGCCGTGGGGGTGCTGGTCGTCAGCCAGGTGTGGATGTCCCAGGCCCTGCACTCGCTCTGGGCGATCGCCGTGGGGCTGTGGATCTTCTTCGCCGCCTTCAATCTGCTGGAGGCGACCCTGCCTTCGCTGATTTCCAAGACCGCACCGCCGGACAGCAAGGGTACCGCCATGGGCGTGTACTCCAGTTCGCAGTTCCTGGGCGCCTTCCTGGGCGGTCTGATGGGTGGCGGCTTGCATGGTGCCTTTGGCGAGTCGGCCGTCTATGCATTCTGCGCCGGCGCTGGCCTGATCTGGCTGTTGTTGGCTAGCGGAATGCGCAATCCAAAGCCTTTGAAGAGCGTCCTGCTGCGAGTCAACGTATCCGGAGAGGGCGAAGCTCGCAGTCTGGTCAGCCGATTGACCCAGGTGAGCGGGGTCGCCGAGGCTGTGGTCGTGGCCGAAGACGGTATTGCCTATCTCAAGGTAGACTCGCGGAACTTTGACTCGGCGGACCTCGCGGCCTTCGGAGCCGCCGAAGGCTGACGACTGTCGTCCGCAGTTACACGCAACGCCGCCATGTCGCGGCACCAACAAAGACGAATGGGTGAGCTATGGCAAGCAGGGGCGTAAACAAGGTGATTCTGATCGGCAATCTCGGCAACGACCCCGAGGTTCGTTACATGCCCAGCGGTGGCGCCGTCGCCAATGTCAGCATCGCCACTTCGGAAACCTGGAAGGACAAACAGTCCGGCGACCAGCAGGAACGCACCGAATGGCACCGGGTCGTGTTCTTTAACCGCTTGGCGGAAATCGTTGGCGAATACCTGCGCAAGGGCGCCAAAGTCTATGTAGAGGGCAGCCTGCGCACCCGGAAGTGGCAAGGACAGGACGGCCAGGATCGCTACACCACGGAAATCGTTGCGGCCGAGATGCAGATGCTCGACAGCCGGACTGGCGGCGGCGGCGGGATGCAGGGCGGCGGTTATGGCGGCGGTGGTGGATCTCAGGGCGGTGGCTACTCCGGTGGCGGTCAAAGCCGCGGTGGACCTACGGGCGGAGACTATGGCTCCCAGAGTGGACCGGCCGGTGGACCGCCACCACAGAGCGGACCGGACGATTTTGATGATGATATTCCGTTTTGATGGGGTATTTCAGACAAGCAGAATCGCCCGGGACAGGTGATTCAAGTTCGCTGTAATTGAAGGGGTAAACGAAGATATTGGTCATATGGAGGACAGATACTTCGATTGATTGGGTAGGGAAAGACGTTTCCAGCGCTGGAAATGCATCTCAGGGCGAGGCCGTAGCCTGTCAGATGCGATGTCACTTCACCCGCCGTTGTCCCTGTCCTTCGCAGGTTTTCTGTTGGATTCATCACCCCGATGAAGGGGTGACCTAGAAGCAACCCCGCCGCAGACTCGACGGCGTGTGATAAACCGGGTCTGCCTTTCCAGTTTTCTGTTTCTGCATCCGAGGCGAAATTCCTGGCGTAATGCAGGGTGAAACGTCTTGCTCCGCTGCCGGCCTGAGCATTTTCTGGCTCAAGTTGCCGGTATCGAAGCGGTTGGGCAAATTCGCGGCTGTTGTCTGGAAACGGAGATTCAGTCGATTGCCAACTCAACAGGTAGGGTGCAGGTTATGACATCGATTTCTGTGGTATCCGGTGCAATTCGGTCCGCTGCTCTGGCTGCGGCCATGCTGGTCCTGGGGGTATCTGCCCCTTCAGCGGTTCAGGCGGCAGGCTCGTACAAGGCGACTGTTCAGTATCCGGATGGTACGCGCGCCACGCTCCCGGTGGATGAGTTTCGTATCGCAGTGGACGGTGAGGAACCGACGGCGGCGTTGATTCTGCCGGCGATCCAGGCGGCCCGTGAGGCGGCCCGTCGTATGCAGTCATCGAAGCAGAAGGGGGCGGTCTTGCCGCTGGTGACTATCGAGGGTAGCGATTCAAGCGGTGTTCCAATTGCTGTGATCGATCTGACGGACGTGATCATTTCGAGCTATTCGCTCCGGGGCGTTCCTGGTGAATCGATGCCGCTGTTGGATTTCTCGCTTGGATACACCAAGGTTACCGCGCGCTACGATCAGTTCGATACCTTTACTTATGATTGTCGTGAGGGTGCCTGCAAGTTTGTCGACAAGTATGCCCGTTAGAGGCCGAAGTAAAACGGGTCGCTTGTTCTATCTGATGGCTTCATTCGGCATCATTGGCCGCAGGAATGAGAACGGCGTTTCCATCCATGGAAACGCCGTTTCAGTTTTCGCTTTCTCTCTTAAGTAGCCTGTCCGGGCTGCGGATCAGGGCGATTGTCTTGCGAGATCACGAACGGTCGAATCGATCCAGATTCATTACCTTGGTCCAGGCGGCGACGAAGTCGTGGACGAACTTCGCTTGTGCGTCCGCCATGCCGTAGACCTCTGCCAGCGCGCGCAGCTGCGAGTTGGAGCCGAACAGCAGATCGACGCGACTCGCCGCCCACTTGGTTCCACCGGTGGCCCGATCGATCCCTTCGAATTCATACTCATCCGCGGATTTCGCCTTCCACTGAGTGCCCATGTCGAGCAGATTGGTGAAATAGTCATTGCTCAGGGCGCCCGGCCGATCGGTGAAGACGCCTTGCTTTGAGTTTGCGAAATTGGCGTCCATGGCACGCATTCCGCCGATCAGGACCGTCATCTCCGGTGCGCTCAACGTCAGCAGTTGCGCCTTGTCGACCAGCATCTCCTCCGGCGATACCGTGTATTTGCCTTTCAGGTAATTGCGGAATCCATCGGCGATGGGTTCGAGGACCGCGAACGATTCCACATCGGTCTGCTCCTGGGTCGCATCCATGCGGCCTGGGGTGAAGGGAACGGTGATATTCACCCCCGCGTTCTTGGCGGCCTGTTCGACGCCGGTACAGCCAGCCAGCACGATCAGATCAGCCATCGAGATTTTTTTGATCCCGGAGCTGAAACCGCTTTGGATGCCTTCGAGCGTCGACAATACCTTTGCCAGCTGGTCGGGCTGGTTGACTTCCCAATCCTTCTGCGGTGCCAGACGAATGCGGGCACCATTGGCGCCGCCACGCTTGTCGGAGCCGCGGTAGGTGGAGGCCGAGGCCCAGGCGGTCGAGACCAGTTCCGATACCGTCAGGCCGGATGCCAGAATCCTGGCCTTGAGTTCGGCCACGTCTGTATCATTAACCAACGCGTGATCCACTGCCGGGATAGGGTCCTGCCAGATCAGGTCTTCATCGGGTACCTCCGGGCCCAGGTAACGGCTTCGCGGCCCCATGTCACGATGCGTCAGTTTGAACCAGGCACGGGCGAAGGCATCGGCAAATTCCTCCGGGTTTTCGCGGAAGCGGCGGGCGATGGGCTCATAGATCGGGTCCATGCGCATCGACATGTCCGCGGTGGTCATAATGATCGGCACCTTCCTGCCGGCATCGTCGGCCGCCGGTGCCATGTTGCGGTCATGGGATTCTTTCGGGGTCCACTGCCAAGCGCCGGCCGGGCTCTTGGTCAGCTCCCATTCGTTGTCGAACAGCATCTCCAGGTAGGTCATATCCCATTGGGTCGGGGTGGGGGTCCAGGCACCTTCCAGGCCGCTGCCGATCTGATCACCACCCTTACCGCTGCCGTGCTTGCTGATCCAGCCAAAACCCTGCTCCTCCATGGGGGCCGCCTCGGGCTCCGGACCGACCAGTGCGGCATCGCCGGCACCGTGACACTTGCCGAAGGTGTGGCCGCCGCAGGTCAGGGCCACGGTTTCCTCGTCGTTCANNTCATGGCCATGCGGGCAAAGGTCTCACGCACGTCGCGGCCCGACGCCACCGGATCGGGTTTGCCGCCGGGGCCTTCGGGATTGACGTAAATCAGCCCCATCTGCACGGCCGCGAGCGGGTTCTCGAGATCGCGTTCGCCAGCGTAGCGCTCGCTGTCGCTCAGCCAGGTGCTTTCGTTGCCCCAGTAGGTGTCCTGCTCCGGTGCGTAGACGTCTTCGCGACCACCGCCGAAGCCAAAGGTCTTGAAGCCCATGGACTCGAGCGCCACGTTGCCGGTGAGCACCATCAGGTCGGCCCACGAAATCCGCCGCCCGTACTTCTGCTTGATCGGCCACAGCAGGCGCCGCGCCTTGTCCAGGTTGACGTTGTCCGGCCAGCTGTTCAGCGGGGCAAAGCGCTGCTGACCGGTTCCGCCGCCACCGCGCCCGTCGCCGGTGCGGTAGGTGCCCGCAGCGTGCCATGCCATGCGGATGAACAGCGGGCCGTAATGGCCATAGTCTGCCGGCCACCAATCCTGGCTGTCGG
>JAGRGI010000204.1 GCA_020445565.1 Chromatiales bacterium
CATCCCCTGGGCGCCACCGGCGCCATCCGAACCGCCACGCTGCTGCATGGACTGCGGCGAGAGGGCAGGCGCTACGGTATGGTCACCATGTGCATCGGTACGGGTATGGGAGCAGCGGGGGTTTTCGAAAACCTTCCATGAGTGCCAGTGGCACAGCTGTCGGTTAAAAGTGCCCGAACCTTTACCGGCTGCTACTTGGGAAGTACCACCAGGTCTGTTTCCGAATACAGGTCGTGCCAGGTACGCTTGTTCGCTTCAAAAAGGCTCCAGAAAAAACCCAGGCCGAATATCGCCCAGGAACCGATGGCGACGATGAAGCGCAGCAATGCGTTCCACAGCGTTACCGGTTTGCCCTCGCGACCGACCACCCGGATGCGCCAAGCCATCATGCCCAAGGTCTGGCCGCCACGGGTCCAAAATCCCGCGAAGAAGATGAAGGTTAGGAGGAACAGATACGTTTGATACAGGGGATTGCCCGATTCCAGCGCTTCGCCGTGGGTGAAGGGAAGCAGGATTGCCGTGGCAAGAAACCAGAGGGCGATGAGTATCAGGGTATCGTAAAGTACCGCACCCAAGCGGCGCAGCAGACTTGCGGGGGGTAAAGGACGTTCGGTTTCATTCATGATTGGCCATTTTATACCTATAGCAATGTATTCTGCTTACCCTGATTTGCTCGCTGGTAGTGCAAGCTGCGTCATTTGCCGTAGAATGACGAGCAAACGACATAACGACCAAGTGATCCGTGGCCGCGCTGGGTTTCAGACGCGTGGATCCCGCTGAGATCACAACGGCAGTCCACTTCAGAGGAGAGAGCATGAGCGTGCTAGCAGAGCTGGCGGCCCTGCCTGGGGTAATCGCGGCCGGTGAATATTCCTATCGGGGCGATCGCTTCAGTTTCAAGGGCGATCTGGACGATGAGCAGGCACGCATGGCGTCCATCATGTGCAGGGCTACCACCATGAGCGTGCACATGCAGGTCGATATCCTCAACGACTTCTGCAAAGACTGCGGCCTCAATCCTTCTGCCGGTTGGGTGGTGCGCGGGCCCGGTTTCACCGCCTGCGCTTACGCCAACATATTCTGTTTCCTGGACAATTCTTCTGCTTCCCTCAACGACGTCATGGGTTTGATGCGTCGGCGCTTGCGCGACCGGGGCGACGAACTGATCTGATCATCCACGAAAACGACAAGGTAAACCGCATGCCCGATCTGGACCGTTTGATGGAACTTCCGGGGGCGCTGGCCTCGTTCCATTTCAGCGACCGAGGCCAACTGGGGGACTACCGGGTAGCGGACGGCAGCCCATTGGAAAAAAACACCCTGGACATGCTATGCCACATGTGCGTCGCCAACACCTGCATCGGCACCATGCAGGCGCGTGGCTGGGAGGGCCTGACTGGCACGAAGGGCTTTTACCCCATCGAAGGTTTCACCCTGGTGGGCTTCGAGATGTCCACGGTGGCGGTAGGCAATTATGGCGTGGTCCTGCGCAACGAGGATGCCGACTACCAGGGAGCCTACGATGCCCTGGCCGGGCAAGCCTCATGATTCGCCGAGCCCTGGCCCTGGATGGCGTTACTGTGATCTGCCGTTTTCGCGACGACGGCATGTTAGTGGAAGCCTACGGCCTGATCGCCCAGGAACAGATGGCGGGCTTGGCCAAGTTTGCCTACGAATATAAACGCATCGTGCAGGGAAACGCCGATCAACTCTCGATGTTCACTCAGGTCGCAGGCTGGACGCCTCCTCGCGGATGGGTGGTGCACGGCAAAGCGGTTGCCGTGTGCAGCGTCGGCAATCTGGTGGCCCTCATTAATGCCGATGAAGGCAACGTCAGCGAGGTGATGCGCGAACTGGACGACCTGTCGCATTATTGACGTGACCGAACCCCGCGATACGCGGGGCCCGATACATTCAATAAACTTGGCTCCAGCAACGTAGCAGTTCGGTTCGCACAGCGGGCACACCACGGCTGAAATCCAGACTGCTTCCGTTGTAATAGGACTTGCCGTTGCTCATGGTGACCATGCCACGGCCGGTCAGGCGATCCAGTCTGAAATTGCTCGAATAGCCGTCATTGAGGCCGCCGTGGGAGAGAAAGCGCGGCAGTCCGTCGGTCAGGCGGACCTTGCTGAGCGCGACACCCAATCCATAAAACTGCTCCGTCCCGGTCACAGGGCTGGCCAAGGGCTGTTTGCACTTGCCGAGGAAACAGATTTCGCTGCTGTTGGCGCAGTCGCTATCCACCGCGCAGGCCGCCAGGCTCGAGTCTTCATGATGGGCCGGCGTCAAGACATCCTCTATGACTTCAGGGTCCAGTACCAAGGCGCCGTTGCGATCGTAGCCACCGGCGTTGACGATCTCCAGCAAGGTTGCCCAATCGGCGGGGCGGGACAGAAAACCCGTGGCGGATTTGATCAAGGACCCCTCGTTCTGGCAGGTTCCTGCGGTTAGCAGATCCGACCAACCACAGCGGGTGGCCAAGTGGGGCATTCCTGTCACCGCCTTTTCATAGGTCGACGCCGACATGCCGAGCGGCTGGAGCAGGTTCGCCGTTGTCCAATCGGCGTAGGTACTGCCTGAAGCGGCTTCCAGGATGACCTCGGCGGCGACATAGCCACCGCCGGAATAAGACGCCGTGGTGCGGGGTTGCAGCACGGGTAACACGCCAACCGTGTCGACGACCCAATCCTGACTGGTCTCGCCGATCAGAAAATCGGCGTGACTTTTCTCATGTCCTGCGGCGTAAGTGCCTACGGCGGATGTATCCAGACCCGCGGAGTGGGAAAGCAGGTGCTTCAGCTTGATCGTGTCAGGATAAGTGGCGGCCGTACCGGTGAACTTATAGGCCAGCCAGAGATTCAGCAGCGGATCGCCCAGTTCGCTTGCATGGCTGCGGATGGATCTGTTCAGCCCGACTATGCCCTGTCGGTGGGCTTCTGCGATGACGATCCCGGCCATGAACTTGCTCATGGAGGCGACGTTGTAAATGGTTTCCGTGTCGGTGACCTCACCGCTTTCCACGTCCTCGAGACCGAAGTATTCGATTCGGTCCAAGAAGCCGCCTTCCAGAATGGCGATGGTCGTTCCGGCCACATCCATGTTGATCAGATAATCGGCGAAACTCGTCGGCACACTGCCATCGGGGTTGCGAATACAGGCCAGAAAATCCTGGTAGCGCTGTTCCTTGCCCGTGGTATAGCTCTGCTGCGCGACGCTGGTGGTAAAGGTGTCGCTGGATTGCTGGGTGTAGTGATTGTCCAGCGTGTTGGGGGCGGTGCTCTCCTGGGGGCCCGTGGCGACCAGTTGTGCCTGCGCGTTGGCATTCATGACAAGCAGAATACACACAAAGCACAATACGGTTTGCAGTTGCTGAAACGGCATGACGCGATCTCCTCCGATCATTCGGCCGCATTGTCGCGGCCTTCGGTGGTTTCGAGTCTTCCTACGATGCCAAGGGAGGGAGAGATGCGAAAAAATCAGCGATTGACCACGCGGGTGCGGTCCTTGGGCACTTCCGATCCTGGCGCGACGCGCGCCAGCCAACTTCGGACCCGCGTCACCAGTGCGTCATCGAGTCCGCGAAAGAAATGATCCGCCCCTGGTACCAGCAATTGCCGATAATCGGGATTTCCGCCGCGTAGGGCGGCCGCCAGACGCGACGCGGAGGTCGACATGACCCAGCGGGTGTCTCGCTCGCCGAACAGATCCAGGGTGGGAACCTGTAAAGTCTCTATCCATCCGGGGTTGGGGTCGGCGGGTGCCGCCGACAGGCCGATGGCAAGGAAGGCACGCACGCTTTTGTCGGGATTTTCGGCCAGATAGGAAAGCGCCATGGCCGCCCCCATGCTGTGCCCACCCAGGACGATGTTGTAGATGCCCTTTTCCTTCAAAAAGGCGATAGCTGCATTGATTCTGCCGGGAACTTCCCCAAAAAGCTGCTGATATTCCGAGTAAGGCGCATGCCGGTCAGCCACGGGCATCTGCAGCGAGAGCGTAGCCCAGCCGGAGCGCGGCAGATTGACACGCAGCGGCTGGATGACGTCTGGCCAGTCAGGGTGTACCCCCATACCGTGGGCGAGAATGATCGCTCCCTGCGGTTCGCCGACACTGGGGGTGTAGAGGGCCAGAAACCGATCGCCTTCCGGAGTAGCCAAACCGAGAGACTCGCCGACGGCGCTGTCACGAATCAATTGTTCCCAATGCTGTTCCCGGCCCTTGTCGGAGGCCGACAAAGGGGGACACAGGCACATCAGGGCAAAGATGACCAATGGCAAGGAAGTGTGTGTTTGTCGGTTCCTCATGACTGCAAGCATAGATCCGGAAGTGAAAATTGGCCGGGAATCGGGTACATTGCCCGCCTGATTTCCGTCCGCGCAACGCCGCCGGCGGTTGGGCGGTGTCATCTTGCCCGCGAGAATACCCTGACAAATCAACCTTCTGGATTCCTTCCGGAGATTAGTAATGGCTGAATATCTGATTGCGCCGTCCATCCTGTCGGCGAATTTCGCCAAACTGGGCGAAGAAGTGGACAACGTGCTCGCCGCGGGCGCGGACATCGTGCATTTTGATGTTATGGACAACCACTACGTGCCCAATCTTACCATTGGCCCCCTGGTCTGCGACGCCCTGCGCAGCCACGGCGTAACCGCCCCCATCGATGTCCATCTGATGGTCAAACCCGTCGACCGTATCATCCCGGATTTCGCCAAGGCCGGTGCGACCTACATCACCTTCCACCCGGAGGCCAGCGATCACATCGATAGATCGCTTTCCCTGGTTCGCGATAGCGGTTGCAAGTCCGGTCTGGTGTTCAATCCGGCAACCCCCCTGGACTACCTCAAGTACGTCATGGACAAGGTGGACATGATCCTGTTGATGTCGGTGAATCCCGGATTCGGTGGCCAGAAATTCATTCCCGGCACCCTGGACAAGCTGCGTGAGGCCCGCCGCCTGATCAACGAGAGCGGTCGCGAGATACGTCTGGAGATTGACGGTGGTGTAAAGGCCGACAATATTCGTGAGATCGCCGCCGCCGGTGCCGACACCTTCGTTGCCGGCTCTGCGATCTTCAGCGAGCCCGACTACAAAGCCATCATCGACCGCATGCGCAGCGAGTTGGCCCAGGCGTGATTCAGGCGTGACAATTGGGCCGATTTGCGTCAGGATTGGCCTTAAAGTCTTAATGGCTTTGCAGCATATTTCGGTCCGAGCCCAAGGCTCGGGCCGGTAATCGTGGGGGTGATGGATGCCCCAAGGGCAGCATCCGGCGGGAATTTTTCGACCAGGGGCAGACTGGGACGGGGTGGCCGGATGCTGGTAGTCACGACTTTCGGAGTTCAACGAGCCGGCGGGAACGACAAATACAAATAGGCACGTTGATTCGATACAACCAGTGAGGCGGCGTCCGTTTGCCGCTGGCAGCGCGCCGAGAACGACATGGAAGACCATGATTTGGCCGATTACCTGATTGATGCGGCCGCGCGTATACGTGCGACCCTTGGGCAGGGACGGGCTCCGGCGGTCTATCGTGATCGCCTGATGCTGGCGTTGCGCCTGGAGGGTATTCGCTTTGAACGGGAATATCCGTACGGCGGTATCGACGATGGCGTCGTCTACCATGTGTATAGGCAACGTCCTGCGATTTCCGACCGTATTCTCCTGATGATTTGCGATGAAGGCGAGTGTCCGGACGAGTATGGGCAGCAACTGCTTACCTTGCTGCGCCTATCGGATGTGCACTTGGGTGTGGTCATGGATTTTACCGGGCCCGACGCCGAGATTTCGGCCAAGCGGGTCGTAAACCATACCTGGCCGACCATTCGGCATGAACAGCGGCGCAGACCCGCAGCATAGCCCCGGAGGGGGAACCCATGCGAACCGTGGTCTTCGTTTCCAATCGTACGGCGATCACGGCGGAGACCATGGGGCACAGTCTGCTGGGGCAGTTCGAGGGCCACCGCTTCAGCGAGCAGACCCACCCCTATGTGGATACGCCGGAGAAGGCCGAGGCACTGGCCGATAAGTTGCGCGTGTCCTGGGAGACCGGCGAACACCGCCCCATTGTCTTCAGTACGCTGGCGGACCCGGCGACCCGGGAGCCGATTTTGCGCAGCGGCGCCCTGGTAATCGATCTGTTCGAGTGCTTTCTGGGCGATCTTACCGGCGAACTGGGCGCCGAACCCCACCAGACCACTGGCCGATCACACCGCATCAGCGATCTTAGCAGCTATGAAGGCCGCATCGAGGCCATCAATTACACCCTTGCGCATGACGATGGCGCCGATATTCGACACTATGACCACGCCGACGTCATTTTGCTGGGTGTTTCCCGCACCGCCAAGACGCCTACCAGTCTCTATCTGGCACTGCAATTCTCCTTGCGGGCGGCCAATTACCCGATTACACCGGAAGATCTGGAATATGAAGGGCTTCCGAAGTTCCTGAGACCTTACCGAAACCGTCTGTTCGGGTTGATCACCGACCCGGACCGGTTACATCAGATTCGCAGCCAGCGCCGGCCCGACAGCCGCTATGCCTCCTTGGATCAATGCCATTACGAGATCCGTCAGGTGGAGGCCATGTACATGGCGGAGCGCATACCCTACGTGAACTCCACCCTGATGTCGGTGGAAGAGATTGCCACGACGATCGTCCAGCGCAGCGGTCTGCGGCGGCACGGGTTCTGACTGCTGTTCGCCAGCCCGACAGATCTGACGCTAAGTGCAGGAGCGCGAGTCTCGGCGCGCAAATAGGGCTGGGCCAAAAAGAAAATGCGGCGAGCCGGGCAAGCTCGCCGCCAATCCGACAAGGGTCGGGAGAAGAGAATCGAATGCAATGACGTCCGCCGCCGACGGACGGCGGACTGAAACGGACTAAGCGGTGGCTACCCGTCCAAACTGTTCTTCCTCGGTGGATCCGGTAAGTGCTGTTACGGAAGAACTGCCACCCTGAATCACGGTGGTGACATCGTCAAAGTAGCCGGCACCCACCTCCTGCTGGTGGGATACGAAGGTGTAGCCGCGTTCGCGGGCGGCGAACTCCGGTTCCTGCACCTTTTGCACGTAGTGCTTCATACCCTCGCCGCGGGCGTAGTCGTAGGCGAGGTCGAACATGTTGAACCACATGTTGTGGATGCCGGCCAGGGTGATGAACTGGTATTTGTAGCCGTACTCCGAGAGTCGGTCCTGGAACTCGGCGATGGTCTTGTCGTCCAGATTGCGACGCCAGTTGAAGGACGGCGAACAGTTGTAGGCGAGCAGCTTGTTGGGGTTCTTTTCCAACACGGCCTCGGCAAATTCGCGGGCGAATCCCAGATCGGGTTTGCCGGTTTCGCACCAGACCAAGTCAGCATACGGGGCATAGGCAACGCCGCGGCTAATGGCCTGTTCCAGACCGTTACGCACGCGGTAGAAGCCCTCGCTGGTACGCTCGCCGGTGAGGAAGGGCTGATCGTTGGGGTCCACCTCGGAGGTAAGCAGGTTGGCGGCCTCTGAATCGGTTCGGGCCAGCACCAGGGTGGGAACGCCGCAGACGTCGGCCGCCAGACGGGCGGCGACCAGCTTTTGTACTGCCTCTTGCGTGGGCACCAGCACTTTGCCACCCATGTGCCCGCACTTCTTGGCCGAGGAAAGTTGATCTTCAAAATGGACGCCGG
>JAGRGI010000205.1 GCA_020445565.1 Chromatiales bacterium
TGGTGGCCACGGACGTGGCGGCCCGCGGCCTGCATATTCCGGATGTCAGCCATGTGTTCAATTTCGACCTGCCGCAGGATAGCGAGGACTATGTGCACCGCATCGGCCGCACCGCCCGCCTGGGCGCGCAAGGGGATGCCATCAGCTTCGCTTGCGAGGAATATGCCTTTTCCCTGCCCGAGATCGAGGAGTACATAGGCCATAAGATTCCCATGGAGGCGCTGGAAGACCAACTGCTTGCCAGGGATCTTCAGCCGGCCGTACGTGCATCCTACGGCGGACCCCGCCGCGGCGGGCGGGGGGGCGGACCGGATCGCTCCAAGGGCGACAAACCCCATCGCAGGCGGCGGCCTGGTGGACCGAGACCCGCCGGCAAGGAATAGAGTGCCCGCAAACAGACATTGCACACTTGGCTAAAGTAAACCGAGTGAAGTCCCGCTAACGCTTGCGGGACGAGGGACTCCCCGCCCCAACCGCCGTTGTTCACACCCGCCGCGACGGGCTCTGCGGGGAAATGCGCAGGATCCCCTGGCGATCGCGCTCGCGAATTCGATGAACCTGCAACCCCTGGCGGGCACTGCCCGGATGTCCCAGGAAACAGCAATCGGCGGCAAACAGTCGTGTTTCCGTCGGCTTCCACACCTTTGCAGGTGTCCGGGGCCGCAACATGGGAGGTACTCCTAATTGTTTGGCCGCCTTTCCCGCAACTCGCCATCGGGTCGCTTGCCGACCCCTGTGCTGGCGACGCCGGGGCTCAACAGCTTTCAAAATCCGCGCCTGGAGCTGGCGGAGAAGGCGGTTCGCAAGTGGTTGAATGATCTGCCAATACTGAATCCGGCGGTATCGGTCCCCGCCTTATTGGAACGTCTGAGGGAAATCAACCACGAACCGATTTCGTTCAAGGTTCGATTTCGTCTGATGGAGCTGTATCGGGAACCGGTCAATCGCCTGTTCCTGGCCTTCGACGAGTCCGGTTTGCACCGCCTGCCGGTATCCCGGGAGGAACGTGCCCGTATCAAGGCCAGCGTCGGTGAGCTCTGCGGCGAAAGCTGCATGGGATTCAAGATATTACTCAAACAGGGATTGAGCGATGGAATGAATCCGGCGCGCGACGAGGATTTTCGCCGCAGTCTGTTATTGACGACCGAACAGCTCGCTCACAACCTGCTGCACGCCTATCGCAGTTATGGACCACTGCCGGCATTTGCCCTGATGGAACTGAACCAGGTCTACCAGCTGGCGGAGGCCGCCGGCGTACTGGACCCCGTTGCGGGACGCTTGGGCAAGCGCGCCGAACCCGGCATCGGACACACCTACCTGAACATCATTCTATTGGCCGCCCTAGATCCGTTTCACATGGAGCGCTGCCAGTGTATGCAGCTATACCAGGCCATCGGTCCCATCGCGCCACGGGCAAGGATCTATCCCTGGGAACCGGGACACCAACTCGAGGACGGCGAATACCTCATTGACCTGAATGCCGACATCGCGCCACGAACGCCCCGCGCGGGTCTGAACATGGATGAGGATGCCGATGCCCGCGTACTCGATACACGGGCACTTCGGGTCACGAGTGAAGAACTCCTGGAGAAGGAAGTCAGCGAAAACACGAGTATTCCCAGGGCTCAGCTGCGAGTACTCGCAGACGCCCTGAATGCCGGGCGAAATCGACGCAGTCCGCGTCACGCCAGCACTGAAGAGGTTCATCTGGCGGCCAGTCTTCCGGCCTGTATGTATTTCTTGCGCAACCAACAACGCCTGCGTGACAAGATCGTCGGCGGTGACCTCGGTATAGAGGTGCACAGCTTGAGCACGCAGTCGGAGATCCCCTACGGCGTGGAGCGCTGGCGGGTTGAAAACGAGAGTATTCGTGGTCTGCTGCTGGCCCGGCGTCGTCGGGATCATGAGGGGTTGCGGGTCGGTGATACGGTGATCGTGGCTTCGGTGGGATCGAACCGCAATCGGGCTCCAGTCATGCTGGGGGTGATTCGTTGGCTTCGCTCCGACAAGGGCGGCGATATTCAAGTGGGTGTGGAAACGCTTCCCGGTTTGCCCAGGGCGGTCAGTTGGCGCACTACCGCGGACCCATCCGAACAACTCGGAATCCTGCTGCCGCCGGTGGTGCCACTGAAACTTCCCTACCGCCTGATCACCGCCCCCGATGCCGTGTCCAGCGGACAGGCGTTGGAGATGGTCCTTGGTTCCGAAACACTGACGGCCACCGGCGGTGAGATCGATCTGCACACCGGCGAGTTCCAGCAATGCAGCCTGGCCAGTTTGAAAAAGGCTTGAACCAGCCTCAAGCCGTGGCCGCATCGTTCCGATAACCGAGCCAATACGAGCAACTGCCTTTCGGCCCTACAGGGATATTGCAATGACCGACGTCTTCATTGGCCGGCAACCCATCTTTGACCGTTATCTCAAGGTCTACGCGTACGAGTTGCTGTTCCGGCGCAGTGACGAAGACGAGTCACATTTCGTCGATGGCAACCAGGCCACCTCCCAGGTGATCCTGAACACCTTTCTTGATATCGGCCTGGACGAGATCGTTGGCCAGAAAAGGGCCTTTATCAACCTCACCCGCGATTTCCTGGTGGAGGACAATCCCCTGCCCTTTCCGAAAGACCGGGTGGTGTTGGAGATACTCGAAGACGTCAAAGTGGACTCGGCAGTCGTGGCGGCCGTCAAGCGTTTCAAGGAGCAGGGCCATACCATCGCCCTGGATGATTTTGTTTTCAAAAAGGAATGGTTGCCCCTGGTGAAGGTGGCGGACATCATCAAGATCGACGTACTCGCCTACGAGCGCGAGAAGATTCGCGTGCTGGTGGAAAAGCTGCGCAACTACCCGTGTAAATTGCTGGCGGAGAAAATCGAAACCCACGAAGACTATGAATACTTTCAGCTCATCGGCTTCGACCTGTTTCAGGGGTTTTTTCTCAGCAGGCCGGTGATCGTCAAGGGCCAACGTATTCCCGCCAACAAGATCAACACCCTGCAACTGATGGCCAAGCTCAATGACCCGGATGTGAGCGTGGAAGAGCTCGACACCATCATCAGTCGGGACGTGAGTCTGAGCTTCAAGATGCTGCGCTACATCAACTCGGCCTTCTTTGCCCTGCCCAGGGAGGTGGAATCCATTCGCCAGGCCATTGTCTTGCTGGGGCTGAAGTCGGTAAAACGCTGGGCCACACTGATGGCCATGAGCGAGGTGGACGACAAGCCCCACGAACTGTTTACCATCTCGCTCACCCGTGCCCGGCTGTGCGAGCTGATGGCCGAATACACGGGCCAGCCAAACCCGGAGATGTACTTCACCATGGGGCTTTTTTCCACCTTGGACGCGCTCATGGACAGTCCGATCGACGAGGTCCTTTCGTCCCTGCCCCTGGCGCCTGAACTACAGGCCGCTCTAACCCGCCACGAGGGCACGCCAGGCGCCTATCTCAAGGCGGTAAAGTCCTACGAACGATGGCAGTGGCGAAGCGAGACACCGCTGCCGCTGGAGCCGCCGGTGATGCAAAAACTCTATCTGGAAAGCCTGTCCTGGAGTCTGCGCGCCCTGGCTGGCGTGGCCTGATGGGGTACTTATCCGGTGGTTGTCTCAAGCGACCTGTCTTTGCCGTGGCGCGTCAATAACAGATTTCCCGTCGTATCCACCCGGCACTCCCAGCCAGGGGCCAGATAGGTCGTTGCAACCCGTTCGGTGATCAGGCATGGTCCGGCCAAACGTGCACCGGCTCCCAATCGATCGCGTTCATAAACGGGTGCCGGATCCGGCAGTCCATGCAGTTGGGTGTGGGCCAACGGGGATACCGATTCGTCAGGGGCTCGCTCCGGCAGATTCAAGGCGTGCGCCGGCAAGCGCACCGCGACTCTCTGGGTCACCAGTTCTACCGGCAGACTCAATTGGTGTCCGTAGCGGCGTCGATGCTCCTTGTGAAAGCGTTCTTTGGTGGCCGCCGCGTCGGTCCAGGGTACGGTGAGTGTGTAGGACTGACCGCGGTAGCGCAGGTCCACCGAAAATTCCCGTTGAACCAAACCCGGATCGGATACCTCCTCGCGCAGAGCCTGCTCACCCTGGCTTGCCAGGTCTTCGAACAGATGAGCGATGGCGGCGGGTTCCAGACGATCGAGTTCGCCCGCGTGGGTGCGCGCCAGGCGCCGTTCCCGGGGGGCCACCAGCATCCCCAAGGCAGACAGCACCCCGGCATGGATAGGCACCAATGCATTTCGCATCCCCATGGCATCGGCCAGCGCGCAGACATGCAGGCCCCCGGCCCCACCGAAACTCACCAGGGCAAATTCGCGGGGGTCGACACCTCGTTGCACCGAGATCACCCGCAGGGCAGCCGCCATGTGTTCGTTGGCCAAGCGCACAATACCTTCGGCCGCGCTCTCCATGTCCAGGCCCAGGGCTTGAGCAAGGCGGCCCACGGCAGCGCGAGCGGAATCGGGATGCAATTCCATTTCTCCGCCGAGAAAGGCTTTGGCATGTAGCCGGCCGAGGATCAGATTGGCATCGGTGACTGTCGGTTGCTCCGCGCCGCGGCCGTAGCAGGCCGGCCCCGGATCGGCGCCTGCTGACTGAGGTCCGACCTGCAACAGTCCGCCGTCGTCGATCCAGGCGATGGAGCCGCCACCGGCACCGATGGTATGCATATCCACCATCGGCACGCCCACGGGCCAGGGGCCGATCCGAGCCTCTGAGGTCAGGCGTATCGCACCGTCGATCAGCGCCACGTCGGTGGAGGTTCCGCCCATATCGAAGGTCAGCAGGCGTTTGCGTTCCGATGCCGCTGCGACAAAGGCAGCTCCACTGAGCCCGCCCGCAGGGCCGGACAACAACATGTGCACTGCATGGTGGCCGGCCTGTTCCGCCGCCATGGTGCCGCCGGCACTCTGCATCACGGCCAAGCGGGCGCCGCGAATACCATCGGCAAGGCGGCGAAGATAGCCCTGCACCAGGGGACCGACCCAGGCATTCAGCCAAGTGGTGATGCCCCGTTCGTATTCGCGGTACTCGGGCAGCACGTCCGAGGAGCGGGAGATGAACAGATGATCCGGTAGCGCCGCCTCTATACGCCGTTCCAAACGGTCGTCCAGAAAAGAAAACAGCAGATTGATAGCCACCGCCTTGGGTTTGCGTTCCTTGACCTGCTCGACCAGGCGACCTAAGTCATCGTCATCGAGCGGCTCGATGAGTTCGCCGTTGGCGGCGATGCGTCCGACACTGCCCAGGCACAGCTCCCGGGGTACCGGAGGCGGCAGGGGTTCGGGCTCCAAAGCGTAGAGCTGACTGCGATTCTGACGAGCGATGGTCAAAAGGTCTTCGAATCCGCGATTGGTAATGAACACGGTGCGTACGCCTTTGCCCTCCAGGGCGGCATTGGTGGCAACCGTGGAGCCGTGGACGACGCTCAACTCCTCGGTTGCCAACCCCAGTTCCCGAATCCCCTGCAAAATCGCACGCTCCGGGGCCTCGGGGGTGGAAAGCACCTTGTGCACGCGCACGCCGGGTCCGTCGATGAGGACGAAATCGGTAAATGTCCCACCGGTATCGACACCGAGTATAGGCATCACCCCGCCCTCCTCTGCCGGACGGTTTTGGCCAAAAACTCAAGCAGCAGGCAGGTGACGTCGATGAGTGTCGTATATGCGCTTTTCATGATCTGTAGGATACCGCGCAGGCGCATGCCTCCGGTATGATTGGGGCTTATGGATGAACTGATCCGTGTGGAACATCTTTGTCGCGACTACGGTGATCAGCGCGCAGTCGTCGACCTCAGCTTTCGCCTGCATCGCGGCGAAATACTCGGCTTGCTGGGGCCGAACGGCGCTGGCAAGACCTCTACCTTGCAGATGATCACCGGTAACCTGGCTCCCAGCGCAGGCCGCATCGTGGTTGCTGGCCACGATTTGCTGGATCGACCCCGCAAAGCCAAACGAAACATTGGCTACCTGCCGGAAACCCCGCCCTTGCACAACGACATGCCGGTGGCCGGATTCCTGCGCTATTGCGCGCGCCTTCATGAAATTCCACGCCGCCGGTGTCACCGCGCCGTGAGTTCGGCGATGGAACGTTGCGGCTTGGCGGACGCAGGCGACCGGCTCATCGGCAACCTGTCGAAGGGCTATCGTCAGCGGGTCGGCATCGCCCAGGCCATCGTTCATGAGCCGGATGTCGTGGTTCTGGACGAACCTACCGTGGGCCTGGACCCGATCCAGATCCGCGAGATTCGCCAGTTGATCCGAGACCTGGGCAAGGACCGGGGGGTGATCCTGTCGACCCACATACTCCCTGAAGTGCAGGCCACCTGCAATCGGGTGCAGATCATCCACAACGGCAGTCTGATACTGTCAAAGGGTACCGACCAGATCAATGATCGGCTGGCTGCAAGCACCCTGGTGGCGCGTTTCAATCGAGCGCCCGATACCCTGACCCTGAGCACCTTGCCGGGTATCAGCGGGGTGGAACAGTTCGGCGATAATCGCTACCGTTTGCTCTTCGATCCCGACCACCACCCCGGAGAAGCAGTGGTCAAGGCTGCCGCCGCGAATGATTGGGGGCTGTACGAACTTTACCCGGAACGCCGTACCCTGGAGCAGATGTTCCTGCGACTGACGGGCGCCGATTTGAGCGATGAAGTCACTCCGGTGGCCGATCGGCGCAGCCACCCGCGTTAATGATATGAAAGCCATCCTCACTGTTGCGGGCCGAGAGTTGGCCGGCCTGTTCGGCTCCCCCTTGGCCTGGCTGCTGATAGCCGCTGTTCAGGCGATTCTTGGGTATCTGTTCCTGGCCCAGGTAGACGCCTTCCTCAAGGTGCAACCTTCGCTGGCCGCCACGGCTGGCGCTCCCGGTGTCACGGACCTGATCATTGGCCCCTATTTCACCAATGCCGCCGCGGTACTGCTGGTCGTCGCTCCGTTTTTGGGGATGCGCACCATTAGCGAGGAGCTGCGCTCCGGCAGTTTCAGCCTGCTGCGCTCCGCTCCGCTGGGCAACACACAGATCACGATAGGCAAGTATCTGGGCCTGTATCTTTTTTACCTCGCGGTGGCACTGCTGCTGGCGTTGCCACCGCTACTGTTGCAAACCGGGACCGACCTGGATCTGGGCAAGTTTGCCGCGGTTCTGCTGGGGCTGATGCTGTTGCTGTCGCTGTTTGCGTCCGCAGGCGTATTCGCCTCCAGCCTCACGCCCCAGCCAGGGCTGGCGGCCACCATTACCTTTGCCCTGCTGTTTGTGTTGTGGATACTCGATTGGGCCGGCAACCATACACCTCAGGCCAGCCAGGCCCTCGCCCATTTGTCTTCGTTCAGCCATTTTCGCAACCTGAGCACGGGCTTGGTGGACACTCACGATCTGGCCTATTTCGCGCTGATCAGCATCGCCTTCCTTGGTTTGACGGTGCGTCAGTTGGAAGCGCAACGGCTGCAGCGATAAGACCATGCGAATAACCCGCAAAGCCCTGCTGCTGCTTCGCGCCCAGAATCTGCTCAGCGTGGTACTGTTGCTCACGGCTCTCGCCATGGCGGGCTGGCTGAGTCTGCGCTATTCCTGGCAGTGGGACTGGACCGTCAACCAGCGCAACACCCTGAGCGCCGCCAGCGAGGAGTTGCTGGCCGCCCTGCCCGGACCGATCGAAATCACTGCATTCGCCCGGGAAAGGAGCGGCATACGCGAACGCCTACGCGCATTCATCGCCCGCTATCAACGGGTCAAACCCGATATCGAACTCACTTTCATCAATCCCGATACCGCCCCTGAGCAGGCCCGCGCCAGCACTATCGAAAAAGACGGCGAAATGCTCTTCGGCTACCAGGGTCGCACGGAGAAAGTCAGCTCTCTGGACGAACAGTCCATCGCCAACACTCTGCAACGACTGTCCGTCGGCGGTAAACCCTGGATCGCCTTCCTGGAAGGTCACGAAGAACGTAGCCCCGAGGGAACCACAGGTCACGATCTGGCTAGCTTCGCCGCTGAACTCCGGAACAAGGGCTACCGACCCCAACCCCTGAGTCTGGCCAGCATGCCAACGATTCCCGACAACACCCGCCTGCTGGTTCTGGCCAGCCCGAGACTGGACCCACTGGCAGACGAAATCGGGCGAATAGCCGATTATCTGGACAAAGGTGGCAATCTCCTCTGGTTGATGGAGCCCGAAATGCCGGCCGGCTGGCAGCCCTTGGCCGATCATCTCGGCACTACTCGACTGCCTGGTGTAGTCGTCGATGCCAGCACGCAAAGCCTTGGGTTAGACGACCCGACCTACGCCTTGGTGCCACGCTACGAGAAACATCAGCTCACCCAAGGGTTGCGTGCGGTTACCCTGTTCCCAAGAGCTGCCGCCTTGGCCACCAGCCCGCCGCAAGGCTGGGAGGCTCTGGAACTGCTGGCGACCCTGGAGCGCAGTTGGACGGAAACCGGCCCCCTATCCGGCGAGATTCGCCAGGACCCCGATCGTGGCGAACGGGCCGGTCCGCTGATGATCGGTTTGACCTTGGAACGGGCATTGGGTGAAGGGCGCCAGCGGGTGGCGGTCATCGGTGACGGCGATTGGCTTTCCAACCGCTTTCTGGGCAACGGCGGCAATCTGGATCTGGGTATGCGCATGATTCGCTGGTTGACTCAGGACGAGGCACTCATCACGGTACCGGCCCGTGTTGCTCCAGACCGTACCCTCACGCTGGGCAGGAACATCCAGGCCCTGATCGGCCTCGTCACCTTGTTCGGTTTACCGGGCCTGATGGGCGCGATCGGCGTGTTTGCCTGGATGAGGCGGCGAAACGGTTGATGCCGATAGCCAGAGCGAAAAGCTTCAATCAATGCCGTTCACGGCGTGAACTTTGCGCCGTAGACCGGACGTGTCGGCGGCCTTGGATACTTCCTGTAGACCTTGTCGCCTGCAAAGACAACACCGTATCCTTCCTCCACATCGCTTACCAGGAAGCGTGGATTCTTGGTGAAATTGCTCGATTGTCACTCGCGACCAACTCCAACAACTTTAATCAGGTGAGCTTACCCACATGGCAAAGATCGGCATCGTCGGCGGCACCGGCTACACCGGGGTGGAACTGCTGCGCATACTGTGCGTTCACCCGGAGGTAGAACTGAGCGTCATCACCTCCCGCTCTGAAGCAGGAGAAAGGGTCGCGGACCGCTTTCCCAACCTGCGGGGCCATGTGGACCTCTGCTTTACCGAACCGGATGCCCGTTCCTTGGCGGAATGCGATCTGGTGTTCTTCGCCACGCCCAACGGTACGGCCATGAAAATGGTCCCGGAGCTGTTGGAGGCCGGTGTCAAGGTTGTGGATCTTGCGGCGGACTTCCGGCTCAGTGACCCGGCAGTGTGGGCCAAGTGGTACGGCATGGAGCACGCCTGTCCCGAACTGCTGGAAGAGGCGGTGTACGGCCTGCCGGAGGTCAATCGGCAAAAGATTCGCGGCGCGCGCCTGGTGGCCAACCCCGGCTGCTACCCGACGGCGGTGCAACTGGGTTTTCTGCCTCTGGTGGAAAAGGGCCTGGTGGACACCTCGCGGCTGATTGCCGATGCCAAGTCCGGCGTCAGTGGCGCCGGCCGGGGTGCTTCGGTGGCTAATCTTCTGGCCGAGGCCAGCGAAAGCTTCAAGGCTTATGGCGTTGCCGGCCATCGCCACTTGCCCGAAATCCGCCAGGGTCTGGCCCGGGCCGCGGGCAAGGAAGTGAGCCTCACCTTCGTGCCTCATCTTACCCCCATGATCCGCGGCATCCTGGCCACCTGCTACGCAACACTGAATGATACGCAAGCCGATCTGCAAGTCCTGTTCGAGGAACGTTACCAGGGCGAAGGTTTTGTCGACGTGCTGCCGGCCGGATCGCTACCGGAGACCCGCAGCGTCCGCGGCGCCAATACCTGCCGCATTGCCGTACACCGCCCCCAGGGTGGGGATCAGGTGGTGGTGCTGTCGGTGATCGATAATCTGGTCAAGGGAGCTGCGGGCCAGGCCGTGCAGAATATGAACCTCATGCTAGGCTATGCCGAAGACTTGGGTATCGGGCAGGTGGCACTGCTGCCCTGATTCCGATCCCATAACTCAAGCCGGAATGCGATGAGCAAACACTTTCACACACCCAAAATCGTACAGGGGCCGCAGCGCTGGAAACTCGCTCTGGTGCTGCTGGCCCTGTTGGGCTTCCTGGCGGCAGGGGCTTGGTATGGCTATCGGTTTGGCAAGGGAGATTTCGGCGGCGAGGCGCTGTTTTCCAACCAACAGCAGGAACTGCAAGCCGAGCTGGTGAAGGAGATGGAAGTCGAGACAAAACAATTGCGCACCGAGGTGGCAAAGCTCGAACGGGCTGCCCAGGTGGACGCGGAGGCCGCCACGGAGCTGCGCCTGCAACTGCTGGGACTGGAGCAGGAGAACGAGCAGCTCAAGGAGGATCTGGCCTTTTACCGCAGCATCGTTTCGCCCGAGGACGAAGACGCCGGGATGCAGATCCAGAATTTCCGCCTCACGGCGTTAGAGGAGCCGCGCCGCTTCCAGTATGAAATCGTGCTGACGCAACCACTGCAATACCAGCGTTTCGTTCGTGGAGACACGTGGTTTACTGTGCAAGGGACAGAGGCCGGAGAGCGAAAAACGTTGGAAATGAAGGATATTTCAATGGAGCAGGATAAGCTCCATGAGTTTCGCTTCAAGTTCTTCCAAAACTTCACCGGCACCATAGAACTCCCGGAAGGGTTCGAGCCCAGTACGGTCGTGGTGACCGCCGAACCCAACGGCAAGAACCTCACCACCCGTACCCGGGAATTTCCCTGGCCCGGCCGCGGCTGAGGCGTTACTGGAGCCCGCTCATGTTCGGAAAACGGAAACGCAAATTCAAACACGCCAACATCACCACGGTCATTGGCCGCGAGACAGAACTGGTGGGTGACCTGACCTTCACCGGCGGTCTTCATCTGGACGGTACGGTAAAGGGCAATGTCTACGCCGCCGACGGTGGCAACTCCCTTACCGTGAGCGAGCACGGCCGTATCGAAGGTGAGGTGCATGTACCCAACATCATCCTCAACGGTGTGGTGCAAGGTGACGTTTATGCCTCCGAGCGGGTGGAACTGGCGCCAAAGGCCCGTGTTTCCGGCAACGTCTACTACGACCTGCTGGAGATGGAGAGTGGTGCCGAGGTCAACGGCAACCTGGTGCACCGGCCGCCGGGGGAAACCCCCAAACTGAGCTGGAAACCCGCCGAAACACATGAAACGGACAAAGTTGACTAAAACACTTGGTTTATTACAGAATGCCGTTAATCTAACGGCTTGGTGCCATCAGGTGCCGATGGAGTAATGAACATGAGCGAAGCGGTTAGCGCATTCTCGGTCACCCACCGCGCCGCAACCAAGGTCAAAGATCTGATCGCGGCCGAAAAACGCGACAATCTGATGCTGCGGGTCTACATCACCGGCGGCGGTTGTTCCGGCTTCCAATATGGCTTCGACTTTGAGCAGGAGCTTTCCGACGGTGATATGGAGATCGAACAGGGCGGCGTGAAGATCATCATCGACCCTATGAGCTACCAGTATCTTCTGGGCGCGGAGCTGGACTTCAAGGAAGACATGATGGGTTCGCAATTCGTTATCAACAATCCCAACGCCCAGACCACCTGCGGCTGCGGTTCTTCCTTCTCTGTCTGATCCCTCGTCTGGCTGCCCGCGATTCCGCCAATCCCTGGCGGAATGACGGCTGGGGGACTGGCCGGCCCAGGCGGATCGCCTCCTGGTATTGCGTTAATAACCCGCTGGAGCCAACTGGGTGCCGTTGATGGGATTGAAAAAGGCGTCATTGGTGCCGGCATAGACATCGTTTGGCAACTGGTAGACGCGCTGGTATTCCTGCGGCATATAGATCGTCTGGCCATTGGTGTTCTGCCAGGGCTGGCGTTCGTGAATCATGTCGACGCTGCGTGCCTGACCTGCGTCCTGCATGGCCGATCGGTTTTGGTAGCCTTTCATCTGAATGTCCAGAATGTCGCTATTGGTTTGCGCAACGCTGCTGCTGTTGTTGCGCATTGAAGCGCGATAGGCACGGTTGGCGGCCAGTTGCCGGGCGTTGGCTTGCGCCATCATCTGTGCGGCATCGCGGTAGTGGCGGTCCAGACGCGCCTGATAATCCGGATTGGGCTGCATACTGTCACCGATCAGGTCCATCAGCCCTTCATCGGCTTCGCCATCAACCGTGGCGGTTGTTATCGTTCCCAAAGCGATAGCCATTGTCAGCACCGCGTTCATGCCACCCTGGAAGTCAACGCCTTGCTGATCCATGAACAGGACAACGGGTATCAGCAGTTCGTGGACGGTGTTGCCGTTGGCGGTGTAGGAGAGCCGGACTTCCATCGCTTCCGGCCGCATGTGCATCGTGGGGGCCTGCTGCCGCATCGAGTTCACCACGTCTCCCAGGGCATCGCGGGCGTGATCCGGGCGCGGGCGCATGGAATCGATCCTGGCGTTAGGGCGTATGATCGGGATGTACTCGTTGACGAAAGTCTGCATATCGGTAATGGGTCGTATCTCACAACCACCGGGGTCAGACTGTGCCAGCTGCGGCATCATGTTGTAGTTCGTCGACCAGTTCCAGGTACCGCCAGGGATGAATTCCACCCATTGCTTGCCATCGGGTGCGGTTGCCATGAAATGAAATTTCGGCGTGATAGCCTCCATGCTGCAACTGGACTTGCCGTACCACTGTACCGCGCCCTTCACGTCCCAACCCTTGGGCAGCGTGAGCGTGAGCGCATCCATAGGTTTTTCAAAGCCGAATTCGTCACGGATAACGTGTTTTTGCTTGCCTCGCAAGGCTTGTTTCGTCGTTGCCGTTTTGCCCCAAGGCTGCTTCGCGGGCTTTGCGCTGGTCTGCGGAGCGGTTTGTTCACGGTAATCGGTGAAACCGAATCGCCCCATACCGGCAGCGACGATGCCTACTGCACCCTTGCCCACCGTATCGTTGCCGAATCCGCCCAGGTTACGGCCGTTTACCGATAGCGAGATTTCCTTGCCTTTCTCCTGAATGCGGATTTCGTTGAAATCCTGCGGATCCACATCGGTGGAGCTGCTCATGCGCAGGTTGAAACCGGACGCATCGCGCCGGACTACTTCGAACTGGCCTTCCGGCCCCAACATGATCAAATAATAACTTCGCGTCTGGTCGTCGAAACCATATAGCAGCCCTACCCTGGCCTGGGGGTCATCGGTTTGCAGCTGGACTTTCACGCTGATGTCACGGCTGCCGTCATCCGCAGGTTTGTAGCCGGTGTAGTAGTAGCGTATCGCGCCCGCTTCATGCTGGTTTTCCAGCCAGTAGGTGCCGTTCTTCAGGCTGGCTTCCCAGCCGTCAGAGTAGCCGGTATCGACCACCGCCTTGAGCGGTCCGATGTCTGCTGACAGGCCGGTGCTCCAAATCGCTAAAAACGTTAGAGCCGCGACTGATTTCTTCAAATAGGTAAGATGGGTAAACACATCCAATCTCCTTGTGATTACAGCGAATGTGCACCCAAGTCTGTCAGAATCGCAAGCCGTTATATTTGACGCAGGTTGGGCGTCGGCCAGATCGTGAACCGTGCCGCTAGCGCTTACATGCGCTCGGAGGGAGCACTGCCTTGCCGGCCCAATGCCCAGATCGCCACCCTGGCCGCCTACCGGCAGCGACTGGTACCCTTTCTCAGGCAGAAGCAAATTGCTGCCTCCACCTTCGTTCCTCGTACCCGGATCGGCATCGGGTTTCGTCGCTGGGTCGTGCGACTTATGGGCATTCGCGGACTGGCGGGGTATTTCATCGGCAGACAGTTGCGCGACGATTTCCCCGGACCTAGGTAGAACCTATGCGTACCTTTCATTGCGACCATTGCCGTAACCCGGTGTTCTTCGAGAACACGCGCTGCACCAACTGCGGACACGAGCTTGGTGTGCTTCCGGACTATTTGCGCGTTACCGCCTTGCAGGCCGTCGGCAACGGACTTTGGCGGTCGCTGATGCCCGCCGCGCAGGACAAGCGTTATCGCCGTTGCGAGAACGGCGTGCAACACGAGGTTTGCAACTGGATGGTGGTGGCAGAAGAGGGCGAGGCATTTTGCGTATCCTGCCGCTTGAACGCAGTCATTCCCAACCTCTCCCGGCCCGGCTTTCTGGACCACTGGTTCCGCCTGGAGCGCAGTAAGCGTCGACTGCTCTACAGCCTCATCAAACTGGGCCTGCCGCTGCAATCCAGGCAACACAACCCCGACCGGGGATTGGCTTTTTCCTTTCTCTCGGCCCAGGATGCCGCGCCGGGGGAGCCGATTCTCACCGGCCACGCCAACGGCCACATCACCCTCAACATTGACGAGGCTGACCCCGCCCGAAGAGAGCGCAACCGACTGGATTTAAATGAAAAATACAGGACTTTGCTGGGCCATTTCCGGCATGAGATCGGGCACTACTATTGGGACCTGCTGATCCGCGACTCGGAATTCATCGACGGCTTTCGCGCTCTGTTCGGGGACGAACGCCAGGACTACGGCGGCGCCCTGAATCAGTACTACGCCAACGGCGCACCGGCCCACTGGCAGGATCGCTACATCAGCCGCTACGCCAGCGCCCACCCCTGGGAGGATTGGGCCGAGTCCTGGGCTCACTACCTGCACATTGTCGACACCCTGGAAACGGCAGGGCACTTCGGTCTGCGGGTGGAACGCAAACGCGCCGATGGCAGGGTGGACCGTGCCGATCCCAGTTTCGATGCCTATCGCATCAACTCCTTCGAACGCATCATCGATCACTGGCTGCCATTGACCTACGCCCTCAACAGCCTCAACCGCAGCATGGGCC
>JAGRGI010000045.1 GCA_020445565.1 Chromatiales bacterium
TCATGCCGCAGAAGAAGAACCCGGATGTGCCGGAGCTGGTGCGTGGCAAGACGGGGAGGGTATACGGCCACCTGATCGGCCTGCTGACCCTCATGAAGGGGCAGCCCCTGGCTTATAACAAGGACAACCAGGAGGACAAGGAGCCGCTGTTCGACACGGTCGACAACCTCAAGGGGGCCCTGCGGGTGTTTGCCGACATGATGCCGGCAGTAGAGGTCAACAAAGAGAACATGCTGCGCGCCGCCCGGCAGGGCTTCGCCACGGCCACCGATCTGGCCGACTATCTGGTGCGCAAGGGTTTGGCCTTCCGCGATGCCCACGAAGTCGTCGGCCGGGCGGTGCGGCTTGGCGTGGAGACCGGGCGTGACTTGTCCGAGATGGATCTGGCGGAGTTGCGCGGGTTTTCTGACAAAATCGACGCCGATGTCTTCGACGTATTGACGTTGGAAGGCTCAGTGGCGGCCCGCGATCACTTTGGCGGGACGGCACCTGCACAGGTTCGGGCCGCCGTGGCCCGTGGTCGTGAACGTATCTGACGGGATTTTCCATGAGCTCGGACAACATTGACGGCCTGATGCACCACATGCGCGCCTTCGCCCAGGCGCGCGATTGGGAGCAGTTCCATTCCCCGAAGAATCTGGCCATGGCCATGATTGCCGAGTGTGCCGAAGTGGTGGAACACTTCCAGTGGCTCACCGAGGATCAGAGCTATCGCCTGGACGACAGGAAAAAGGAAGAGGTTCGCCTGGAATTGGCGGATGTGTTTATCTTCCTGATGCGCCTGGCGGATCGTCTGCAAGTGGATCTGGTGCAGGCCGCCTACGACAAGGCGGCGATCAACGAGAAGCGCTATCCGGCCGACCGGGTCCGCGGCGACGCCCGCCGCGCCTCCGAGTACGAGGGTTTCGACGACGGGCAGTAACAACGTGCTCCTCGCGGCTTTATTCCGCAGGGATTGCCGGGACGACGGGTGGTGCTATAACGCCGCCTGGGGTCGACTGATGCGCTAACCGGTAGCCGTGTCCGGCCGTTCAAATACCCGGCGTGTTTCGAACGCCATTGCTGAGAAACCTTGTCCCCGGTAGCGCAGATAGCGCTTGCAGACAAAATCGAACAAGAGCGGATTGTGTCGCCGCAGCCGGGCCAGAAACGGCAGCAGGTCAGCCTTCAGGTAGCCGAAATCCGCCAGCGCCTGGAGAGAGATCAGCGGCATTACCCCGGGCAGGGGATAGTCCGAGCCGTTTACCAGGCGCCCGTGCCAGTCCGGTCGGCCCAACAGGGTGCGCAGGGGGCGGCCCATGCGATTGACCTGAACCATGGCCGAGATATCGCCGAACAGACGGCCGTTCCACTCGGGTTCGTCCATCATGCGGGCGAACAGGTCGAAATTGTGCATTAACTTCGGTTTGCTCCCGGCGTCCAGGTCCTCGCCCTGGCCCTGGGATGCACAATGCGCCACGATGACACGCACGCCATGTTCCAATGCCCGGCGCAGGCGCAAGGGGTTGCCCAGCCGTTGAAATTCCTTGCCTTCCACGGCGTGCTCGTCTCCGCCATGGCTGAGCAGGGGCAGATCGTAGGACCTCATTGCTGCGTAGAAGGCATCGCAACGCGGGCTGGCGGGGTCCATGCCCTGGGCCGGGGGCAGCCACTTTACCGCCCGGGCGCCATTGGCCACTGCTTGCGCCAGGGTTTCAAGGGCGTCCTCCCGGTAGGGATGGATGGAGGCGATCCATTCGAAGCGCTCTGGATGGCCCATGGCGACCTCGGCCGCCCGCTGATTGGGCAGGTAGAAGGTGCTGTTCGCCCGGTCGACCGTGCCGTCCGCGGTGTAGTGGTAGTCGAAGGCAAGCAACATCAGTCGGGCGCCTTCGGGCAGTTGGTCCGCCAGCGACGCCAGGCGGCGTACGTAGTCCTGGTCCACCTTGCCCTGGGAACTGTCAACGCAGGAGGCATTGAGATACAGGCGGAATTGCGCATGTTGCAGGCTGACGGCGGACCGACTCATGTGAGGATTCACCCAGGCACCGGTGTCGCCGTCACCCAAACCCACCAGATGCACGTGACCGTCACGGAACTGGTGGGGGTCGATGCCTTCCCAGGCGGCGATCAGGCGCTCGTCGGCCAGATCGGGCGGCAAACGGGCGTCGAGACAGGCATTGAGCAGGCCCTCGCGGGGCCAGTAGTGCCAAGCCAACCCCCCCGCAGCGGCCAGTCCGCCCATACCCAGGAATTTCAATAGCGTGCGGCGTTGCATGGTGTGTCCTTGGGTGTTGTTAAGTCCCGGCCAGTCTGAGGGAGTTGCCTGGCCGAACACAGCGCCTTGGACAAGGTAGACTATTACGCTACCCAGCGTATTGGCCGGAGGCCCGAACATGTTTGAGTCCCGCTTCTTTTTCCATGCCCTGCTCGTGGTGGTTCTGCTGGCGCTGAATGCCTGCGCGACCAATCCGGTAACCGGCACGAAGGAACTCGCCTTTGTATCCGAGTCCCAGGAGATCGCTTTGGGAGAAAAGGGTTACCGCCCGGCGCAGCAGACCCAGGGCGGTACCTACGTGGTGGATCCGGAACTGACCGCTTACGTGGCCAGGGTCGGCAAGAAGCTGGCCCAGGTGAGCGATCGGCCCAATTTGCCCTATGAATTCGTGGTGCTGAATAACTCCGTTCCCAACGCCTGGGCCATGCCTGGCGGCAAGATCGCGGTGAATCGCGGCTTGCTTCTGGAATTGAACAGCGAGGCGGAGCTGGCGGCCGTGTTGGGGCATGAGATCGTGCACGCCGCCGCCCGTCACGGCGCCAAGGGCATCGAACGCCAGACCCTGCTCAAGGCCGGCGTGGCAGCGGCCGGCATCGCCGCCAGCAATAGCGATTACGGCCCCTTGCTGGCAGGCGCCGCGGGTCTGGGCGCCAATCTGATCAACCAGAAATACGGCAGAGACCAGGAGAGCGAATCTGATTTTTACGGCATGCGTTATATGTCGCGTGCCGGTTACGATCCCAAGGCCGCCATCGCCCTGCAGGAAACCTTCGTGCGGCTCTCCGAAGGCAAGAACACCTCATGGCTGGAGGGGCTGTTCGCCAGTCATCCACCCTCTCGGGAACGGGTGGAGGCGAATCGAAAGACCGCAGCGGAACTCCCCCCCGGCGGCGTTCTGGCGGAGGCCGACTACCGCCGCGGAACTAAACACATCCGCGAGACGGCCGTTGCCTACAACTACCTGGATGAGGGTCGCGAGGCCCTGGAAAAGGGTGATTCAGCTCAGGCCCTGGCGCTGGCGGACAAGGCGCTGGCTATCGAGCCCAGGGAGGCGACCTTCCTGGCCCTGAAGGCGGACGCCCTGTCTGCCCGAGGCGATGACAGGGCTGCTTTGCAGGTCTACGAGCAGGCTGCGGCCCTTAATGGCGAGTACTACGCGATCGCCCTGGGCAAGGGCGAAACCGAACGTCGTCTGGGGCTTGCGGAGCGCTCGCGGGAAAGTCTGGAACGGGCCAACGCGCTGTTGCCCACCGCCCAGGGGATGTTCGGTATGGGTGAGCTTGCCTTGCAGGCGGGCAACGAAAAGACCGCCACGGACTATTTCCGTCAGGCCGCGCAGGGCGAAGGCGGCGCCGGCAAGGCGGCGGGGATACGGCTGGCCAGGCTCGATCTGCCGGGCAACCCCGGCAACTATATCAAGGTGAGCCCGGTCGCCGATGGCGGGCGGGTCGTCGCGAGGATTCGAAATGATGCCGCCGTCGCAGTCAAGGAAGTGGTCGTGGAACTGGCGCTGGTGGGGCAGGGTAGTAAGGTGCTGGCCAGTGACCGGCTTGGTATTCGCGGTCCGATTGCGCCCGGTGCAAGCGTTGCCTTGCCGACTCGGCTGGTGTTGCCTGCCGCCCCGGCCGAGGCGCGCTATCGGGTGGTTGCCGCGAAGATCGCCGAATAAGCCACGCGGGCTTGATTCAGGCACGCGCAAACCCCAGCTCATTGGTTTGATGAACGCGCACGATCTACAGCGCCATCGCTGGCGAAACAGGCTGCACACATTGGCATTATTGGCCGCTATGGTGGCGATTCTTGCCCTGA
Source organism: Chromatiales bacterium (assembly GCA_020445565.1). GTDB lineage: Bacteria > Pseudomonadota > Gammaproteobacteria > JAGRCI01 > JAGRCI01 > JAGRGI01. The sequence goes on from JAGRGI010000045.1 coordinate 4,067, forward strand.
TGGGCTCCCTTTTTGCCGGCTTGCAGGGTGCGTTATGGGCCGGCCTGCTGGGGTTGGTGGCGTTGATCTTCGCGGGGCAGGTCTCGCCATGGTTGGTGTTGCGTCTGTACCGGGCCCGCCCGCTGTCCGCGGCCGACGCGCCGGGGTTGCACGCCAGACTGGCGGAACTGGCGCGACGGGCCGGTCTGAGCCGTGTGCCCAGACCCTTCTACGTGCCCAGCCGGATGATGAACGCCTTTGCTGTGGGTGAGCCGGAGGATTCCGCCATCGCCCTGAGCGACGGTCTGTTGCGAAATCTCGACGGCCGTGAGCTGACAGGCGTGCTTGCCCATGAAATCAGCCATATTCGAAACAATGATATTCGTGTGATGGGACTGGCCGATCTGGTGAGCAGAGTCACCGGCATACTGGCGCAGTTTGGCCAAGTGATGATCCTTCTGTTGTTGCCCATGTTACTGTTGGAAGGCGTCAACCTGAGTTCCCTGTTCCTCACGGCACTGATCCTGATGCTGGCCCCTGCGGCCACCTCACTGCTGCAATTGGCCCTCTCTCGGGTGCGCGAATATGATGCGGACATGAGCGCGGCGGAGCTTACCGGCGATCCGGCCGGGCTGGCCTCGGCACTGGGCAGGATCGAACGCATTCAGGGTGGCTGGTTGGAACGGCTCTTTCTCCCCGGCAATCGGGAGGCCGATCCCGCCCTGCTGCGTACCCATCCTCCCAGTGACGAACGGATTCGTCGGTTGATGAAACTGGACCCGGGTTCAGGCATGTACCCAAAGCATTCTGCCATTGACAGAAGGTACCATCCGGGCTGGGAGCGTCCCGCCGATCCGCCGCGCCGACACTGGCCAGGCGTATGGTATTGAGTGCGCTGACGTCTTCGGGTCAAGAAATGTTTGCACTGGCCGATGCTTGCGGATATCAGGTCAATCACCGCAAAACCGACCCATGGCCGTGCAAAAAACACTGGAAGATTGGCTCTCCGATGCCCTGGCGGCCGTGCCCAGGGTGTTGGAGCAAAGTGCGCGCACTGTTATTCGTGTCATAGACGAGGATAAGTCTACCCACGGGATCATGGCGGGCTTGATTCACGCAGATCCCGCGCTTACCTGGCATGTGCTGCGCCGGGTCGAGGAATTGCGGCCGGACCACATCGATGAGATCGAATTGATGCCCGAGCAGGCCCTGAGTCTGCTGGGATTGACTCAGCTGCGGGAACTGATTTCGGGTCTGCCCAAGGTCGCCGCCAACGATCAATCCGATACAGCGCGCCTGCTGCGCCTGCAGGCCCGCCGCTCGCACCTGGCGGCCTACTTGTGCAGGTCTTTCGCCGCGAGGCGACATGGTCCCAATGTCAATGCCCTCTACTTGGCCGCATTGCTGCATGGCATGGGAGAATGGATGCTGGTGGAGCTGGGGCATGGGGAACTGGTCGCCGGCATGATGGAAAGCGACGATCCGGACGGCCTGATCACGGAACGGCTGGGTTTCGGCCTGGACCGCTGGATCACCAATCTGTCGGACCGCTGGCGGTTTCCCAGCCTGCTGCGCAGCGAATACCCCCCGAGCCCTTCGCAGTATCTGGCACGGCTTGGGGTTCAGATAAGCAACGGTTTGGCACTGGCCGCCCAGCGGGGATGGCCGGCGAAGACCCTGGAGAATCTGGGTGCCACAGCCGGTCTCTATCTGCATCAGGACACCGACCAAGTGTTGGCCGATGTGCGGCGATTGAGCGTCGATGAAGCACGCAGCACCCTGGATGTGGGGCATCCGCCCGCTGCTGCCGCTTTGCCGAGTATCGGTATGTCCGAGGTGGCAGCGAGCGAACCGCAACCGAAGCCCAGCCCGGCGGCGGTTGTCGAGGAGCCGCAGGCAGAACCGGCGGCTCGTGCCTTCACGGCCCCGGAGATGGCGCCGCCGGTGCGCAAGAAAACCAAGTTGTTGCTGCCGAATACCGCCTTTTACAGCTTGACGATGCAGGGCATGGAGCGCAACGCCCGTTCCGGTGTGGGTGCGGTGTTGGAACACGTCGTGGAAGGTCTTCACCGTGGCCTGGGGCTGCATCGCGTCGCCTTTGCAGCCCGCACGCGGAACGCCGACGTTCTGGGGGTGCGGTTCGTGCACGCCTGGGAACAACCCTGCGCCTTGACCGGTGCGCACTTACCGATGAGTCCGCCGAATCTGCTCACAAAGTTGATGGAACGTACCCAGAGCATCTGGGTACGGGAAGACAATCGCGAACGAATCCTGCCGACCTTGCCAGAGGTTCTGCGGCGCGTTGCCGGCGACGAGGATTTTTTTCTGATGACCCTGATCTTGAACAACCGGCCCATCGGCCTATTCTATGCGGATCGATATCACGGCCATCTGCCCCTGGACCAGCAATCCTACGACGGCTTTCGCCGGCTCTGCACCGAGGTTTTGAAAACCTTGGAGAAAGTCTCGGCCAAGGCGATTGCCGGGGGAGCGGCCAAGCCATAGCGGGTACTTGTTCTGCGACGCTACGTTCTGATCGGTTTTTTCATGCTGAGCGGCTGTGGTGCTCAGGCACCACGAGAGCCGGACAACATCTGCGCCATTTTTCGCCAATATCCGGATTGGTATGAAGCCGCTTGGCAAGCGGAACGGAAATGGGCGGTGCCGGTGCCGGTTCAGTTGGCCATCATTCACCAGGAGTCCGCCTTCGTGGATGATGCACGTCCGCCCCGTCGCCGTCTGCTCTGGATTATCCCCTGGACCCGCGGTTCCAGCGCCTACGGCTATGCCCAGGCCCAGGACGACACCTGGGACTGGTATATACGCAAGACCGACAACAGCGGTGCCGATCGCGACGATATCGACGACGCACTGGATTTTGTTGGCTGGTATGTGGACACGACCCACCGTATGACCGGTGTTGCCAGGCACGATGCCTATCGCAATTACCTGGCCTACCACGAAGGGCAGGGAGGCTATCGGCGTGGAACCTACCGGAACAAGGACTGGCTTCTCCAGGTTGCCGCCAAGGTCGAACGGCGCGCCAAACGCTATGCCAGCCAATTGGGCGGCTGCCGCGCCGAGCTGGAGGAGGAACGCACTTCCTGGTGGCCTTTTTGATTCTCATCAGTAACCACTCTCCCTGCGGCTGGTCATGTTCAGGCGGTGCGGGGTTAAGCCGAGGGAGTCTGCCCTAGCCAAGTCCTCAGGGATGGGGGCATGGCGTCTCTCTGAGTGTGTGCCGCTCTACCTTGGAAAACTGATCCCATTCGCAAAATCGTCACAGTCCTTCGCTACCCTGGATCGCTTTGATCTTTCCCCACGCCCGTTGCCGGGGTGTCCCGCCACCGGCACGCTGTCAGGGTGAACGCGCCTAGGAGCTTATGACGATGACCAAGTATTGGATGGGCGGCCTGCTGGTTGCCACGCTGAGTTACGGTTGTACCGAGGGACGGCCAGTCAAACCGCCCGTTGCTCCGATGCAACAAACGTCCGTAAGTGAGCCGCAGCTCCATAGCCACAGCAGTGGCGCTGTCGGTGAGGTGATCTACCAGGAGTACGTGCTGATGCAGGGAACGGGGGCCAGCCTCGCTACCGGCAAGAACTTCACCACCAACGTGCTGTTCGGCGAGGTCAGGCTGCTTCCCGGCTCGCTGCTGCATGCCAAGGCCGGCGCCGACTACCCGACTTACTGCACTGCCGCTAAGGTGTACACGCGTTTCGTCGACGATTCACCATCGGATATCGCCTGTTTTGCTGACGACGATGGGGATGGCTGGTTCGACCGCGTTCAGGTGCCCAGCGTGAAATTCGGCAGCTGGACAGATAGCGAGGGACCGCATTATCAGCTCGGGGCGGTGGATCGCCATAGCCAGGCACGCCAGCAGTTGGTATACCTGGGCCGCACCGAGAATTCCGTTAAGATCGGCTATCGGCGGATTGACGAAAATGGCGATGAGACGGCATCCCAGACCGTCGAGTATGCCTTGGCCGCGGCAGGGGCCACAGAAGTGGGCTATCGCAAGCTGCGCATGCGGATCGATGCCGCGACCAATAGTGAAATTCGTTACGAGATCGTGCGGGGATTTTGAGAGAAGCTGCTTACCGGTTCGATAACGTTCCGTGATTTCACGGTAAAAAAAAGGCCGATCAGCGGATCGGCCTTCGAAAAACCATCGGCCTTTAGAACTTGTAGATGAAACCGACGGAAGTGAAATCGACCTCTTCGCCGCCCAAATCGCGCTCGGCGTAGAAGGCGTACACCGAGGTGCCGCCGCCGATGTCGTGTTCGTAGCCCAGAGCCCAGAGGTCGGACTCATCTTTGCTGCCGACGTCATCGCCATAGACGTACTGGCCCTTGATCTTGCCGTGCCCAATTTTGTAGTAGGCACTGAACATATAACGGGTCTGATCATCGTCGCCGTCGTCGGCGTTTTCCAGGATGGTTCCCAGCCCAATGTCGCCAAACTTCACAGAAGCGGCCAGACGCACGACACTGGTATCCTTGCCGTCGACTTCATCGTCGTAACCGACGCCGACATAAAACGGCGTTTTCTTCATTTTCGGGTCGCCGTAGGTCAAGGACAGGGAGTAGGCGTCACCCAGTTCCGCGTCGGCTTCCTTACCGGGCATGGTAGCCGCCTTGAACTTGAACCCGCTCATATCCGGAGAATCGTAGCCCAGGAAACGGTTCTCGCGCTCCTGTGAGTCGACATAGAAATCGAAGACATTTCCAAAGTCCGCAACGGTATCGCCGAACAGATCGATCTTGCCTTCCAGTTGCTTTACCGGCGTATCGTGACGGCCGCCAAAGAGGGTGCCGAAGCTGCCTTTCAGGCCCGCATACAGATTGCGCGCGTTGAAAAAGTCGTCTCCTTCTCCATCCAGGTCGACGTCAAATTCCATTTTGTAAACGGCGGAGAGATCGTCGCTGATCTTGGTCATACCCTTTACGCCCAGACGCGAGGCATTGGACACCAGATCCAGTTCGCTATCGCCGGAATCGGGATCGGCGTTGACGATGGCCAAATGGGCCTTTCCGTACCACGTCATCTCCGCGGAGACGATAGGAGAAAACAGCAGTGTGCCAACCCCGGCGGCGAGGATCGTCTTGTTCATCATGTTGCACCTATGTTGTTTAATTGCAAGTCGAGTGGAAATAATGCAACACGAACGTTACAGTCCGTTTCAGGCTTTGTTTCAAAAACGTTAATGTCCTTATTTTCTTAAATGGCTAAATGGAGCTGCCAGAAAACATGAAATGGCTCTTTTCACGTCGACGATACGTGCCAAAAAAGAACCCGCACGAAGGCGGGCACAATGGAGAACGCAGACAAGAAATGGCATGGTCTCAGCCAAGCTCATACCGTTGGAGAGCGTATGGATTCTTCGGATCGGTTTGGTGCAGAACTAAATTAAATACTAATGGATCAATGTTGCGAGCGTATTTTTGCCAGGTTGCGAAGGTGTTTCCCTTACAGATTGTTTGGCGGGCTTGTCGGGATAGAGTACGCGACGGGTGTCAATTTACTGACGGGCCGCTCTGCGTTACACTTCGCCCCGGTCCTGGTTTGCAAATTTGAAAGATTGTCACAAAAGTGAAATCTCCTGCCATGCATGGGCTTATCCCTATATCGATTAAATCGATTGTTTCGCTATAATCGCCGAGTCGCTTCCCCGTGACGAAGAACGAGAAGGTCAATCCCTTTGCCTAAGGACGCAGACGAACGCGATTATCTGACACCCAACGAGGTGGCCAAGCTGCTCATGGTGGCCCCGGTCACTGTGCGGCAATGGTCTCAGAAAGGCTGGCTGAGGGCGGAACTCACGCCCGGCGGGCATCGTCGGTTTCTGCGTACCGAGGTGGAGCGTTTTGCCGGCAAACGCGGCGTGAAGATGGAACCGCCCGAATCCGATGAGATGCGGGTATTGGTCGTGGACGACGATGTTGCCTTGGCGGGCTACCTGGAGGAGTTGCTCACCACCCGAGGGCAGCCGTTGGAATGCCGTGTCGCCCACGACGGATTTACGGCGGGTCTGATGGTTCAACGGTTCCGGCCCCATGTGGTGCTGCTGGACTTGCGCATGCCAGGCATGGACGGTTTCCAGGTCTGCCAGCAACTCAAGCGCGATCCGGAGACCCAGGGTATACGGGTGATCGCCATGACCGGATATTTCACCGAAAACAACGTATCCCGAATCATGGAATGCGGAGCCGAGCGTTGTTTGAGGAAGCCCTTCGATTCAACCGAGTTGCTCGCCATCATCGGTGTTCCCGGGCGGTCCTCCGCCAGCCAGTAGCATATCCAAAGCCTCCTGCTGCATACCATTACCCGCATATTGCGCTTTCTCCCGGTGCCAGGGCTTCGTTTCATCAGGTCGATTGAATCAGGTGGTTCTTCTGACCCATGGGGCCGGGCGCTCCCTGCCGGGACGGGTGTTCGTGTTCAAGTGATATTCCCCGTTTTTACGATAATTTGATCTTGGGCAAGGCTTGCAATTGCCTTTATATTACGTTTCTGTTAAAGGGAATAAAGAACAATATCCCCGCTGCTCTGCCTTTGGCCAATGTTTCGCGGCAGAGTGGAAGTCGGGAAACAACAATCAACCACTTGATAGTGGTGGAGGAGTCGAGGATGGAGGCAGAGAAAGAGCCGCGTGTATCTCTGATACTTGCCGTCAAAGTGGAATGCCTGGGGCGCGATTATCGTGGCGAGTGTACTACGCGCGATATCAGTCCTGTGGGCGCGTTTCTGCGCGGTGCTTCGCTGCCAAGTATGGGCGAGCGGCTGCGTCTGGAGATCCTGTTGAACCAGGGGCAATCGCCGATTATGGTCGATGCCGTGGTGGTGGGCATGGAGCGCGGCGGGGTGGACGTACGCTTCGAGTCCTTGAGTGCCGGCAATCGCAGGGCACTGGAAAGGCGAATCTACTCGACCTGGGATCGCAGCGACTTTTGGGAGGGGCTTTTGCGGGCCGCCGGTCACGGCGAGATCAACCTGCCACAACTCATGAAGCTCACCTCCATGGTGCATCAGCTCGAACGCCGGAAGGGCTTCGCACAGGGCCAATAGTGGGTGTTTAGCCGTGCCTCGGCAGAAATACGCCACATAGACGACCCAATCGGCTCTTCTGGCTGGTTTTTTCTGTCGTAAGCGCCGGCTTTGCGGGAGGTTGGCGGCCGTGGACTACACCATCGTTGTAAATCAGTGAGGCGTCACTCCAGGGCAGTTGCCGGTAGGCGGTCAGATTATCCACACCCAGGCAGGGATACTTGATGATGTCGAAGTAAGGCGAGTAGTCGAAGTCCTTGGGCGTGAACAGGCGCCAGTTGCGCCGAATCAGCCGGATGGCGCCGTGCTCGTCCCGTTCCAGGAAAGGCAGAATAGGGTAATCCACTGCTTCGAATGCCTCTGCGATCAAGGATGAGCAGACTGTTCTCGTCGGTTGGCCGGCATTGTGCTGAAACAGACTGGAACGCCAGCGGCGGGGCAGGACGGCATAGGGGAACACGAACCGGGCCAGATCCAGCAATTGGCGGATGTTATAGTCCGAGCCCAATTGCTTCACGGTGTGGGCGATCAGGGTTTGAGCGTCGGCGGGCGACAAGCCCTTGGGGCGGCAGATGCGCAGATGATCGCCGCGATACTTGGTGATGGGGGCGACGATCGTCCCCTGGCCCAGCAGCGCCTCGATAATCAGTTGCTCGTCTGGATCTCCATCGTAGAAGTACTGTACCGCCTCGCGTAGATCCGGGTGTTCGATGTCGTAGAGACGGCCAATGTACAGCGCAGAATGCGTCCAGGGGCTTTGGGTGATGAGCTTGATGACATCGCTGACGCGGCTACGGCCCTCGACCAGAATGACGTCCGCCGGTCGAATCTCATAGCAAAGTCGGTCCATGTCGCACAGATGTTCGTCGTAGTCGCCGCGCTCCTGGTTGAGCCAGTCCACCACCTTTCGCACGGCCCAGCTTTTCAGGTGCCCGAGCATGTCAGTCTCCGCGATGGTCTCCCTCTGACTAAGATTAGCCATTCCTGGCAATAATGGATTAGACCGGACTGTGCCACGGGGAGTTTCGGTTGCGGTGGGAAAGATCCCATTTCGCCACGCAGTTGCCGATTGCGCAAAAAAACGGCGCCAACCCCGGTGGGAAGGCGCCTCGACGCAGGAGGATGGAACCTGTCGAAAAATGGCGAAGACTCGCTATAGCTTTAGCAAGCGATGTGCCATAATTTTTTTTAATGCAATTACAGTGGGTTATTCCTTTCGGCTGTTGGCGTTCTCAGGGGGAAATTTGCAGATGGGGTGCGCACGCACTTTGATAGTGCAATTTGGTCCCTATGGCGTTCAGTCCCCTGCGGCCGGCTCCTGGCGTTTCAACGGATTTGCGAATAGAGCGTTCGCCATTGTTCGGCGATGTTGATGGGGTCGAATCGCATGATATTCCGGAAGCCTTTTTCAACCAGTTGTCGCCGGTATTGCCCATCATTGAGCACTTTCAGTACCCCATTGCGTATTGACTCCACGTCGAAGGGATCGACCAGGTGAGCACCAGTTCCGGCGATCTCAGGCATGGATGAGAGGTCGGATGTGACCACCGGTCGCCCGACGGTTTGCGCTTCGACGATCGGCATACCGAACCCTTCGCGGGTGGAGGCGAACAGCAAGAGGTCGGCTTGTTCGTAGACCTGCTGCATGGCGGTCTCCGGGAGCCCGAATTGAACGTCGTGGTCGATGGCGTATTGCGACAGCAGCCGAATATCCGTGGCGTTGGGCCGGCCAATGATTCGAAGTCGACAGCGAATACCCTTTAATGCCTCAATGTGTCGGCGCAGGTTTTTGTTGGGTTTGGTGCCGATGTGAAGAATTACCGGTGGATCGCAGGGCAAGCGGGCCGGACCACGGTGAAATCCCGCAGAGATCAGTCCGTGAACAACCCGGGTTTTGCCCCCTGCGGCGGGAATGGTGCCCAGCAAGTCATCGCGGGTGGCTTGGGATACGGTTGTAATCAGGCGGCAGCGGGAGACGGGCAGGTCCAGCCAGAGCTTTTTCAGCAGCCATCGCCGCAAGCCCCGGCTGCGATGGAGAAAATCCAGGTCGTGAATGGTGAGGATGGTGTTTTTCGCCGGCAGGGCGAGGGCGAGGAAGTGCACGTCTCCGGTGATGTGATTGATCGCACCGGCTTCGTTTCGGGCTTGCCGGGCTGCCAGCAAACGCGGCAGCACGCCCTGGCTGGGGTGACGCAACTCGACCTTGCGCAGCCTGAATCCGGGATCGTCACTGAAGCAGGTCAGAACCCTGTCGAAGGCCGTGGGAATACTGGTACCGCCAACAGGGGCGGGGCGGCGATAGATCAGGGCAACGTCGACGGGCTCGCGACCGGAAGTAGCCATCGCCTCATTTGCTTTTCATGGTCAGCACGCCGTCCCAGTCCGTTTGCGCCTGGTCGATCAATTGATCGCAATGGGCGATCAGGAAACGGCAGGTTTGGTCGTTGGGGTTGTGTTCCAGGACGGCGGAAAAGCCGGCCTTGGCGCGGTCGAACTCGCCCTTCAGCATGGCTTCCTGGGCTTCGTTGAAACCAGCCAGAGTGTGGTCTTTCAGGGCACGAATCTCGTCGGCATCGCCATCGTAAACCTCGAATACCTTGACCGCCTCGCGCTTCCCCTTGACCTGAATGGAGCCCAGGAAGCGGTAGTGGAGTTCGTTGTCGGGACTGGCGTCCAGGCAGGCCCGCAGGGTGGGGGCGCTGATGGCGACGCCTACGCCAAAGGTTTTGGTGAGACTCTCCAGGCGCGCGGCCAGATTGACCGCATCGGAGATGACCGTGCCCTCCATGCGCTCCGACTCGCCGATGGTGCCCAGCATCAGACTGCCGGTGTGTATGCCGATGCCGATGGCGATATCGCCGGTGGTATCGACGAAGCGAAGCTGGGCGCTGCGACGTTGTTCGTTGAAGGCACGCACGCGCTGCTGCATTTGCACGGCCGCGTCGACGGCATCGGCGGCGCTGCGGGGAAACAGTGCCATGATGGCGTCGCCGATGTACTTGTCGATAAATCCGTGGTGTTCGCGCACCACCGGCCCCATCTCGCTGAGATACTGGTTGATGAAGGCGAAGGTTTCTCGAGCCGTCATGGATTCGGATAGGGTGGTGAAGGAACGAATGTCCGAGAACAGGATGGCAAATTCCTGCTGCACCTGATCGCCCAGTTCCACGTCGACGATGCTTTTGTGGCCAAGAAATTCCAGGAACTTGTGCGGTACGAAACGGGAGAAGGCGTCGTTGGTCTGCACCAGGGCGCGGTTAAGCGCCGCCAGGGCCCGCTCGGCGCTCAGTCGCCGCACGATATTGATGATCAGAAATACGATGATGATCAGCAAGGTGAGGATAAATGCCGCCACCAGCCAGATGAGCAGCCGGTATTCGTCGTAGAACTCGGCCCATAGATCGCGTTTGTTGATCAACTGAGCGCCTGGCGGCAACAACTCTTCAGCGATACCGAAGCGCTGCATTTGCAAATAATCGAATTGGTAGCGGTTGGGGCTGTTGCGGCGTATGGGAATCTCTTCCGGCGTACCTCCACGCAGTATGCGCAATGCCATGCGCGCGGCCTCGAAACCCTGTTGGAAGCCGGAGATCATCAGGCCGCCCACCGCGCCACGTCCCAGATAGAAATCCCAGGGGCTGTAGATGGGCACCGTGGCATCCTTGGAATAGATGTCGAAGGCTTCTTCGTAGGTGAAATAACGTCCGGTGCCGTCGCGGTTCACCAGCAGGGAGAAGATCACGGTGCCGGGTGTTTGGCGGGCCACTTCGGCGCGATAGTCCTCAATGGTGCCGGTATCCAGAATCTCGAAGTCGATGCCGTCCAGCTGGAATTCCGGGATCACCTCCAGCGCCGCCCGTTTATTGGCCCTGCCGGAGGTGGTCTGATCGCTGACGATGAGAATCTTCCTGGTCTTTGGATGCAGTTTCATTATCAGCTCGATATTGGCCTGCACGTCGAAGGCTTCCACCACGCCAGTGTAGCCCTTGTGCCCCTCGAGCAGATCGTCGGTGTAGCGGTTGATGCCGCAGAACACCACCGGCGTGTAGCCGAAGATCAGGTCGCGATTGCCGAGCAGAAAATTCAGGGCGTTGTCGTCGGCGGAGATGATGACATCGTAGGGGTTGTCCTTGTACTTCAGGGAATAGAGTTCGAACAGCTTCTGATAATAGGCGTCGCCGGAGAAACGCTTGGTGTCCATGAACTCGTGGTTCACCTCCAGGCGCATGCCTTGGGCGATGGCCGGGTCCAGGGCGGCCTGAAATCCGTCGGTGATCTTGTCGGTCCAGCTCAGGCCCTTGCCGTAGGAGTGCAGGATCAATACGCGTTTCTTGTCATCGTTCCGCGGCTCCGCGCCCACCGCGGCCGACAGCGGCAGGCCGCACAACAGGGTGACGACAAGCGCGCAGACCCCGACAAACGCTTTATGCTCAGTCATAGTAGTTGTTGGTTGCCCTTGCGAAGGCTTCATACACCAAGGGTAGATCCAAATTGCCCAACCGGGTTTGGATCTGCGAACCGCGCATGTACATCACGAACAGGCGGCTGACATAGACCGGAATCTCCTTGGGCATCAGGCCGTCGTCGATAATGCGCACCGCCATGTCCGCGGCCACCTCGCCCTGCTCGTAGGGTGATAGGGCCACGGCCATCATGCCGCCGTCCTCCACGTAGAAGCCCCAGAAGCTGACGCCGGGGAGGGTGGAATTGGCGTTGGTCCAGTCGATGACTTCCTTGGGCGGTACCTTGTTCGGGTCCGAGTCGGATCGGTAGAGGGTGTGATAGTGGGTGAAGAGGATGAAATCCACCTTGCCCTCAGCGCTCTTTACCACCTGCTTCCATTGTTCCAGCGACTCGCATTGGATCGACTCGGTGAATTGCAGGGGGCTCCAGTCGAAACCCTCGATTTCCTTGTGAATGCCCTCCGAGGTGGGTGAGTTGTCCGATACATGCAGGATGCGGCGCTTCCCCTCGGGCAGCACCTGCAGGAGAATGTCCTTTACCGCCTGGTAATTGATGCGTTCCAGCACGCCGGTAACGTTGTTGGCGGTGTCGAAGCCATAATCCGCCTCGGTCTTATTGACCCCGGCAAAGACGATGCGGATTTTCGGGTGATCGAGATAGAAGCGGCTGACGTATTGCTGGGCGTTGTCGTCGATGGCGACGATCACGTCCGGCTGCCAGGAGTTGATCATCTTGCGCACGGTTTGGCCGGCCCGTTCCTTGAACTCCGCGTCGGTGTGTCGCTTGGTGTCCATGTAGTGATAGCGCAGCTTGTAGGACTTGTCCTTGAACACCCGCTCCAAGCCCTTGTTGATGTCGCGCACCCAGGAGAAATCCGTGTAGTAGCTGTGCAGGATCAACACCCTGGGCTTGTTGACGTTCTGGACGATTAAAAATACCACCAGGGCCAGAAGGAACAGGCCGGTCATGATCTTGGTCGGGTCCAGACCGGCGGAGTGTTGCGCTTTCCCGCTCACATCGAAGCCCTTTCAGGTGCGGTTCCACAGGACTGGGCAGTCCTTGCGCGGAAAAATGGCATGTTTTCGCGTCTGCACATTACAGCAGCCCCAGGTATTGCCAGAAGGGAATGGAGGCGAAGACCGCGGCGAAGCGGAACAGATTGGTGATCATGGTGAAATGCAGCAGGGAACGTTGGTCGAAAAGATTGTCGTGTTCCGTTCGCGACACCAGCAACAGGTAGTAAGAACACTGATACGGCATGAACCAGCCGTCGCTGAACAGGATGACGATGAAGGCGATTACCCAGGGATTGATGCCCTGGGCCGCCGCCACCGGCATGAAAATCGACGCCAGCAGGATGATCGCTGCACTGTTCGGCACCACCAGACGTACCACAAAGATCACCACGCCGAGCAGGGCGGAGAACAGGTAAAAATTGCCGCTCATGAAGTTGCCGACCCAGGCGAGGTGACCGGCGAACCAGGCATCGATACCCAGGTACGACATGGCCTTCACCAAGCCCACGAAACCGCCGAGCATGAGCAGGAACGGCCAATCGATCTGGGTTCGGAACCCCTTTTTGCTGATACTGCCGACGGTCAGCAATATGTAGAGTATGGCCAGACCGATCCAGGGCGGCGCGATTTTGTGCAGGCTGGAGGTCATGACCCCGAGAATGAACAAAGCCACGCCGGCGACCGCGGTCCACTCGCGCCCGCTCATGGGGCCGATGATCTGCAATTGCGCGGCAAGGTGATCCTGCGACAGATTCGCTTTTTCGCTGCGCCGAAAGAACACTTCCGCCAACAACAGGTACAAAACGAGCAACACCCCGGTGGCGACCAGGGAGGTGAACACCCAATAGCCCCAGGTGAACTGGTCTTTCACTTGGCTGGGGAACAGGCCGAAGAGCGCGAAGTTCACCGACTTGGCGGTAAGAAAGCTGGCGGAGAACAGACTGATACCGATGAATGCGGCGGCGGCCATGGCGGTTGCCGCCCGTCCGCCACGGCGATAGCCGAGCACGCCGAGAATATCGGTGAGCAGCGGAGCGACCAGGGCCGAGCGGCCGTTGGCCGACGGCAGAATGGGAGTGAGCAGAAAGCCCACCAGGAACATGGCCTGGTTGTACCAGAAACTGGACGGGGGCGTTGCCCGCAATATCCACAGGGCCAGACGGTAGGTGAAGCCGGATTGCACCAGCACCGCGCCGATACCGAATACGGACAGGGCCATGAAGAAACTGCCGGAGGCATAACCGGACAGGATCACGTCATTGGGAACCAGGCCCAGCACGATCACCGCCATGACGATGAACAAGGCCGGAATGTACTCCGGCACCAGACGAAACACCCACATCACCACGGCAGCGCTGAATATGGTGAGGAAATTCACCGAAGCCCAGGGCAGGTCGGAATTCTCCATCGACAGCCAATACACCAGGGCCGGTGCCACCAGGGCCAGCAACCATCCCAGGGCGGAACCGACGCTGTGGATGTGGTTGTCTTTGTCGTCGTCCTGTGCGCGTCCGTGGGGACCCAGCTCGAAGGGGTGCTGATCGGTACAGTGATTGATCAGCGACTGGTAGAACTGGCCGCGGATGCCCGGGCTGCAATCGAGCAACTCGCGCACCGCCTCGGCGGGAAAGGTGTAAACCTCGGTAGGTTCGGTACAGATCGCTTCCGCCAGATACCGGTGGGCGCCGACGGCGGCCTCTTCACCGGTAAAACCGGTTTCGATGGTGTCCGTGCAGCGCCGCCCGGAACGCATCTCCACCTGGCCGGAGCGGATGAAGTACAGGGTCTCGGCGGGCTCGCCAAAGGTAAACAGAAGTTCCCCGGCGGCGTAGCTGCGTTCGGACAGTTTCGGTACCATACGCGCCAATGCCCGGCGGTTGGCATCCTCGAAGATCGGCAGCCGCAACAAGGGTTGGGTTTCTGACGCTTCAATGGCCTGCATGGCGCAAGCCCCTGTTCTGGCCGTTTCCAAAGATTGACAGGGCGATCAGGCGGTTGTCTCTTCCCATTCAAATACCTTGCTGTTTGTTGTGCGCCGGTATCCCGCTGATTGGCCCGGCCTGGCTTTCCTTCCCATGGGAGGGAGTCTGCGCTGTCTGTAGCGGAAGAACGAAAAAAAACTTGACCGGTCTCGGTCTATCTCCGATGCCAAACGCCTGCAAACGGCTGTGAAGGTCGTAAGACGTCAAGCGTACGCTTCCCCAGCCCGGTTTCCCGGGCAGCATCCGGTGTTGGCCAGGGTTTATCAGGCCAGGGGTTTGCAGCTCGAGGACGAGTTGGACTACAGCCTCAATCGCCTGCATTCACCGGAAAGTCTAGTCGGCCTGAACGTCGCGGTAGGGTTGTTGGCCCAAGCCCTGCGCGAGAATTGGCGAATCCTGGTGGTGGGGGATTTCGACGCCGACGGTGCCACCAGTACCGCCTTGGCGCTGCGCTGCCTGCGGGCCATGGGCGCTCGCCGGGTCGACTATCTGGTGCCGGACCGGCTCACGGAAGGCTACGGTCTGTCCCCGCGACTGGTGAACAGGGCCGCGGAGCGCTCGCCGGAACTGCTGGTGACAGTGGATAACGGCATCGCCAGTATCGCCGGCGTGGAAGCAGCCAAAGCCCGTGGCTGGCGTGTCATCGTTACCGACCATCATCTGCCGGGCGAGGTACTGCCGGCCGCCGATGCCATCGTCAATCCGAATCTGCCGCACTGCGGCTTTCCCAGCAAACACATGGCCGGTGTCGGGGTGATCTTCTACGTACTGGTGCGTCTGCGTGCCACGCTGAAGGAACAAGGCTGGTTCGATGCCGGGCGTTCCATTCCCAATCTTGCCGATTTTCTGGATCTGGTTGCCTTGGGCACGGTGGCAGACGTGGTGCGCCTGGATGCCAACAACCGGGTGTTGGTGGAACAGGGGCTGCGCCGCATCCGCGCCGGGCGCGCCTGCCCAGGCATCCAGGCCCTTTTGCGTGTTGCCTCGCGCGATCCCGGCCGGGCGGTGGCGACGGATCTGTCCTTTGCCGTTGGGCCGCGTCTGAATGCTGCCGGCCGCCTCACCGACATGGCCTTGGGTATCGAGTGCCTGCTCAGTGACCACGCCGATCAGGCCCTGGTGCTTGCCGCACGCCTGGACGCGCTCAACCGCGAGCGCCGCGACATCGAAATGCGCATGAAGGACGAGGCGTCGATCATGCTGGAGAGCCTGGCGCTGGCCGATGGCGAGGGTCTGCCCTGGGGACTGTGTCTGTTCGACGAATCCTGGCATCCGGGGGTGATCGGCATTCTCGCCTCGCGGGTCAAGGAGTCCCATCATCGGCCTACGATCGCCTTTGCCCCGGCCGACGATGGCCAACTGCGGGGTTCCGCCCGTTCCATACCCGGCTTTCATATCCGCGACGCTTTGGCAGCGGTGGACTCCCGTCATCCGGGCTTGCTCAATGCCTTCGGCGGGCACGCCATGGCCGCGGGTTTGAGTCTTGCCGCCGATCGGCTGGACGATTTTTCCGTCGCCTTCGATGGCCAGGTTCGGACACTGTTAAACGCCGACGACCTGGAGGCCGTCATTTTGTCCGATGGCGAACTGGCAGGTAGTGAGTTCTGCCTGGAAGTGGCCGAACTGCTCCAGAACGGCGGCCCCTGGGGGCAGGGATTCGCCGAGCCGGTGTTCGATGGTGAGTTCGATCTGCTCGATCGGCGCGTGTTGAAGGATCTGCACCTGAAACTGCGCCTGCGCGGCAGTGGCGGCGCGGTACTCGAAGCCATCTGGTTCTTCGCCAAGGCGGAGTTCCTGCAATCCATACCCGTGCGCCTGCACGTGGTCTACCGGCTCAATGTCAATGAATACCGCGGCATCCGCTCGCCGCAATTGCAGATCGTCGATATGGCTGCGATCTGATTTACAACGGCATCCCACCTCCTGCGGCAATTGCCAGGACGAAACGCTTGCGTTCGCTCAAGCAAAACCCAGGTACCGCCGATGGCGGCGACGTAAGTTCGTCCGTAAAGCGTCTAAACTCCCCGGAGGCGTTTCTCCGTTACGCCCGCCCTTTCCCGGCAGCCTTCCGAAATGGGGTCAAGCACGTCAGCGGCGCCTACTCGCGGCAGATACTGATCATTCGACAGCGACGCGAGCGCTGGTCAATCCATTGCAGGGGAGTACCCATGAGCAGCAAACTGGCCCAATTGCGAAATATGACCACCGTGGTTGCCGACACCGGCGATATCGACGCCATCGGCAAATATGTGCCCGAGGACGCGACCACCAACCCCTCGCTGCTGCTCAAGGCAGCCTCCATGGAGCAGTATCGGCATCTGGTGGAGGAGGCGGTGAGCTGGGGCAAGGCACAAGGCGCCGATTGGGCCGGCCATGCCATCGACATGCTGGGTGTGCTGTTCGGTTGCGAGATCCTCAAAATCATCCCCGGCCGGGTGTCCACTGAAGTGGATGCGCGCCTGTCCTTCGATACCGCCGGCACCATCGCCAAGGCACGTCGCTTGATCGATCTGTATCAGCAGCGAGGCGTGGGGCGCGAGCGGATTCTGATCAAGATCGCCACCACCTGGGAGGGGGTGCGTGCTGCCGATCAGTTGGAAGATGACGGTATCAATTGCAACCTCACCCTGCTGTTCAGCTTTGCCCAGGCGGTGGCGGCAGCCGAGGCCGGCGCCTTTCTTATCTCGCCCTTCGTCGGGCGCATCATGGACTGGTACAAGGCGAAGGAGGGCCGGGATTTCAGCCCCGAGGAAGATCCGGGGGTACAGTCGGTCACCCGTATCTATCACTACTACAAGAAGTTCGGCTATCCCACCGTGGTGATGGGAGCCAGCTTCCGCAACACCGGCGAGATCGAACAACTGGCCGGTTGCGACCGCTTGACCATCAGTCCGCAGCTGTTACAGCAGCTGGATGAGAGCGAGGGCGATTTGCCGAGAATTCTGGAACCGAGCGCCGGAGCGTCCATGGACATGGACAAGATTCACCTGGACGAAAAGACCTTCCGCTGGCAGCTCAGCCAGGATGCCATGGCGGTGGAGAAGCTCAACGAGGGGATTCGCGGCTTCCATTCCGATACCCTCAAGCTGAGGGCGATGATCGAGGGTATGGCCTAGGGGCAGGCTGGAGCCCGCCCCGGCAGGCGGGCTTCACGGCAGTACCTCGAATCTGACTGCCTGCTCCATAGGTCCACATCCCTGGCTTTGGCTTCGCTGCGTTGCCACGCCGAAATCGAGGCGCGCGAGCCAGTTAGACTGTTCGATGCAGGGAGTGGATATGTCGTCGTAGTTGCTGTTGGCGGTTTGCATTGTCGTGATCTCCGTCGTTGGGTAATCAGGCGGCCGTGGGGGCGCGAAGGATTTGCTGAGGGTCGAGATAACTCCAGCTCATCGGTGTCGCGTGCTCGTCGAAGCGGTAGATGATGGGGGTTCCGGTGGGGATCTCGAAACTTTCCACCGTGGCCACGTCCATATCGCCGAGGTACATCAACAGCGCACGCAAGGTGTTGCCGTGGGAGGCGATCAAGAGGCGTTCGCCCGAGGCGATGCGCGTTTTAATCTCCTGCTCCCAGAAGGCCGCGACGCGCGCCCTGGTATCGGCCAGATTCTCCGCCGCCGGGAGCTGATCGCGTGGTACATGGTTGTAGGTCGGCTGGTTGATGGGATGACGCGGGTCGGCGCTGGAGACTGCCGGCGGCATGTCCTGAAATCCCCGCCGCCAACGCCAGACCTGGGGCTCGCCGACCAAGGCGATGGCCTCGGCGCGCAGATTGCCCTGCAAGGCGCCGTAATGGCGTTCATTAAGGCGCCAATCGGTGTGCCGGGGGATGTCCGTGGTGTCCATTACCTGGAGTATCTGCTCCATGGTCTGGCCGGCGCGCTGCAATTTCGAGCTGTAGGCGCTATCGAAACGGTAGCCGCTGGATGCCAGGGCCAAGCCGGCGTCGCGGGCCTCCTGAACGCCTGCATTGGTGAGTGGCGGATCGGACCAGCCGGTGAAGCGGCCGTCGCGATTGTATTCACTTTGGGCATGGCGGATGAGTACCACCTCGGCCCTCTCTGGTATAGTTTTCACGTCGATTCCTCTAGTTTTTCTCACTTGGGTGAAACGATACCGGCCTGCCATTGATTGGTGAAATCGTTTATATGTATAGTTTTAATTGTTATTGACTATTTTTAGTGCGCCAGCATGAATCTGCGAGACCTGCGTTATCTCATCGCCGTGGCCAAGTACCGGCACTTCGGCAAGGCTGCGGAAGCCTGCTTCGTCAGCCAGCCGACCCTCAGTGGGCAGATCAAGAAACTTGAGGAGTTTCTGGGCGTTACCCTGTTCGAGCGGACCAATCGCTCTGTCAGTATCACGCCGGTGGGGGAGGAGATCCTGCGTCACGCCCGTCTGGCCCTGGAGCAATCCGACATGATCGAACAGGTGGCGCGGGCACATCGCGATCCGGTGGCCGGCCCGCTTCGTCTCGGGGTCATTCCCACGCTCAGTCCCTACCTGATGCCGCTGGTGCTGATGCCCTTGCGCGAGCGCTATCCGCAGATGCGCCTGATACTCTCGGAGGAGATCACCGACAGCCTCATGGAACGCCTGCGCGAGCACCAGATCGACGTGGCCCTGATCGCCACGCCAGTAGACGACCCGGAACTCCAGGCCACGCCATTGTTCAATGAGCCTTTCTGGCTGGCCCATCCACGCGGACATCCCCTGTATTTGAAGGACGAGATCACCGAAGAGGACCTGCTCGGTCTCAATCTGCTGCTGTTGTCCGACGGGCACTGTCTCACCCATCAGGTGATGGAGGTCTGTCATCTGCAAGAGCGTGATCAAGGCGGCGACACCGGCGATCTGCGCGCCTCCAGCCTGGAGACCCTGCTACAACTGGTAGGGGCGGGCTTTGGTTGTACCCTGGTGCCGGCCCTGGCGATTCGCGGTCCCTGGATGACCGATGCCGGGGTAATTGCACGGCCGCTGCATCTGGACAGCGCGTTTCGACGTGTATCCATGGTGAGCCGGCGAACCTTTCCGCGGCACCGTGCCCTGGAACTGCTGGCGCAGATCATCGTGGAGCGTCTGCCGAACACGGTCGAACGCCTGCTGCCCCTGGAGGGGAAAGAGGACAAGCCGAAGAAGAAAAAGGCTTGAAGGCTGTGATTTCGAGCCGGCCGAGGAGAGTTACACGGCCGGGTATGTGGCCGGACAGGGTTTTTTTTACCCTGCCCGCAAGGTTACCGGTCAGCGTGGCCAAGCGAGCCGGCGGCGTTTCCATAACGAAGGTATGGAAGGATGATGATGAAGCCTATTGCCTTGCTACTGCTTTCCCTGCTGGCGGTCTCCTGGGAGGCCCGCGCCGAGGATTTTCTGGTCCTGGACTCCTCCCATCCGGAGTTTGAGCTGGGCGCCATTTTGCCCGAGGGGACTCAGGTTCGCCTGAGCGGCGGACACTCGCTGCTGTTGATGGGGGAGGATGGTACCGAATACCGGCTACAGGGCGAATTTCGCGGTAGCCTGGGCGACGCCCTTAAGGGGGCGGAAAAGCGCGAAATGGTCGTGGGTGCGGTGGGATCGAGCCGCGGTCTGGCCAATCGTCCGGTGTATGTGCCGGCGGTGAAAAAACCCGATGGACGCCTGGAGATCGGTCTGGGCTATCTGCACGGCCTGCGGCCCAGGGCCTCGGTGAGGGTGGTGGACACCAAGGGACGTGATCACGACGCCAAGGTGACGGAGGTATTCGCCAGCCATAGCGAGGTCAAGTCCAATTCCGACGAGGATTCGGACTATCTGCGCGTTCGACTCGAGCCGCAGGCATTCCGTGACGACCAAAAACTGCTTGGCGAGGGTTCCGCGGGGGCGGCGGGCAGCAGTTCCCCCTTGCAGATCCGAACCGTGGGCAATCGTCTGGTGGTGCAGGACAGCCGTGAGCAGATGCGTATCGTCGCCGCCGTGGATATGTCCAAGCTGGAGGCTGGATCGGCCCGTGAGAGGCTGTTGGGTGCCAGCCGCATCCACGGTTTATGGGAGCAGTCCCTGGCGGTTCGCAACGACAAGGTTTCGCTGCGGGTATTGCGCCGGTCCGGCGGCGAAAAGCAGTTTGAACCTGCCACCGAGGGTCTGGAGACCCCGGAATTCAAGAATCAGGAAGTGGTGCGTTTCGAGGTGCAAAACCTCAGCCCGGTACCGCAGCGCATCCATCTGACCTTCATCGACAGCACCGGCGAGTGGACCCCCATGGAATGGCAGGGCGAGCAATGGCGCGTGCTCGTTCCCGAGGAACGATGGGTGGTGGAAGCCGAGGTGATGGCTGCGGACGTGGCGGTGGAATACGCCCTGTTGATCGCCCAGCCGCCGGGAACCCCCAGCGTGGATACCGACCGCTTGATTTCCGGCTACTTGCCGGTGACGGTTCGACTGGCACCGGAAACCGAGGTGGCGGTACTGAAGTGGTACACCCGGCCCTGATCCTGCTTGGGATTCTGGCTCTCTCCCTGCACGCCTGCCGGGCCGTTACGTTTGCGCCGGAGGGCCGTGCCCAGGCCGATGCAGTTGCCGATTCGGCGGGCCTTCAACACGCCATTCGAACTGCCGGTGTCTTCGATATCGCCATCTGGTGGCGCGGCAGGCTGAGAGATGACGGCCCATGGAGAGTTTATATCGAAGGCGATGGCCGTGCCTGGGAAGCTCGCAATCGAATCTCAGCGGACCCGACGCCCGCCGACCCGCTGGGTCTGCGCCTGGCCGCGGCGGATACCGCCGCCAGGGTGTTGTACCTGGCCAGACCCTGTCAATACGTCACTGGCGACGCGCGCCGTAATTGTCATCCGCGCTATTGGACCGATGCCCGCTACGGGAAAGCGGTGATCGCTGCCTACCAAACACTCTTGTCGGATCTGCTTTCCCCCAATGCCCGCTTGCGTTTGATCGGCTACTCGGGTGGCGGCGTGATCGCCGGCCTGCTGGCCGCCCGACTGGCGAATGTCAGCGATTGGGTGAGCGTCGCCGCCAACCTGGATCATGGCGCCTGGACTGCCTATCACCGTGTCAGCCCGCTGCGGGATTCCCTGCAACTTTGGGACGACGTGGAAGCTCTCGCCCGTCTTCCTCAATGGCATCTGTGGGGGAGTGAGGACAGGATCTCTCCGGCCGCCATCGAAGCCGCCTTGCTCACCCGGCTGGATTCCCAGGGCTGGGCCGGCAAGACCATCGTGGCGGGATTCGATCATCATTGCTGCTGGGTCGGGGAGTGGCCACGCCTGTCCACGGAACTGGAGACGAATCTGGGTGCTTTGGACCCATGACTGAAGACAATCGAATAGGTGTTTTGGACGGCGCCAGCCTTGTCGTGGCCAGTATGGCCCTGGCCGCCTTGTTCTGGTGGGGCTGTCGGGATCTGGGCCTGCTGGCAGGCGCCGATCATTGGTTGTGGGATCTGCGTTACGTGGAACTGACCCCGGCCAGCGAGCGAAATCGGGATGTGGTGGTGCTGGGTATCGGCGAGGCTACGTTGGAGCAATTCCCCTACCGGTCGCCGCTGGACAGGGCCTTTCTCGGCCAACTGATCGAGGCCCTGAATGAGCGGGGCGCCAGGGCCATCGGTATCGACCTGTTCATGGATCAGAAGACCGAGGAACCGAAGTGGGAGGCGCTCATCGAAGCCGCCCGCGCCAGCCGTGTGCCCATCGTCGTCGCCTGGGTGAATCGGGAGCATCGCGACAAGGTCATGACGCCTCGGCAACGGCAGGTGTTCGACGAGTTCCACAGCAGAACCGGGGTGGCCATCGGCTTGGCCAACGTCGACAAGGACGAGCGCGGCATCGTGCGGCGCTTCAACTTCGGTGAGGGTGAGGAGGCGCCGGGGCTGCCCATCGCCGTTGCCCGTGCTGCCGGTGTGTTGTTCACCCCCGAAGCACCCTGGATCAACTTCCTCATCCCCGCCGACCCGCAGGAGCGCAGTTTTGCCGTCTACGAACTGCGTCCCTCAGCCTTGAAATTTCTACCGCGACCGGAATGGGTAAAGGACAAGATCGTGCTGATCGGGGCGGTAAGACCCTACGAAGACCGTCATCGGACTCCCCTGGTGGCGGCCTGGGGCGAGCGCTTTGGCATCATGCCTGGTGTACTCATTCATGCCCATGCCCTGGCGCAATTGCTGGAAGGCCGACAGTCGCTGCGCGCGCCGGGTTGGCGCGATCTGCTGTTCGGCCTGATCCTGGCCTTGGCCGGGCTGGTGCTGGGGTTGCGCGGCATGGCCTGGTATTGGCTGTTGACGGCTGCGGTGATGGTGCTGATGGCATTCGCGACCCTGGAGGGGATGCTCTATCACCTGGGGGCCTGGGGCCTGGGAAGTCTGCTGGGGCCGTCGCTGAGTTTTTTGGCGGTGCTCACCCTCAGCGCTTTCTGGGTCGGTAATCGCGATAGACGGCAGAAAGCCTTCCTGAAAAAGGCATTTTCGTCCTATGTTTCCGCGAAGGTGGTAGATGAGCTTCAGGCCCACCCCGAACGGCTTCGGCTGGGCGGTGAAAAGCGCGAACTGAGCATTCTGTTCAGTGACATCGCCGATTTCACCACTCTGTCCGAAGGCATGAGCCCGGATGAACTGACCCGCCTGATCAACGCGTATTTCGACGGCATGATCGACATCCTCATGCGTCATGAGGGCACTCTGGACAAGGTGGTGGGCGACGCCATTCTGGGCATTTTCGGCGCCCCCGGCAATCAGCCGGATCATGCCTGTCGGGCGGTCCGCTGTGCGCTGGCGATGGACCGATTCGCCCAACGTTTCGCCGAGCAACAACACCGTGCGGGCCAATCCTTCGGCGTGACCCGCATCGGCGTGCATACCGGCGCGGCGGTGGTGGGCAATGTGGGGTGCTCCCAGCAATTCAACTACACCGTGCTCGGCGACGTGGTCAACAGCGCCTCGCGACTTGAGGGAGCCAACAAATATCTGGGCACCCGCGTCTGTGTCAGTGGTGCCACTGCCGCCGCCTGCCCGACGGTGGCCTATCGGCCGGCGGGTGTGATCGTGCTGAAGGGCAAGACCAGCGGCATCCAGGCATTCGAACCCCTGTTGGCTGACGGTCCGCGAGACGATGCCTTGGCGCAGTATCTCAGCGGCTATGAAGCCCTGCGGCAGGGCGATGTGGAAACGGCGCGCAAGGTATTGGAAAGCACCCTACGTTTCAATCCCGGCGATCCCCTGGCGACATATCATTTGAAACGGTTGGCGCAGGGCGAGACGGGCGATTTGTTGCGTTTCAGCGGCAAATAGGCGTCGATGCAGTTGACGGTCTCAGGCATTCTGTACGCATTTTCTTACGTAATTTGTTGAAAAAATCCCTAGCAAAATGAAGTGCCTGGCGTACTCTTTTAGCAGGCTGTGGTGAGGAATATCACAGACGAAGTGTAAGGTTTTGTTGCACCATTGGTTCAGGGGCAGCCAGGTTCCTTTAACCGCACGGCTTCCCCGGTATGATTCGCGTTGTTCTCCAATGGGAAGGTCAATTCTGATGAGCGCAAGATCGATCAAAGGCTGGTCCAGGCGCATTCTCCTGATAGTGCTGGTCAGCAATGGCGTAGCAGCCGAATCCTCCGTACCAACCGCTCGCGAAGCCCGAGTGATGGCCCTGAACCCGGTGGCCGATGCCTACGTCACCGCCGGTTGGCCGAGCATGAATTTCGGCGACCAATTCGTTCTCAACGCTTACGGCGAAGACGATAAGATCAGCTATATCCGTTTCGATCTCAGCGCTCTCGAAGGCCGGGAAGTCCAATCGGCACGCCTGCGTTTTCATGTGCGCAACCCGACCCACGACGTGGTGGAGGTTCGCGAAGTGGGTGTGGTCCCCTGGGACGAAGATCGCATCACCTACCTCAACCGCCCCGAAGTCCGCGAGTTGTTGGTCTCCCTCGAAACGGCAGATGTACGCGACTGGCACGAAGTGGATCTGACCGCAACCATCTGCGCCCATTCCGGTGAGGTCTACACTATCGCTCTGATCAATACCGGTTTCGATCCCATGGGAATCGATTCTCGCGAGAACCGCGACGCGATGCCGGTGTTGGAGGTTACCCTGGCGCCCTGAGAGGCACTGGTATTTTTCGCTTCGCTTCCAGGGGCTGTGATTCCGGGGTGCGGTTCAGCGGATGCGGTAGGCGGCGTGGCAGGCCACGCAGGCGGCCGTTACCTCCGCGAGCGCCGCGTAGCTGTGCGGGACGTCGCCCTCCTGGGCTGTCAGGGAAAACCGGCTCGCTGCTCTGTGCATCGTCGTGCCGGCGGCGCGCATCCCCTCAGGCATGAACCCGGCCATGTGTTTGGCACCGTGGGATTTCAGTGACGTCATCCCCAAGCGATTCTCGGCGATCTCCGCCGCCCCTTCCTGATCCTGATCGGCCATAAGCACCAGAATTTCATGGATGGCCAGCAAGTGATCACGCATATTCGCCAGCATGTGTTCCTGCATCCGCTCCGGCAGGGCTACCCATTTGCGCTCGTCGTCCGTTGCCCGAATCTGACTGGACAACGGCATCATCACCAACGGGAGCAATACGACAGCAAACCATCTCATAGCTGGTTCATTTCCCATAAAAGTCTTGCTGACTCTCCCTGGGACCGACGATCCTCAGAGAGAGGGCGATGCGTTCTATTGACAAGCATTTTTGCCATCGCTGCGGATCGCACGGTGTTTGTGGCCAAGGTTCTCGGTTTCGCCATCGTAGGGACGGGTATTTATGCCAGACCCTTGGATGCGATCTCGAAGGTATCTTTCGATACCCCCGGCCGGGCGAGGATCTTTTCCAGCCCGGCCTTCATCAGGGCCTGCCGGTCGGTGTCGTAGCGCCGCCAGCGGATAAGCGAACCGGTCATGCGGGCGGCGACCTGGGGATTGAGGGCGTCCAGGGCGACGATCTGCTCGGCGACGAAGGCGTAGCCGCTGCCGTCGGCGGCGTGGAAGTGGATGGGGTTGGTGTGGGCGAACATGCCGATGAGGGCGCGGACGCGGTTGGGGTTTTTGAAGTTGAAGGCCGGGTGCCGCATCAGTTCGCGCACATGGGCCAGGGTGCCGGTCATGCGTGAGGAGGCTTGCAGGGCCAGCCACTTGTCGGTGACCAGGGGGTCGTTTTTCCACTGCTCATAAAAGGCCGCCAGGGCCTCGTCCCGCTGTTCGCCGGGATGATTGACAAGCACGCCCAGGGCGGCGATCTGGTCGGTCATGTTGTCCGCGTTGCGGAATTGGCCCAGGGCAAGGTCGAGTTGGGCCGGGTCGCCGCTTTCCGCCAGGTAGGCCAGACAGGTGTTGCGCAGTGCGCGTTTGCCGGCGTCGGATGGGTGGTAGCGATAGGGGCCGGCGACGGAATGGTTCCGGTAACCCTGTTGCAGGGCGTCCTTGAGGCGACTACCCAGGGTTTCGAGCAGGAAGCGGCGGGCGTGGTGGATGCCTTCCACATCGATGACGGCCATTTGCTCGCCAACGTATGCCTCGGTGGGCAACCCCAGGGCCTGGGCGATGAGGGCGGGTTCCTGGCTGGTGTCTTGCAGCAGAGCGGCGAAGGCGCGGGGCAGTTCCTCGCCCAGGGCGGTGGCGTCGCGACCCTGCCGGATCAGCCGCAGCATGACGCGGGTGGCCAGTTGCTGGGCGGCCTCCCAGCGATTGAAGGAGTCGCTGTCGTGGGCCATCAGAAAGGCCAGATCGGCGTCGCGGTAGTCGAACTCCAGTTTCACCGGGGCGGAGAAGCCGCGCAGCAGGGAGGGTACCGGCGGGGCGTCGATGTCTTCGAAGGTGAAGCGTTCCTGGGCCTGGCGTACGGACAGGGTGCGGTCCTTACCCAGGGGCCCGGCCTCGCCTTGCAGGCGCAGGGGGATTTCGACTCCCTTGTCGTTCAGCAGACCCAGGCGCAGGGGCATGTGCATGGGCAGTTTGTGGTCCTGCCCCGGTGTCGGCGGGCAGCTCTGGGTAACGTCGAGATGGTATTGCCGCGTGGCCGAATCGAAGCTGGCCTGAACGTTCAGTACCGGGGTGCCGGCCTGGGCGTACCAGAGGCGAAACTGTTCCAGGTCGACGTCATTGGCGTCGGCCATGGCGGCGAGAAAATCGTCGGTGGTGACCGCTTGACCGTCGTGACGTTGGAAATACAGATCCATGCCCTTGCGGAAGCCTTCGGGTCCCAGCAGGGTCTGGTACATGCGGATGACCTCGGCGCCCTTTTCGTACACCGTAGCGGTGTAGAAGTTGTTCATCTCGATATAGGATTCGGGCCGGATGGGGTGGGCCATGGGGCCGGCATCTTCAGGGAACTGGGCGGCCCGCAGGCGGCGCACGTCGGCAATGCGCTTCACCGGGCGCGAGGTGTGATCGGCGGTGAATTCCTGGTCGCGGAATACCGTCAGCCCTTCCTTGAGCGAGAGCTGAAACCAGTCGCGGCAGGTGACGCGGTNNAGTTGTGGAAGTATTCGTGGGCGATGACGCCTTCTATCTGCTCGTAGTCCGTGTCCGTGGCGGTGTCCGGACGCGCGAGCACGTACTTGGAATTGAACACGTTCAGGCCCTTGTTCTCCATGGCGCCCATGTTGAAGTCGTCCACTGCGACGATCATATAGATGTCCAGGTCGTATTCCAGTCCGAATACCTTCTCGTCCCAGGCCATGGACCGTTTCAGGGATTGCATGGCGTGCTCGCATTGGTCCTGGTTGCGCTCCTCGACGAAGATGCGCAGAGCAACGTCTCGGCCGGAGGCGGTGGTGTAGCTGTCCTCGATACGTACCAGGGGGCCGGCCACCAG
Organism: Chromatiales bacterium; assembly: GCA_020445565.1. Taxonomy (GTDB): domain Bacteria; phylum Pseudomonadota; class Gammaproteobacteria; order JAGRCI01; family JAGRCI01; genus JAGRGI01. The sequence continues at coordinate 31,340 of JAGRGI010000045.1, forward strand.
AGCGAACAGATAGCTGGGTTTCGGGTGAGGGTCTTCCCAGGTCACGGCGTGTCGTCCGTCGCCGAGGTCTTCTTCCTGTACCGGATTGCCGTTGGACAGCAACACCGGGTAGCGGGCGCGTTCGGCGACGATACGGGTGGTGAAGCGGGCCATGACGTCGGGCCGGTCCAGGTAATAGGTGATCTTGCGAAAACCCTGGGCCTCGCACTGGGTGCAGAAGTTGCCGCTGGAGCGGTACAGGCCCTCAAGGCTGGTATTGCTTTCCGGGTGGATGCGGGTGCGGATCTCCAGGGTGAAGCGTTCCGGCGCTTGGGGCAGCACCATGCCCTCGGGATTCACGCTGTATTCGTCGCTCTCCAGCCTGCGGCCATCCACGTGTACGGAAATCAGCTCCAGCTCTCTGCCGTCCAGCTCAAGAGGCTGGGGATGGTTGGCATGGTCGTGATTGGCGCGCAGTTGCAGTCGGCTGGTTACCAGGGTCCCGGCTTCGCCCAGTTCCACGTCCAGATGGGTGGTGTCGATCCAATAGAGCGGCGGGCGGTAGTCTTTGAGCCAAGTGGCTTTGTTGGTTTCGTTCAACATGGCGGGGAATCTCGTTGATATTGTCTGGTGCCAGCTTAGTTGCCTTGCGTACTGAGGGTAGGACCTCATGGGCTGCGAGTATACTCCCTAGTGTTATACACTTGCCGCCATGACTACGAACCAGAAGAAACGTACCAAGGCGATCTCCGTGGGCCGCACAACCCGGCGCAAAACCACCGAGGCGGACAAGGCCGATCGCTATCGGCTCTACCAGGAGTCCGTGCAGGATGTGGAGTCGGAGATCGATTTCGTCGACGAGACCTACACCCGCCTCAATGGGGCCAAGGCCCGGTTGCTTCGGGAGGATTTCTGCGGCACAGCCAACACCGCCTGTGAGTGGGTGCGGCGTCGCAAGACCAATGTCGCCTACGCCATCGATATCAATCCCGAGGCCCTGGCCTGGGGAATGACCAACAATGTTGCCGCCCTCACGCCAACAACCAAAAAACGGGTCCATCTGTTGGAAGGCGATGTGCGTTACGCCGAGACCGAGCCGCTGGATATCGTGCTGGCCATGAATTTTAGTTATTGGCTATTCATGGAGCGTGAGGAGATGCTGGAGTACTTCACCGGTGTGCACGGGGGCCTGGGGGATAAGGGCGTGTTTTTTCTGGATGCCTATGGTGGTTACGACGCGCCGCGCACCATACAGGAGACGCGCGAGTGCGACGGCTTCACTTATGAATGGGAACAGGCCAAGTTCAACCCCATTAACAGCGAAATGGATTGTTACATCCACTTCGGCTTTCCCGACGGATCGCGGATGGAAAAGGCGTTCACCTACACCTGGCGCCTGTGGACCCTGCCGGAGATCCGCGAAATGCTCTACGAGGCCGGCTTTCAACGGGTGACCATCTATTGGCAGGGATGGGACGAAGACGGTGAACCTGATGGGATATTCCAGCCGGCGGAGGAGGCCGAGCCGGATGCCGGTTGGATCTGCTATATCTCGGCGGAGAAGTAGGCATTCGGTTGGCTGCCGGATTTCCACGGCGGGTAGTTTGTTTCGCCTACTGGTTTCAGCCCACCATCAGCCAATCCTGGCCTTGACGGTAACTCATGCCGATGAGGCGTGTGGAAATGATCTCCCGGGCCCCGTGACGAGCGACGTAGCCGAGTACGAAGGGCTTGCCGGGCTGCCGTAGCCAAGCCGGCGGCACTACGGGAATGCCATCGATGCGATTGCCGATCTTGCGTGGGTCGATGTCGATCCAGGCCGTCGGACGGTAGCCGAGATCCATCAGATGTCTGGCCCGCTGACGGGTGGATTTGCCGGCGCCCCAGAAGGCCAATGGACGGTCTTTCAGTCGTGGATCGGTTGCCAGATAGCGCGCGCGGAGGCGGTCGAAGGCTTGCCGCGAGCAGCGCGGATCGGTCCGCGACAGGCGCTGAGGCGATTCGCGCCAATCCAAGAGGATTTCCGGCAGCTTACCCATTATCCGCCCAGCGCGATGCAGGCGTAGCCAGAGGTCGTAGTCTTCGGGAAAATCCCCCGGCCGGTAGCCACCCAGTTCAAGCACATGGGAACGGCGAAACATCACGCTGGGGTGAACGAAGGGGGACTCGACGTAGATTTCCGTGGCGATCTGTTCCGGTGTCAGGCAGGCGTTTTGCCAGCGCATGTATTCGCGCATCCCGGTCTGGACGATCTGCTCAGGGAACAGACGTGCCTGGCAGGCGATCAATGTCCAGTGCGGGTGACTGCTGGCGTGGGCCAACTGGCGTTGCAGGCGTTGAGGGTGCATTCGGTCGTCGGCATCCATACGGGCGACCCATTGGCTTCGGGCCATCCGTAACCCCAGATTCAGCGCCGAGACCAGGCCGCGTTCTCCCGCTGCGGTTGCCAGCGGTCGAAGACGCGGTTCGGTGGCCGCGATTGCCTGGAGCCAGCGGGGACCATCGTCGCGGCTGCCATCGTCTATGGCCAGCAGTTCAAAATCACCATGGGTTTGTGCAAGCGCCGACCCAACGGCCTCTGGAAGGGTCTCCCGTGCATCGCGATAGGGCAGAACGATGCTGACGGCGGGTGACGAATTCAATCGTTCGAGGGGTCCACGACGCGATACAGCAGTTGGCAATTAGGGCAGTGGATGGAAACCACGCGTTGTCGCCATTCGGAAGGCGAGCTTAGCCCCTCAAAGTCGTCATCCGGTGGACGGGATTCGGTTTCGTGCTGCAATTCATTGCCGCAGACAACACACCGGTCTGGGTTTTTCTGATCCATAGACATGTCGGTCAGCGCGCCCGTTTCAGGCTGTTCTTGTTGAAATCCCTATCGCTCAAACCGTTGTCAAAACGATAATCGGACCAATGCAGCGTGGTGCTCTTGCCGGTCTGATGATTTTTCATCTCCATGCGGCTGGTGCGCCAGTACTTGCCAAGGTATTGCTTGAATTCGTGCTGCGTGAGGGTTTTGAGCAGGGTGTTCTTACGGTCGTAGTATTCGATTTTGAGCGCCTGGAGCATTTCTTTGTCCATCCACACGAGTTGCCGCGTGTAGCCGGAATACTCGTAGGCCGGTATGCGCTCGATCACGTCCACGGGTCGCCCCTCATGGCTTTCTTCACGCAGCCAGCGGTAGGTGTACTTCTCCACTTCCTGGGAGCTGAGGTCTTCGTAGGCGAATTCACTTCCCATGAACGGACCGGATTTGTTCCGCGAGGCAATGCGTTTGACACGTTTCAGTGCGGGCAGAAACAGCCACTGATCGTCAGGCTCGATGGCGTGGGAGAAGCTCAGGAAAGCGGTTCCCTTGACATCGGGAGGGGAGTCGAAAATCGAAAGGCTTTTGTCGCCGTCACCTTGGACCTCCAGGGTTTTGGTTCGCACCTGTCGAATACTGGTGTCGCCCTGGCGGTTGCGTAACACCATCTCCATGGAGGTGGTCTGGTCCTTCCAGCCACTGTCCTGGCGGTCAGCCTCCTGGGCGATGGTCAGGCCCTTCTGGGCGGCGACATCGGCCAGCAGCGGCCCGCTAAACAGGAGAGACAGACTGGGGAGCAGCAGCAGGAGGCGCAGCATCGATATTGCCCTCGATCTTTATCAGCAATGGTGGAAGGAAGAGAAAATCGGCCAGCAATGCGAAAAACAGCACGACCGCGGTCAACAGGCCCATACCAGAGTTTAGCTGGAAGTGGGAAAAGGAGAGTATGGCGAAGCCGATGATCAGCACCAGTGAGGTGATGAACAGCGCCAGCCCGACACTGGAAAAGGCGTAGCGGACCGCCGCTCCCGGTGCCAGTTGCTGCTCTCGGCGGGCGCGCAGGTACTTGCTCAGAAAGTGGACGGTGTCATCCACCACGATGCCCAGTGTCATTCCCGTCACGACCGAGAGGGCAAGTCCTACCTCGCCCACGGTCATACCCCAAAGCCCGAAAGCCATGCCGGCCGGGACCAGATTCGGGATCATACTGGTCAGGCCAATCTTCACCGAACGCAGGGCGACGACCAATATCAGCGAGATCACCACCAATGCCACTGTGGTGCCCCAAAGCATGGTACGTATGTTGCGGGCGCCAATGTGCGCGAACATGATGGTGGGACTGGAACCATGTGTGGCGAGTTCCGGCGCGTTGGCCTCGAACCACTGCTGGACCCGCTCTTCCAGGGCCAATACCTCCTTGGTGGATATCTTGTGCATGGTTACGGTGATGCGGGTGGCGGACTTGTCGACGTTGATCTGGTTGTTGAGGTCCAGACCGTAGGGCAGGGACATCTCGTAGAGCAACAGATACTGGGCGGTCAGTTCGCGGTTTTCAGGGAGTCGGTACCAGTTTTGATCATCGCTATGCAAATTGCGGTTTAGCCGGCGCAGTACATCGGTGATCGTGTTGACGTGGACCACATGCGGCTGTTCGCGCAGCCAGTTGGCCAGCCGATCGACTTTTTGCAGAAATTCAGGGTCGCTGATGCCATTGCTGGCGCCGCTGTCGAGGGAATAGTCGATGCGATAGAGACCGCCCAGATTCTTGTCCACTTCATCGGAGTCGACGCGAAAGTCGACGGTTTCGTCGAAATAGTTCACGAATATGTCGTTGAGCTGGTTGCGCGGGACCTGGGACACCAGCAGTACCACGACCACGGCCATGCCCCAGAACAGGATGTTGTGGCGACGCACCACGAAATCGCCGAAGCGGTTCATCCAACGCGATTCCAGGGTATTGACCTTGCCCGGTCGGGCCGGCAACAACAGCATGAGGGCGGGCAGAAAACCGACCGCCAGCACGAAAGATGCCGCCACACCGATGGCGACGATGTTACCGAGATGTCGAAACGGCGGCGCATCGGAGAAATTCATGCTCAGGAAGCCGACGATGGTAGTCAGGCTGGTCAGGAACACCGGTTGCAGATTGATGCGCAGACTCTCGCTCATGGCTCTTTGCCGGTCCTGTCCCAGGCGCAAATTGTGGTAATAACTCACCAGAATGTGCACGGAGCTGGCGATGGCCATGGTCAGGATGATGGTGGGGGAGGCCGCCGAGGGTGGCGTGAGCGGGAATCCGATATAGCCCCCAAGCCCCAAGCCGGTCGCAATCGACATCAGGATCACCAGCACGGTAGCGAGCATGCCGGACAGGCTGCGAAGCATGAAACCCAAAACGAGCAACATGGCGGCGAAGGAGATGGGAACCAGACTGGCCATGTCGGCGCGACTCTGCTCGGCAAAGGTGTTGTTCATGATGACCATGCCGGTGGAGAAGAAGCGGATGTCCGGGTATTCGCTTTCCAGACGCTGGACCAGTTCACGTGCATGCGCCACCGCCTGCGGACCTTCCACGTGTTCGTCGATGCCGGGAAGTTCGATGGTGATGTTTACCGCCGTCACACTCCCGTCCGCCGAGACCAGGCGATTGACCAGCAAGGGTTCGTGGAGGGCGGTAAGGCGAATCGCGAGCAGGTCGTCGTCGCTCAAGGAGTCCGCTGAGTAGACCAGGTCTTCCACCACCAATTCATCGCCGTCGGCGTAGGTATGCTGAAAATTGGCGATGGAGTCGACGCGCAGCGAATGCGGAATCTGCCAGGCGGCCTCGGTGAGTTCACGGACGGCGGCAAGGGTCTTCCGGGTAAATACCTCCCTGTTCCCGGGAGCCAGCATGATCAGGATGTTGTCCTGCTTGTTGTAGGTGTTTTCCAGGGTTTCGAACGCCTGAAGCTGGGGATTTTCCTTGCTGAAAAACACCCGATAGTCGTTGGTGAATTCCAGGTGGCGCGCCCCGCTGGCGGCGGCAACCACCAGCAGCGGGATTGCCAGCAAAAACCACCATCGGTGATGCACTATCCAGGTGCTGAACCACACTTCGAACCGACTCAAGCCATACCTCCAAACCAATCGTGTCCTTGGCGCGGATTGGCTCCGCGTCGAGATTCTAAGCGGGTGTCGGGGGTGGCCTTTTAGGTCATGCCACCTTGATGAAAGCCCCGTATTTCCCGGTAGTCGTGTCGCGTTTTACCGACTAATGCCGAGACACAGTACACGGCATCGAAATTTCTACTTTGCGAATGCGGCTCTTAGCCTACTGCACTCTGCATGGACGGCAGAGGCGATTGCCCGATCAGGAAACTAACAGTGCTGAGCACCACAAGCAATCCCCCTACCAGGGTTGTTCTACAACCTCCCGCGCGCCCGGTGGCAGGCGGCGTTGGTAACTGCGGCGAAACTTCTCGCGCAACAGTCCCCCTGGATCATCAGGAATCGCGCGCAACTGACGCAACCGGGCCTGCCGGGCCTCGGCCTGCTCGTTGCCCTGTTCCTCTGTCTGCTTCTGTCCCTTCTCACCGAATTTTTGTTCCGCGGACTGGCCAGAGGAAATTGGGTCTTCCTGCGCTTGTCGATCTCCATCGTCGGCTTGCTGCTGTTCGGCCGTTTGGTCAGCCTTGGAACCGGTAGGCTCATCCGCCGGCTGTTGTGGCGATTGATTCTGCCCGGACTGCCCTGCGTTCTGTTGTTGGCCTGCCTGTTGTCCGGCTTGCTCCTGGTCCGGTTCCGATGAATCCTGTTGCTGTTGCTGTTGCTGTTGCTGTTGCTGTTGCTGTTGCTGTTGCTGTTGCTGTTGCTGTTGCTGTTGCTGTTGCTGTTGCTGTTGCAGCAGTTTTTCGATCAATTCGCGGTTGAATCGGGCATTCCCGGCGAACTCGGGATACCGCTCGGCCTTTCGATACTGTTCGATGGCCTCCTCAAGGCGGCCCAGGCGTGCCAGGGCGTTTCCCCGGTTATAGTGTGCCGAAGGTGTGTCCTGCCCTGCCCAGAGTTGTTCCGCCTGTTGGTAGTTTTCGGCACGATAAAGGGCGGCAGCGCGCCAATCGGGGTCTTTAAAGCGTTCGGCTGCGGCGGCCGCATCGCCGGCTTCCAATTCTCGGGTGGCCTGTTGGTCCGCTCGGCTCCACCAATCCTCCCAGCTCAGGGCATGGGCTGGCGGTGGCAGCAGTGGTGCCAGCAGCAGGATGATCAGCCAGCCGCGCCGGAAGGCCAGTGCCGCCAGAGGCAACAATCCGAGCACCAGCCAGGGGCCTTCTTCCCGCCAAATGTCGGCCTGACGTTGTTCAGTTGCCGGGTGGGTGGCCGAGTGCGTCGTCGAGGTTTGTTGGAGCGACAGGGTCTTCAAGTCGCTGTCGTCCGCGCTCAAGGTGGCGAACCGCCCCTGACCGGCCGCAGCCAGTTCGCGTAGCGCCAGGAAGTCGCTGGAAGCCACCACAATCGCGCCTTCCCGGTCCTTGAGAAATCCGCCCTGTGCGGCCGGTACGGGAGCGCCTTGTTCGCTGCCCACCGCGAGAACGGAGGTGCGGATGCCCATGCCGGCCAGTTCTGCGGCCAGATCCTTGGTCAGGCGGGGCTGTTCCATACCGTCCAGAATCAGCAGGATGCGGCCCCGGCTGGCGCCCGCCTGATGTAGCAATTCAGCGGCACTGGCCAAGGCCGTTTCGGGCCGGCTTCCCTGTACCGGCAGCAGGCCGGGCTCAAGGGACGGGATCAGATTGGCGAGCGTGTCGGCATCGCTGGTCAGGGGGGAAACGGTGAAGGCGTCGCCGGCGAACACCACCAGGGCGGTTTGGCCTTCCTGACGCTGCTTGACGATATCCTGCAATTTGAAACGCGCGCGTACCAGCCGAGAAGGGGAAACGTCTGTCGCCGTCATTGAGCTGGACAGGTCCAATGCCAGTACCAGCGGGTCTTGCAGGCGGAACACCGGCTGCGGCAGACGTTCGAATGCGGGCCCCGCCAGGGCCAGCACGGCCAGCAACCAGCCCAGCCCCAGTGCAATCCAGGGGGCCGGCCGTGAGCTTGCGCCCTGCCGCACCAGCAAATGAGGCAGCAGATGGGCATCCACCACCTTGGTCCAGTCGTTGCCGCTGCCGTGACGGCGTACCAGCTGCCACAGCAGCAGTGCCAGGGGGAGCAGTGCCAACAGCCAGAGGGGTCTTAGCAGGTGGAACTCGCTCATGCCCGCCACCGCAAGGAGATACCGCCCCACAGGGTCGAGAGCAGCAGTGCCAGGCCCAGCGGCCAAGGGTAGAGGGCGTGCACGGGGCGGAAGGATTCGGTCTCGTCGCCCCTGGGCTCCAGCCGGTCCAGTTCTTGGTAAGTTTCTTCCAGGGCCTCGGTGTCGCGGACCCGGAAATAACGCCCGCCAGTCAGTTCTGCGATGCGCGTGAGGGTTTCCTCGTCCAGGTCCGACGAGGGGTTGACCACTCGACTTCCCAGGACTGAGCGCACTCGCATGGCATCGGCGCCCAAGCCGATGGTGTAGATGCGGATGCCGTCATCGGCAGCCAGGCGGGCCGCCTCCAGGGGTACCAGGGTACCGGCTGTGTTGGCGCCATCGGTGAGCAGGATCAACACGCGTTCCGCGGCCGGAAGTGCTGATAGACGTTTTACCGCCAGGCCGATGGCATCGCCAATGGCCGTGGCGCGCCCTGCCAAGCCGATTTCGGCCTCTTCCAGCATCCGGGAAACCGTCTGCCGATCGAAGGTTAGAGGGGTCTGTAGATAGGGTTGTGACCCGAACAGAATCAACCCCAGCCGGTCTCCCTGCCGCTCTTGCAGAAACCGGCCGGCGACCTTTTTCACTGCCTCCAGCCGGTTGCTGCGATAATCGTTCACCACAAAATCGGTCTGTGCCATGCTGCGTGACAGGTCCACAGCCAGCAACAGGTCGCGTCCGGCTACCGGCAGTTGCACAGGCTCGCCCAACCACTGGGGACGACTGGCGGCCAGCAACAGCAGCAGCCACAAGGCGGAGGCGAGCAGAATCTCGAGCAAGCGGCTGCGTTTGGTGTCGGTATCGCCGTCGGCAAGGTCGACGATTTCGCCGAAGGCGGGCCAACGCAGTGCTTCTGAGGCGGCGCTGGGCGCCTTCGGCAGCAGCCAGCGTAACAACAGGGGCAGGGGCGCGAGCAGCAACACCCAGGGCCAGGCCAGGTGAATCATCCGCGTTTGTCTCCGTTTGCCCGTACCCAGGCGCTGACAACATCGGCCAGTTCCGGTTTGGGGGGTACCGGCGGCCGGTCCTGGAAAGGCGTTTCGAGCAAGGTTGCGATGTCTGCCGGGGCCAGGGATTTCTGACCATGGGCGAGCAGGAAAGCCTGCCAGCGTTCGCCGCTCAAGCCGGCCACCTGTTCGCGTGGATAACGTTGCAGGGCGAAGCGGCGCAAGACCTCGGACAATCTGGCGCAAAAGGATTGGCCGTCCTGGTTGCGGAGGTAGTCTTGTTGCGCTTGGCGGATGGCGCGCAAGGCGGCGCGGCGGTCGGCGGGAAAACGGCGGCGCAACCAACGGATCGATACGGTTGCCATGGCGATGAACAACAGGCACAGGAGCCACCAGCCGGGGGCCGGAGGCCAGTCGGAGACGGCTGTGGGCAGGCTAATATCGCGCAGTTCGGCGAGAGGGTCCTGCGGATTCATATCGTGCCGGCCCTGAACAGCAGTTCGCGTGGATCGGCATCGGTTGCCGCGCCCCAAAGGGGAAAACCGAGCTTTCGGCTCAAGCCCTGGAGTCGTTCGAAGCGATCCTGGAACAACGCACGGTAACGCTCTTGCAGTTCTCTGGCAGAGCTGTCGAAACTGACCGCCATGTGTCCGTCACTGACCCGGTAGCGGCCAGGCGGTGGCGGCTCCTTCTCCAGGGGATCGTACACCGCGATGGCGGTGAGATCATTGTGGGCGGCCAAACGACGCAGGGCGGTTTGGGCATGCTCATCGAGTTGCCGGAAATCACTGATCAGGTAGATCAGGCTACCAGGGTGCGCCAGACGGGCGGTCGCCGCCAGTGCTTCGGTCAGGGCGCCGGGTTGCGCCTGGGCCATATCGGCGTCCACGCGTAACAGGGTGTGAATGAATTGCAGAACCCCCAGCTCACGGGCCTTCGGGCTGGCCTCCTGGTGTCTGCCGCCGGAGAACACAACGCCGCCGACCCGATCGCCGTGGCTGATCACCATCCAGGCCAAAAGCGTGGCGATGCGACCCGCCTGTACCGATTTGAACACGCCTCGTGTACCGAAACGCATGGACGGTCCCAGGTCCACCACAAAAAATACCGGTCGTTCCCGTTCCTCGTGAAACAACTTGATATGGGGCTCGCCAGTTCGTGCCGTCACCCGCCAATCCATCGCGCGAATGTCATCGCCGGCCTGGTAGGCGCGTACTTCGTCGAAATCGATGCCGCGACCCTTGTGGCGGGAGCGATAGGGGCCGCTGACCTGGGTAGAGGCCGGACGAGCGGGGGGGCGCGGCGAATGCCGGGCCTGGGCCCGGAGCCGAATCAGCTCCGTCTTTTCCAGGGCAATACTGCTCACGGTGCGGGGACGCGCTCCAGCAGTCGCCGTACCACATCGTCTGTGTCCCAACCGTCGGCCAGGGCCTCGTAGGACAGCAAGACGCGATGGCGAAGCACGTCGGGGGCGATGGTCTGCACGTCCTCCGGGGAAACGAAATCCCGACCGGCGAGCCAGGCGTGGGCACGGGAGCAGCGGTCCAGTGCGATGGCGGCGCGCGGGCTGGCACCGTAGCGTATGCGCGCCGGCAAATCCTGATCGTACGGGGAGGGGTCGCGGCTGGCGGCGACCAATTCGAGAAGATAGGTTTCCACATTGTCGGCCATGTAGGTATCCAACACGTGCTGACGTGCGTGAAACAGACTGCTCTGGGAGAGCACCAGGGGCGGTGTATCCACAGTCGGCTTGCCATTGCTCCGTGCCTCCTCCCTGGCTATGGCCAATATGCCGCGCTCCGCCTCGCGCTCCGGGTAGCCGATTCGGACGTAGAGAAGAAAGCGATCCAGTTGGGCCTCTGGCAGGGGGTAGGTGCCTTCCTGTTCGATTGGGTTCTGGGTGGCCATCACCAGGAACAGTCGTGGCAGTCCGTACGTGTTCTTGCCGACCGTGATCTGGCGCTCCGCCATGGCTTCAAGCAGGGCGGATTGAACCTTCGCCGGGGCACGATTGATCTCGTCCGCCAGCAGCAGGTTGTGGAACAAGGGGCCGCGTTGAAAGTGAAACTCGCCTTCCTGGGGGCGATAGATCTCGGTGCCGGTCAAATCGCCCGGCAGCAGGTCGGGTGTGAACTGAATACGGTGAAAATCGCCTTCCAGCGCTGCCGCCAGGGTCTTCACCGCGGTGGTCTTTGCCAACCCAGGGGCGCCTTCCACGAGCAGATGACCGTCTGCCAGCAGGGCCACGAGCAGGCGCAGGTTGAGTGCCGATTGGCCGATGATGCGTTTGTCGAGGAACTCGCGTAGTTCGCGAAAGGCTAGTTCGGGATCCTGATCCACGTATTCCAACTCCCACCATTTGCCTGCTGAATGAGGCTTACCAGGGGGCAGTAGGGTACGTGCTGATTTTTACGCCCGCAAGGCCGGCCATGGGCGAGGCGCCACCCGGTGAGTCGGCGCAGCAGGCTGTGTCGCCGAAGCCCCTGGCAGTCGGCAGCGCCTCAGGCCTTGGCCGGATGCCCGGATTCTGGCCTGCTTTCGACGGTACGTAGCACTCGGCCGATGGTATCCAAGGCACGGTCGATGAGTGGCACGGTCTCCAGTATTCGCGCCTTGCCCTCGCGCAGCCGTTGTGCCAGTTCGTTAGTGGTCAGTTCGTCCACCTTGGTTCCGTTGCGCTTGACGAACAGGCAATTGGCCGAATATTCGCTGCGCCACGCGAGCTTGGCACGCTGAGGTTTGCCATCTTCCAGGGTAAGCTCCACCCAGGCGCCGGGCATGAGGGTTTCAGCTTGGCGGAAGTGCTCGTCGAAACTGAAGTCCGACATGCCCTGGGAGGTATCGTCTTCACTCTCCACATCCGGGAGGGCGTCCATGGACTCACCCAGTTCGTCAAGGGCGCTTGCCACCTCGGCGCTGACGGCCGGCTCCGGTTCGGGGCACACCCGTATGCCTTTGAGTACGTCAAGATGAAGCGACTGCAGCAGTGAAAAGAATTCCGCGGTATGTTTGGCGTCGTAGGATACGCGGTTGAAGCCTGAGCGCAGCGCCTTGAGCAGGGAGGGAATGGTTTTGATCAGCCGCTGACGCTCCTCGTTGTTGGGTTTGGGCTGAAGGCTCCATAGCAGGGTGTCGACCACTTTCAGGGCATCGCTCCAGGCTTCGCTGAACTCCCCCTGGCGCAGATAGATGGTGACCATAAGTCCTGGCCAGGCATCGAGAATGACATTCCTCACTGAATCGGGCACCGGACTGGCCTTCAGGCGTTGGTCCAGGGACTCGCTGACCAGCTCCTGGCCGATGGCCAGCCGCTCGCGGTTCTCCACCCGGCGGGTTTCCTGGCTGAGCTGCTTCTCGATGCGTTCTGCGTCCGCGGCCAGATTGACCTGGAACTCTTCGAGTACCTCGGGAAACAGGTCTGCGTTGTCGGTGAATTCGTTGAGAATGCGTTCGACCGCATGTTCGATGCGGCCGTACAAGCCGCCGGGTTCGCGTCCGTCTTCCTCCACCCAGCCGATGGCGGCCTGGGCCAGTTCGTTGAGCAGGCGGCGCGCCGGATGCTGTGTCGCGCCGAAGAAGCTGCGATCGATGATGGCAACCTTGATGATCGGTATCTGCAGGCGCCCGATGAGCACGCGCATGGGGTCGCGCAGGTTTTGGTCGTTGAGGATGAACTCGAACAACATGCCGACCACATCGATGGTGTCTTCCTCGGGGCCGCCGATACGGCGTGCCGAGCCGTCCGTACCGCCTGGCATCTGTGTGAGCAGTATGGTCTTGAAATCTTCAGGAGACAGCCGTGCCAGATCGTCGGAGTCTTTCAGCATCAGGCCCGCGGCCGTCGCGGCGTCGTTGCCCAATCCGGTTTGCAGGCCGGAGAGGGTATTGATGATCTCGGTGGGGGCGTAGGCGGCCACAGCTGCTCCACCGCCGGGTATTTTGCGGCCGCTTCCGTCGCCGCGTCGCTCCGACAGGAGTTTGAACAGGCCCTGGAAGACATCGGGCGCGACGGAATCGACCGTGTCGGCCACGCCCTCATGGCCCTGCCAGTCGTCATCCTCATCCTCCAGCGGTTCGCGCGCCTTGGGTCGGGTGCGGCGTTGCCGGCGTGCTCCGCCGGCGTGCTCCAGGTTGCGGGGCTTGTAGGTGAGGTGGGGCAATACACCGGCCTGCACGAACAGCACGTTGAGTTCGTCATAGAGCGCGCCGATGCCGGCGATCAGGTCACGCTCGAACAGTTTGTAGAGGACCAGGCGGATGGTCAGGTCCATGTCCAGGGTCTTCGATGCCTTGCGGAACGCCTCGCAAAAGCCGCGCGGACCGACAGGGTTGTCCTGCGGCGTGACGGCACGGCCGTCGGCGACATGGCCTATGCGTTGCTCGAGAGCGAACAAGACTTCCTTGTGGAAATACTCCACCTTGCTGGCCACACCGGAAATTGCCAGGTTTTCCTCAAGGTCGGAATCGTCCACCAGGGAGAGTTCCCCCAGCCCGGCGGTTGGAAGACCTGGCTGGCCGTGGGCGGGTTTGGCCCAGAATTTGTCGAAATGTTCAAGGCAGCTGTCGACAAACACCTGCTCGACGGTTTTGCGGTTGAGGCGAATCTCCCGCATGGCGCTGAAGAACCGGTCCGCCATAGAGGAGTCCTTGGAGCGCTCGGCACGGTCGTACAGGTCGTCGTCGACGGAGTCGAACAGACTCCGCATGACGCGGGATAGATTGCGCTCCAAGGCCGCCCTGGCGGAGGAGAGCAGAGGGTTTCCACTGATGCGCGAGCGATCCACTTTGCTCACGTTCGCGCGATCGATAGAGACCACTTTGTTTTCCGTTGCACCCATGGTTGACTCCAGCCAAGCGAGCTAGCGTTGTACGGAGACTTCCTCCTTCAAAGCCCCCGCAGTAATGACCGTTTTCATTATTCTGTTCATACAATTATTGCTTTAACTATGAACAAGTGAAGGAAAAAAGTCTATTCAAAACATTGACATCAGGGTTTGCACCAGTTGTCACTAGGGAAAACCCTAGGTTTTGTTCCGGAAGTGTTGATCGGCCTCGTCTTAATGGCCAATGCCGCTGTGCCGGGAGCGCCACTTGACGGTACAGACCCGTCTGTGGCGGTGATTTTTTCATCCCCCCACGCCAAAACCATCTTGTCGAGAAGCCCAATACTTCAGGATCGGCTGTCCCTCGCCGTTAGTTCTGGCGCGAATACTGTTTCCACTCCATATAGGGAAGCGCCATGGTCAGTCACTCCACACGAACTCCCGGTCCGTGCAAAGTCGGGCAGCAAGCCCGCCGGGCAGTCGGGTTGGGCCTGCTATTCGGGCCTCAATGGGTATACGCCAGCAGTACCGAAATAATCGACTTTACCGCCCATTGGGCTGGAATCATCAGTCTGCTGGTGTTCGTGCTTGCCTACGCCCTCGTCATCGCAGAGGAGTCGCTGCACCTGCGCAAGTCCAAGCCTGTGATCGTCGCAGCCGGCATTATATGGGTCCTGGTGGCCCTCGCCTACGGTCAGCAGGGTGATGTACATACCGCCGAGCAGGCCATGCGGCACAACCTCTTGGAGTTCGCCGAACTCTTTCTGTTCCTGTTGGCGGCAATGACGTTTATCAACACCATGGAGGAGCGCGGTGTATTCGAAGTGCTGCGGGTCTGGCTGGTGACGCGGGGCTTCGGACTGCGGGCGATCTATTGGCTGACCGGCCTGCTGGCCTTCTTCATTTCGCCGGTGGCGGATAACCTCACCACGGCTTTGCTGATGGCCACGGTGGTGATGGCGGTGGGAGGAGCCAACACCCGTTTCGTGGTGGTTGCCTGCATCAACATCGTGGTGGCGGCCAATGCCGGCGGGGCCTTCTCGCCTTTCGGGGACATTACCACGCTGATGGTCTGGCAGAAGGGCGTGGTGCAGTTCAGTGAATTCTTCCACCTGTTTATCCCTTCCGTGGTGAATTGGCTGGTTCCGGCCTTGATCATGTCGTTCACAGTGCCTGCGGAAAAACCCGCGGCGCTGACCGAAACAGCCCGCTTACAGCATGGCGCCTGGGTGGTTGTGGGTTTGTTCGTGCTCACCATCATCATGGCGGTATCGGCCCACAACTTTCTGCACATGCCGCCGGTGCTGGGCATGATGACCGGGCTCGGCCTTCTCAAATTCTTCGGTTATTACCTCAAGCGCCGTCAGGCGGCGATCCTGGCTCGGGAGAGCACCGTCGTTCTCAAACGCCGTACCGACTTCTTTCCCGAGCCGGCTGAGAACTCCCTGGGTGAACAACAGCTGGATCTGGAGCAGACCGAGCAGCGCCCGGATGCGGTTGTTGGCGTGGCGCAGTTCAATATTTTCAAGTCCCTGGAGCGCGCCGAATGGGACACCCTGATGTTCTTCTACGGCATCATTCTCTGCGTGGGGGGCTTGGGGACACTCGGTTATTTGGCCCTCGGTTCGGAACTGATGTACGGGCAGATGGGGCCCACCGGGGCAAATATCCTGGTCGGCCTGCTCTCGGCCGTGGTGGACAATATACCGGTGATGTTCGCCGTTCTGGCCATGATGCCGGAAATGTCCCATGGGCAGTGGTTGCTGGTGACGCTTACCGCGGGCGTTGGCGGTTCCATGTTGTCGATAGGTTCCGCCGCTGGTGTGGCGGTGATGGGGCAGGCGCGGGGAATCTACACCTTCTTCGCCCATTTGAAGTGGAGCTGGGCCATTGCCCTGGGGTATGTCGCCAGCATCTGGGTGCATTTTCTCGTCAATGGCGGCATGTTTTAGAACCTGGGTTGGCAGCGTGGGCACCAGTAGGTGGAACGCAGGTCCTTACCGAGTTTTCGGCCGTTGATTTTGGTGCCGCAACGCAGGCAGGGAAACCCGCGACGCCCGTAGACCCAGAGTGGTCCCAGCGCGTCGTTGCTGAAACGGGTTCGGCGTTGGCCGATGCCAAGATTTTTCGCCAGCAGCTGGCGGGCATGCAGATAAAGCTCAGCTAATCGCTCGTCGTTTACCACAGCTACAGGGGTGGTGGGCGCGAGGCGCTCCAGAAACAGCAGTTCGGACTTGTACACATTGCCGATGCCGCAGGCCGGTCGCTGGTCCAGCAGCGCGTCCAGGATGGGGGTGGCAGGTTCCAGCAGTTGGCGGACACGGACGACGGCGTGTTCCGGCAGGAATTCATCCCCAAGAAGGTCGGGCCCCAGATGGGAGGTCAATGCGCGTTCGGCCAGCCCCTTGGTTGGTCCGATTTGGACCTCCTTGGGATGGAAGCACACCAAGACACGTTCCTGGGTGTGGAGCACGATACCTGCGTGTCTCGGCGGTTTTTTCCACGCTTCGCCGTGGGCGTAACCGTGCCAGGAGCCGTTCATGCCGAGATGGCTGCGCAGGGTGATGGCGTTGTCGAAGTCGATGAACAGGTGTTTTCCTGTTGCCCGGACCCGTTTCACCCTGTGGCCGGCAAGCAAAATCGAGGGCTGGTCGCGGACCTCGGCCGAGGTGAGCAGCTGGCCTTCCAGATGCCGGGCGAGGACCAAGGCGAGCTTGTGAATCGTATCACCCTCGGGCATGGATCTGTTCCGTTAGTATTCCTTTGATTGGTAAGGAATGCGGATTTGCGAGGCAGGTACCGACGCTTTTCTTGACAGCTCTGCTCGGTATTTGAATACTGGCCGCCCTCTTGTTGACCGTATTCATGGTGTCGTTTCGCGCGATCTCTTACAGGTGGATTTTACTTTGCGGGAAAGAATAATGTCGAAGATCATCAGTCTGTTTATTTTGCTGGGTATGTTCTCCGGTGCCAGTCATGGCGGGGTGGTGGAACACTATCGAATCGACTTTGGTTCACCGCCGCACACGGTAGGGGGTACGCCGGCTACGGGCAGCGGCCCGGACACTGTCAGTGCCGTAGTGTTCGGCCAACCGGTGGTTGCTGCCAGCTACGGCCCTCAGTTGGATGAAACCCTGGTGTTCAATCCCGATCTGGAGACCATGCAGCAGATCCGTTTGGATCTCAACCGGGGATATGACAACTACCGCATTGGCTTCGATCTGGTGACCGATGCGTTGGCCGGCTCCGACTACAATTTCGCCGTTCTGCTCGATACCGATGTCACCGACACCAAAAGCCTGAATTTCCACGGCTCCGTCGGCGTGCGAACTTTCAATCCCACCCAGGCTCCCTTGGACCGTGCGCGTATTCTGGGGCCCTTGTCCGACGGTACCCTGGTCCACGTCGAGGTTGAGGTGGATCTTTTGGACAATTCCTGGACGGCATCCAGTACCGCCTTTGCCGGTTTCAGCGGTTCCTTCGATCCGGTTGGTACGGATTTGAGCAGCATTCGTTTCAGTATTGCGCCCTGGACCGGCAGTACGCCTGATCCGACGGTGTTCGCTGCGATCGATAATATCGTCGTCAGCAGTTCCACCGCACCGGTGGTGCCGACTGCCTGGCTGTTGCTTGTCGGTTTGGCCGGCCTGCTTCGGTATCGTTATTCCTGAGCACCCGCTCCGAAAGGATTCTCTATCAGCGTCAGACCGCGATACTCCTGCCGATAGCCGCATTCCAGCAGCAAGGGATACAGTGCCGAATCGGCGGCCGGATGGCCGTCGATCTTTTCGATGACGGGCAAGCGGCGCCCATGTCTGGGAAGGTTTGTCAGGGCGCGAACGGCGGCATGGTAGGGACGCCGATGCAGGTCGTTGCGCGCAAAGCGGATCAATTGGCGACCGTCTGAGCCGGCGTAGAGTACCGGGGTGCCGGCCAGCAGCAGCACCCAGGCCCCGCTGACCCGCCGTGGCCTTGGGCCCGGTGTTTCCGGCCAGGGCAGCAATGTCCCGAACGGATTGGCCGGGTCCATGGCGGCAAGGATTTGCACATCCCCGGACCGGTGGACGGTCGCATCCTCCGGGTCGGCGGCCAGACTCCGCAAACGGTCCACATTGCCGGGGCGGGCGAACTGTGCACCTGACAGCCCCTCCACATACCAGCCTCGCCGCACCCGGCCGCTGTCTTCCATTGCCCTCAGTACCCGGTAAATCGGACCGAAACCGCCTGGCAGTCCTTCGGCCGTGGCACTTTCGCGGCTAACGATGCCATAACGCTCCAATAGCATCTCCGCCCGTGCCAGACTGCGTTCGGTGTCGCTGTTGTTTGGGTCAACGAGATCGGCCACCAGGGACCAGCGCCCGCCGGCCAGACGGGAAGTGCGTGATCCGCGCCGCAGCGGTGTGCTCAAGGAGCGTAGCGGCGCGAAGGTATCGTTGGTTACGATGCCGGCCCAGACCAGATCCCACAGGGCCTGATGCACCTCGGTGGTATTGCCTTGCGGATGGTCGCGCAAGGCGGCCTGCTCCAATTCCATCAGGAAACAGGCGCCGCGTTGTTGCAATGCCCCCAGCAGACTGGCGTGCAAGGGGCTGGGCGGCTCGTTTTCGGGGGGCGGAGCAAGCAGCCGTGCTGCGTTTGCGCGCCGGTAGATCGCTACCTTGCCGTCTCTGGCTCCCAGCGCACCTTGGCCGACCCAGACCACGATGCCGCTGGCGCAGAGCATGTCCAGATACTCAGCGCTGGCCTGCCGGCTGCGGGCCGGTAACAGGTGAGTGGACAGCAACGACCAGGGCAGGGCCATACCTTCCAGACGGGTGATAGCCTGTTCGACGTCCAGGGTTTGTTGGCTTGCCGGTGCGAGGCCGTGCCAAGCGGGCAGGAAGCGTCCCAGGGCTGCGGCGTCCACCGCTGCCGCCTGGTTGCGCAGCCGTGCCAGGGTGCGGCGTTTGAGTAGCGCCAGCACTTCCCGGCCACACCACTCGGGCTGCTTGCCGGCGGGTCGCAACTCACCACGGACCAACTCGCCGGCAGCCGCGAGCAGGCGCAGGGCGGGCTCCAGTTGTGGGCCGCGCAAGTCCCAGCGGTCGGCTGGGTCGGTGGTGATAAACGGGCCATGGCAGCGGGCGTAGCGGCGCAGCAATTGTTCCAGGGCGTCGCCCACCCCACCCAGAAAGGCGTCCGGCAAACCGCCGGGGAGCACGCAGCCCAGCGCGTCCCGGTACAGGCCGGCGTCCTCGGCGGCAATCCAACGCCGCTCGCCCTGGATGCGAACTTCTGCAATACGCCGCTGGGCCTGAAGTTCGTTCAGCCAGGGCCGGAATGGTTCGTGGCAACGCTCGGCCAACTCGGCCTCGTTCAAATCACCCAGGCGTCGCAGCAGGTCGTGCAGTTGATCCGCATTGCGGGCCCTGCGCTCGGCGCTCAGATAGGCCAGATCCGCCTCCAACTCGGCCAATACTTGCGCGTCGATCAGTTCGCGCAGTTCCGCCTGACCCAGCAATTCCGCCAGCAGACCGCGGTCCAGGGTCAACGCCTGGGCCTTGCGCTCGGCGATGGGGGCGTCCTGTTCGTACAAAAAGGCCGCCACATAGGCGTACACCAGGGAACGGGCGAAGGGGGAGGGGTGGCGGGTCTCTACCTCGTGGATACGAAGCTCGCGGCTCTCGATGCGTGCCAGCAATGCCTTCAGTGCGGGCAGGTCGAACAGCTCGGCGATGGCCTGGCGGTAGGTTTCCAATACCAGGGGAAATCCTGGATAACGCTTTACCGCCGCCAAAAGCTGCTCGGCCTTGCGCCGTTGTGCCCAGAGCGGATTGCGCAGGCCAGCCCGCTGGCGGGGCAACAGCAGGGAGCGGGCGGCGTTCTCCCGGAACAACACGGCGAACAGGGCACTGTCGGCGAGTTGCTCGGTAACCAGTTCATCGATGTCTTCGGCTGCCGGCAACAGCCAGTCGGTGCGGGGCGGCTCATCGCTGTCCGCCAGGCGCAGCACGATGCCGTCGTCGGTGTACATGAGCTGGAATTCGAAACCGCTCTCGGCGGACAGGCGGCGTTGGATGGCCAGTGCCCAAGGGGCATGCAGGCGCGCACCGAAGGGGCTGAGAATGCACACCCGCCAGTCGCCCAGCTCATCGCGAAAGCGTTCGATGGTCAGGGATTGGCCGCTGGGAAGGGTGCCGGTGGCCTCGCGCTGTTCGTTCAGATACGCGGCCAGATTGCCGGCGGCGTAGGCGTCCAGGGGTGCCTGTTTGGCCAGCCAGGTGGCCAATGTATCGGTGTTGCCCTTGGGGATCCGGGCCAGGAAATCGCCCATCGCACGCCCGACCTCCAGTGGGCGCCCCGGCCGATCGCCGCGCCAGAAGGGCAGCCGTCCGGGTTCGCCGGGCGCGGCCGAGACAAAGACGCGGTCGCGGGTAATTTCCTCCACGCGCCAGCTGGAAGCCCCCAGGAGTATGGTGTCGCCGGGGCGGGTTTCGAAGACCATTTCCTCGTCCAACTCGCCGACCCGGGGACCGTCGGGGGCGATGTGCACCGTGTAGTTGCCCCGGTCGGGTATGGTGCCGGCATTGCTGCGGGTGACCAGGGTGGCGCCACGGCGGGCGCTGAGCAGGTCCTTCGCCCGATCCCAGTTCAGCAGTGGGCGAAGATCGGCGAAATCCGTGGAGGGGTAGTGGCCACTGAGCATGTCCAGCACGCCCTGCAAGAGTTGGTCGCCGAGCGTCCGGTAGGGTTGCGCGCGTCTTACGATGCTGGCCAGTTCCGCCGGAGTTTTCGGCGAGTCGACGCAGATCGCGACCAATTGCTGGGCCAGCACGTCGAGGGGATTGTTCAGGGTGCGCAGGGACTCAATTTCGCCGGCCAGCATGGCGCGAGTGACCACTGCCGCCTCCAGCAGATCGCCCCGATACTTTGGATAGAGCCGGCCGACGCTGAGACTGCCCACCTGGTGGCCGGCGCGACCGACACGTTGCAAGCCGCGCGATACCGATCCAGGGGATTCCACCAGTATCACGCGATCCACCGCCCCCATGTCGATGCCCAGCTCCAGCGAGCTGGTGGCAACGATGCCTTTGACGCGGCCGGACTTCAGGGCCTCCTCGATCTCCGTTCGTTTCTGGTGGGAAAGGCTGCCGTGATGGGCACGAACCAGCTCGCTGCCGGCTAGCTCATTGAGCCGTTGCGTCAGCCGTTCGCACAGGCCGCGGCTATTGACGAATATCACGGTGGCGCGTTGTTGTTCTATCTGCGTCAGGAGTTGTGGATAGATCGAGGGCCACAGACCTTTTTCGGTGACCGATTGGCCGATCTGCTGATGCGCCAGTTCCGCCAGCAGGGAGCCGCCGCCTTCTCTGATGGGTACCGGCGGCGGGTTTTCCATATCGGGTACCGGTACCGTAACGGTAATCTGGATGTGCGGCGGCTCGGAGGCATCCACGATTTCCACTTCACGTGTGCCTCCCAAAAACTCAGCCACGGGTTCGGCGGGCCGAACCGTGGCTGACAGGCCGATGCGTTGGGGGTCTCGCTCACAGATTTCGCAGAGGCGTTCCAGGGACAGTGCCAGATGAGCGCCTCGTTTGCTGCCGGCCAGGGCGTGGATCTCGTCGACAATGACGGTCTCGACCGTTCGCAGGTTGTCGCGAGCCTGGGAACCGAGCAACAGGTAGAGAGACTCGGGCGTGGTCACCAGAATGTCGCCGGGATGGCGCGCCTGGCGGCGGCGTTCCTGGGGCGGGGTGTCGCCAGTGCGCACATCGATGCCGATCGTGTGCCAGCCAGGTTCGGTGTTTTGTGCCAGGCGTGCCACGCCGGCCAGCGGCGCTCGCAGATTGCGTTCGATGTCGTAGACCAGAGCCTTCAGCGGTGACAGATACAGTAGGCGGTATCCGCTGGCAGCATCCGATGCCAGCCGGCTTAAGCGGTCGATGCCCCAAAGGAAGGCCGCCAGGGTCTTGCCGCTGCCTGTCGGTGCGATGAGCAGGCTGTGTTTGCCTTCGCCAATGTGGGTCCAGCCCTGGGATTGGACCCGCGTCGGGGTATCGAAATTGGCCCGGAACCAATCACGGGTGGCAGAGGAAAAACGATTCAGATCCACGGGGCCCGACGCTGTGGGCGGAGTCGCTTGCGGCCGCCGTCGAGCAGCCGGCCGACGCTGTGCAGAGCGAGCCGCCAGCGTGAGCGCGTGTGAAAACGGGCGGCCAGATAGTCGGTCGGAGGGAACAGGTGCTCTCTGAGGAAGGCGAGGCGGGCGCTCCTGTCCGGGCGGTAGCGGAGCTCTGCCCAAAGGCGTAGCCAGGGGTTGTCCGATAGCCAGGCCCGTGCGGGTTCCTGAAAATCCTCCGGCAGGGCCTGTAAGAGGGGAGGTATCGGACCGGGAAACAGCTCGCGGGTGACGGCAACGGCGTTGTTAACCAGGCAGAACAGGCGGGTCTGACGGCAGAAGTCGACAATGTGGCGGCAATCGGCATCGTCCAGGGTACGAAGGAGCCGGTCCAGGTCGTAGAAAGTGGTCAGCCTGGGGGAATCGGATCGGCTGTCCAGCAGTGCCATGCAGGCCAAAAGAAACTGATGGTGGCGGCAGGGCAGGCCAAGCCGGGCAGATTGTGCCAGGGAGTCGAAATCCAGTGTCTCGCGCAATACCGGGTTGCTGCTGATGCGCCAGTGCAGGTCCAGGTGATGGATATAGCCGGCCGGGTCGGTATGAACCAGATCCACTGCGTGCCCAAGTTCCTTGCCTTGGCTGGCCGGAAGTTGCCGATAGCCCAGTTGTCCCAATTTGATCAGAGCCGCCTCAAAGGCTGACGGTGCTACCAGCAGGTCGGTGTCGCGGCACTCACGCAGATGCGGTTGCGAGTAGAGGATCTGGCCGGTGGCGGCTCCTTTGATTGGCAGGCAGGGAATGGTGTCCTGCGCTAAAGCGGCCACGACCCGTGCCAGCTCCCGTGTGCGCAAAAGCGTTATCGCGCGTAGTTCCCGGTCGCGTTCCAACAGGCGTCGGCACAGCGGTTCGCGGGAGTCAGGCATGCATTGGCGTTGAAATACCAATGCGCTCACCCCCAGGGAGTCTGCCGCCGCAGGGAGCCAATCCGGCAGCACGGGTTTCGGGCGGCCAAGAAAGACTGCCGTCTGAGCCAGGGTGCTGTTCATCGTATGAGTTGCTCGAGTGGCCTGAGAACCTCGTCCAGTCTCTGCAAATCCTGTGGATATTCCAGACGATAGACGGGTAGGGTGGAGACCGCTGTGGCCAGGATCCGCAAACGATGGGCTTCTTTGCTCAGGATGCGTGGGGCGTCCGCCAGCATGCCATGGATCAGCAGCGTCGCAAGGGAGGTGGCCGGGCCCAGGTGGGTGAGGGTGACCGATCCGGAACCACGAACGAGTTCAATGAAGCCGGCCAAGGGAGCAGCGCGGGCAATTTTGGCGGGGACGTCGATCTTCGATTCGCCTGAAGGACGGCAATCCGCTGGATAGCCGAGGCGTTGCACCGTATCGCAGGCGAGCCGGATCCGGTCTCGGCCGGGATGGGCGAAATACTGTCCGCCATGTTCGTGTAACGCCAGCATATCGTCACTGAGCAGCCGCCAGCCAGAACGGCAGGCGGCTGCGCTGAGCGTACTTTTTCCGGCTCCCGACGCCCCCAGCAGGGCAAGGGCACGGCCGTTTTTGGCCAAGGCGTTGGCGTGCAGGCAGGGTGTGCCGCACAGCTCCAACCAAAACGCTAGACCCAGTCCCGTGCAGAAACGTTCCCGGTCGTCGCCAGGCCAGCTCGTGTCGAAATCCAGTCCGGTGCAGCTGGCCCGCAATCCATGCCGGCCGTTGACTTGCAGCCACCAATCCGCAGCGTCCCTGTAAAGGCTGAAGCGGGTGGCATGCGTTGTCGCGATCTGCCAAGCCGGCAACAGGTCGGGCATGGCAGACCGCACGTCGATACGGCAAACGGGCTGATCGGGTTGGCCCACGTCTTCATGCCGATTTGCCAGGTGTACGCCGTGAACCGTTCTCATGATGTCAGCGGGTGCCGATGAAATTCCGCCGAATGATCAGAGTCAAACAAAACGTGCTCGCACTGCACCCAGGCGTGGAACTGCCAGCCATCGCCATCGTGTCGGGTTCCCAGGCAGAGTTGTGCCGGCTGGCCGTGGCATCGAAGGAAATCCCGCAAAGCCAGCGATCGGATCAGACAGTTGTCCGACCAGGGGATGTGGCGGGCTGCGCGATGAAAGGTTGGCAACAAGTGCGTGGCGGCAGGTGATACCGAGGCGGTTCGTGGTTGCTGGCGCAGCCGATGGCGCCACCAGCGGTATGGGAGCAGACGTACTTGGACGGCGGCCAGGGATAGTCGCCAAAAACATTCGAGCAGCAGCAAACGGGAGCACATGGGTTTAAAAGTTTACAATAGTACCCAACCTTTTGAGATATGACCTACAGACCGGACTTGCCTGATGACCATTGATTTCAGACTTCGAGACAAGCTGTTGCGCGGCGAGCAGCTCAATTGGATGGAGGCGGTGGTGGCGATCCTCATCGTTGCCGTCGCCCTGGTCGTGGGTCTGACCTTCGGCCTGGTCATCCTGGGACTGGCGGTGGTGCTTATGCTGGGCTTTGGCGCGCGTCTGTGGTGGCTGAAACGGAAATGGCGCAAAGAGATGGCAAGCGATGATTTGCAGGGCGAATACCACGTGGTGGAACGGCACATCGAATACCGGTCCGGCCGGGACGAGCATTAATCCCCCGCGACGGTCTACTCGTCGTCATAGAGTTCGGCTTCGAGGCCAGGGAAGTCGGTTTCCAGCTCGTCTTGTTGAAATGCCTCCACCTGTTGGGCAACCTCGCCCAGATCTTCAAACCGGGCAATGTGGAACAGCGCCTCGCCTTCGTGAACCAGGGGTATGGTGATGCGCCCGATAATGATACCGCTGGTCGGCGCCCGCACCTCGCATTCCCTCTCTGCCACGGGGTCGGCAATCAGCGCCAGGCGGTCGTTCTTGCGCACCTTGGCCCCCAGGGAGGCGCAGGCACGTAAAATACCGCTCTGCGGGGCACGCACCCAACTGCTGGCCCTGGCGACGATGGGCTCGGGTGGCGGTTTGCGCCGCCGGGAGCCTTTCGGCAGCATGCCCAACTCACGCATCACACCGATGATGCCTTTGACCCCGGCACGGATGGACAGTTCGTCGAACCGCAGGCCCTCTCCGGCTTCATAAAGCAGCATGGGGACGCCGCGTTCCGCGGCAGCTTCCCGCAGGGAGCCGTCGCGCAGATTGGCATTGAGCAGCACCGGCACGCCGAAGGCGCGAGCCAGATCGGCGGTGACCGTGTCGTCCAGGTCGGCGCGAATCTGAGGTAGATTGGTGCGGTGCAGGGCGCCGGTGTGCAGGTCGATGCCGTGGCTGGATCTGGCGACGATCTCCGTCATGAACAGATCGGCCACTCGCGAGGCCATGGAACCGTGATCGCTGCCGGGAAATGAACGATTCAAATCGCGTCGATCCGGCAGGTAACGAGAGTGGTGGATCAGGCCGTAGACATTGACGACCGGAATCGCCATGAGTGTGCCTCGCAGGCGTTTGAGTACCGGCTGGGTCAGCAGGCGGCGAACGATTTCGACGCCATTGAGTTCATCGCCATGGATCGCGGCAGAGACAAACAGCCGGGGGCCGTCGCGTTTGCCGCGCAGGACGTGCACCGGCATGGTCATGGCAGTGTGGGTATACAGGGGAGGAAGGGGAAGATCTACCGTGATTCTGCCTCCCCGTGGGATGGGGGTGTCGGCGATCCGAAACTCGGCTGCCGGCACGATCAGCCCTTGCCTCTGGTACGCGTCTTGTTCGGTTCCGAGTTCTTTTCAATGAAGGTGATGATTTCACCGGCGACATTTTTGTTGGAGGCGTTTTCAATACCTTCCAGGCCCGGTGAGGAGTTGACCTCCATGACCACCGGACCGTGATTGGAACGCAGGATGTCCACGCCGCAAACGTTCAAGCCCATGGCGCGCGCGGCGCGCACGGCGGTGGAGCGCTCTTCCGGGGTAATGCGCACCAGACTCGCCGTGCCGCCCCGATGCAGGTTGGAACGGAATTCCCCTTCCGCCCCCTGGCGCTTCATGGCCGCTACAACCTTTTCGCCTATGACGAAACAGCGGATATCCGAACCGCCCGCCTCTTTGATAAATTCCTGGACCATGATTTCCGCATTCAGGCCCATGAACGCCTGAATGACGCTCTCGGCGGCTTTGTGGGTCTCTGCGAGCACGACGCCGATTCCCTGGGTCCCTTCCAGCAGTTTGATGACCAGCGGGGCGCCGCCCACCTGGGCGATAAGGTCCTCGATGTCGTCGGGACTGTTGGCGAAGCCGGTGACGGGCAGGCCGATTCCCTTGCGGGCCAGCAATTGCAGGGAGCGGAGCTTATCGCGTGAACGGGTGATGGCGACGGATTCGTTCAGGGGATAAGTGCCCATCATCTCGAACTGACGCAATACGGCTGTGCCGTAGAAAGTGACCGAGGCGCCGATGCGGGGGATGACGGCATCGAAATGCTCCAGGGTCTCCCCCCGGTAGTGGATGCTGGGGCGCATGGAGGTGATGTTCATGTAGCAACGCAGCACGTCGATCACGGTGACCTCGTGGCCTCGCTCCTTGGCTTCCTCCACCAAGCGTCGGGTGGAATAGAGCTTTTTGTTCCTCGACAGAATGGCGATTTTCATTCAGGATCCTCAGGTCGCTCGGCGTCCACACGGGAATGCAAAAACCAATTTCCCGGGGTCTAATCGCCACCATTATGGCCGCTATGGCAAACCGTGCCAAATCCACGTACGGGTCGGGAGTGATCTAAAAGGTGAATTCGATACCTTGCTGCGCCGGCACCCTTCGGGCCGTCGCCATTGTGTTTTGTCTGCTGCTTTGGCCGGTTTCCTGGGGACAAGCGCAAGATTTTCCCGCCAAGCCCTATGATCCGGTAGCGGCACGCGCGGCCCTGGAGGACATCGAGAGCCGTATCTTCAAGGGACAGCCGACGGATCAGGAAGTCGGCGATGCGATCGGCGAAGCGGGTACCCGCCGGTCACGGGCGAATCAGTGTGCCACCACCGCCGAGACCAACCTGGCACGCATCGCCTCTGCCTTGCAGGCGGCCACCCAACCCACTGCCCAGAGCAAGCCCGTGACGACGGAAGCGCCCGCCGACGGGGTTGCCAAAAACGGCAACGGAAAATCCAAGGACAGTGGCGGAAGCAGCGACTCAGGCAGCCCGCCCTCGACGGCGGAAGTAACTGCGCCTACCGCTGCCAGCGAGGAATTGGCCAGGGATATCGAGTCGATGAAGGCCGAACGGGCCGCGGCAGAGGCGCGTCTGGCCGAATGCCGCCTGCTGGCCACCCGTTGGGATGACTTGGTGGCGCGCCTCACGGTGTTGCAGCAACAGATGCTCAAGGAACGTCTTTCGCAGAAGGAGCGTAACGTCGGTGCGGTGCTGATCGAAAGTCTGCGGGGTTTGGGCAAACTCCTGCCGGGTGTGCGCGATGTGTTTTTACAGCAGGCAACCTTGCCGTCCCTGGGTTGGTCTGGTGCTTCCCTGGTGGCAGCCTGTAGTCTGCTGGGTCTGGGCATCGGACTGTGGTTGCGGCGCAAGGCCCGCGAGGTGTTGGCGAAACCCGGCAAGGACTGGTTCTCCAGTCATGCCTGGCGCTCCATTCTCAGCGCCCTGGTCCGCTACCTGCCGATCTATCTGATGGTTTTTGGGGCCGCCTTGAGTCTGCATGGCTTGCTGTATAAGGTCAGCCCGCCACCCTATGCCTTGTTGTTGCTTCATTACCTGTTTTTGTATCTCTCCGTACAGATCGTCATTCGTGCGATCCTGCGGCCGCCGGAGCCCGGCAAGCAACTGACGCCGCTTCCCGATCCCCTGGCCCACTCCATGGCACGGCGGCTGTCGGTGCTGGTGTTTCTGATGTTTCTGGGATATGCATTGTTCCGCGCTCTGCCGGCGGACAGTCTGCCGGAATCGGTGATGACCATCGCCCGCGCGGTGGTGGTGACCGTCATCTGCATCAACTTGGCCTGGTTGACCTGGCTGGTGGGCCAGATACCCGACCTGCGCGGCGGTCGAGGGGCTCGCTTTGCTTTACTGGCCCTGTTGCTGTGGATCGTTGTGGCGGAATGGATGGGCTATCGCAATCTGTCCGCCTATCTGCTCAGCGGTCTTATCAATACGTTGGTGGTCGGTGCCTCCGCATGGATGCTTTCGGCCCTGCTGCGTGATTTGCTCGATGGTTTGGACGAAGGTCAGCGGCCCTGGCAACTGGCCGTGCGCAAACGCCTGGGATTGCGCGGGGATGAGGGCATACCGGGTATGATCTGGTTGCGATTCGTCCTTTGGGTGATTTTGTGGGGCGGTCTGATACTGGCGATTCTGCGCATCTGGGGATTGTCCGATGCGGGGACCGCCATCGTGATGGGTTATCTGGTGGACGGCTTCAATATCGGCGATACCCACATCGTTCCGTCCAAGGTCCTGCTCGGCCTGCTGCTGTTTGCCCTGCTGCTGACCGCCGCCCGCTGGTTGAGAGATCGCCTGGAAAGACAGTTGCAGCGCCGCACGCGACTGGACACCGGTTCCCGCGATGCGGTGGTGACCATCAGCGGCTATGCCGGTTTTGGCGTGGCCATTCTGGTCGGCATGTCGCTGGCCGGTGTCAACTTCGCCAATCTGGCTATCGTCGCTGGTGCCTTGTCGGTGGGTATCGGTTTCGGCTTGCAGACCATCGTCAACAACTTCGTATCGGGCATCATCCTGCTGTTCGAGCGGCCGATACGCCCAGGCGACTGGATAGTGGTGGGCAGCACCGAGGGGTTGGTAAAAAAGGTACGGGTTCGCGCCACGGAAATTCAGACCTTCGACCGATCCGACGTGATCGTGCCCAACTCGGAACTGATCTCCGGTCAGGTAGTCAACTGGACCTATCGCGACCCCTACGGACGTGTGGTATGCCCGGTGACCGTGGCCTACGGAACAGACATAGCCTTGGTGCGCAAAACCCTGTTGGAGGTGGCCGGCAAGCACCCCGGCGTCCTCAGCGACGGGATTTTGCCGCCGCCCAAGGCCCTGTTCCGTGGTTTTGGCGACAGTGCACTGACATTCGAGTTGCGCTGTTTCATCCGAAATGTACGCGAGCGCCTGGACGTGCAGAGCGATCTGCTGGTGGCGATCGATGCGGCGTTTCGGGCCAATGGCATAGAGATACCCTTTCCGCAACGGGACGTGCGCGTTCACCTGGTGGACGAGAAGGACAGGGAAGCGCTGCGCAAGGCGCTACCGGATCAGCCTCAGCCTCAGTAGTCGGGAGGGCCAACTTGGTCGCGGTGTCGATGCAGCGTTTACTTCGGCGTGCAGCCGAAAAGCCCTGCCTATTCGGGTAGGAAGTAGGCGGTCGCCAGTTCTTTGTGAATATCGCTAAGGCCAAGCTGAATCTCGTCGACGAAGCGGTGCAGTCCCTGGGTATCCAGCCCTTGCACCTGGGTGCTCTGGACGGCGCGCTGGGTGCGGTGCAGAGCGCGTTGAGCGGCTTCGTTGTTGGGCAGGTGTTCCACGCTTGCTTCGATATTGCGCAGTGCATGGCGCAGTGAACGTGGAAAAACCTCGCTTTGGAACAGAAATCGCAGCACCTCGCCGCGCCGTACCCGCACCTGCATCGATTGGCGGTACATCTGGTAGCCGGTGAGACTCTTCAACACGCTGACCCACTGAATGTTGTCGAACGGGCTCAGATCCGGTGTGTCGGTGAGCAGGTTGGCGCTTCGAACGTCGATGATGCGGGTCGTCATGTCGGCCCGCTCCATGTTTCGACCCATGCGCAGAAACTCATAGCCGCGGTCGTGATTCATGGTACCGGCCAGCATGCCGGTGATGGTCTGGCAGCGCAGGATGATCTGCTTGAGGTATCCGTGGCGGCCTTTCTTGGTCATGCCCTGCTGTAGTTCATCGCGGCCGTAGAGGTAAAGCTCGTTGATCTGCTCCCAGGCTTCCCGGGGGACAATGTCGCGGATGGTGCGGCAGTTCTCGCGGCCGGCGCGCAGGGCGGAAAGTATTGAGCCGCCGTGGTCCTGGTCGGCGATGAGAAACTTCAGCACCTGGCGCTCGGTGTAGTCGCCGTAGCTGGCCTCGTAGGTCTCGTTGCAGCCGGTGATGTCGATCAATGGCCGCCAGCCGGGGGCAATGCCCTTGGGCAGGTCGAGCAGGAGGTTCGTGTTTACCCCCACCATGCGTGCGGTGTCTTCGGCCCGTTCGACGTAACGGGCCATCCAGTAGATGTTTTCAGCGACGCGGGAAAGCATGGTTCAGGCCTTTTCGGGGGTTTCGACGATCCAGGTATCTTTCGAGCCTCCCCCCTGGGAGGAATTGACCACCAGGGAGCCCTTGCGCAGGGCGACGCGGGTGAGTCCGCCGGTGGTGACCTGAATCTTGTCAGCGCTGAGTATAAAAGGACGCAGGTCCAGATGGCGCGGTTCCACACGCTTTCCGACCACCGTTGGCACGGTGGACAGGGAGAGTGTGGGCTGGGCGATGTAGTTGCGCGGGTTGTGGCGTATCAGGTCGGCGAAGGTCTCACGTTCCGCCTTGGTGGACATGGGCCCCATCAACATGCCGTAGCCACCGGACTCATTGGCGGGCTTGACCACCAGCTTGTCCAGGTTGGCGAGCACGTGATCCCGCTCCTTCTCGTACATGCAGCGGTAGGTCGGCACGTTGGGAATGATCGGGTCTTCGCCAAGGTAGTAGCGAATAATTTCCGGCACGAAGGCGTACACGACCTTGTCGTCCGCCACGCCTGAACCCGGCGCGTTGGCGAGTGCCACTTTGCCAGCCTTCCAGGCGCGCAGCAGGCCCGGCACGCCCAGGGTCGAATCGGGGCGGAATGCCTCGGGGTCCAGAAACAGATCGTCGATGCGGCGGTAAATGACGTCGACACGGGAGTTACCGTCCACGGTGCGCATGTAGACACAGTCGTCGTCACCCACGAACAGATCGCGGCCTTCCACCAGTTCACAGCCCATTTGCTGGGCCAGATAACTGTGCTCGAAGTAGGCCGAGTTATAGATGCCGGGCGTCATTACCGCGACCTCAGGGTATTCGGCGGGGCGCGGTGACAAAGCGGCCAGGGTATCGAACAACTGCGAGGGATAGTCGTCTACCGGCAGAGGGGCGTAGTCGTCGAACAGCTCCGGAAACACCCGTTTGGTCACGAGACGGTTTTCCAACATATAGGAGACGCCCGAGGGTACCCTCAGGTTGTCCTCCAGCACGTACACGGTGCCGTCCTTGTCGCGCACCAGATCCGAGCCGCAGATGTGCGCCCAGATGCCCAGGGGAGGGTTCACGCCTATGCACTGCGGGCGGAAGTTGACCGAGTCGGCCAGGACCTCCTTGGGGAACACGCCGTCCTTGATGACCTTCTGCTCGTGGTAGAGGTCGTCGATGAAAAGGTTTAGCGCGTGAACCCGCTGTTTGAGCCCGGCTTCGATGCGGTCCCATTCCGATTTGGCGATGATCCGGGGGATGATGTCGAAGGGCCAGGCACGGTCGATGGTGCCTTCCTCCTGGGAGTACACCGTAAAGGTGATGCCCATCTCCTTGATGGAGAGGTCTGCCGCGGCTTGACGTGCCGCCAGTTCGTCCTCATCCATTTTCTCGAGGAAACTGGCCAGGGGTTTTGCGTGAGCGCGGGCCTTGTTGTCAGAATCGATCAGCTCGTCGTGAAAACGGCCGACGGGGTAGTTTTTCCAGTCGATACTCATGTTGGTGCCGGGATTGTGAGCCCCAGATTCTTGGGCCCGGTAGCAGGTATGTCCGCAGATAGCATAGACGGCGCGGGCCTCACTGCCTACGGGTGATCACAGTGCCTTGCGGGGTTCCGACTCCAATCTTACCAAGAGTTCCATTTCTACCGCGTCGTATTGTTCCTGCAAGGGTTCCAGCAGGGCCAGGGCCTCGCTCTGCCGGTTTTCCCTTCCCAGGGTTTCTATTGTTCCGCAGGTTTGCATCAGGCGCCGGGCGCCGATGTGGGAACTGCTGGCCTTGAGCGCGTGGCTTGCTTCGCGCAGTCCCTTCGCGTCTCCCCTTTCGACGGCGCTGCGGATCGCCTGGAACAGTGTAGGTGCGCTGTCGAAATAAGCGTGGATCACCTTTTGCACCAGATCCGGGCTTCCGGGACGTTGTAGGGAGCGCAGGTTGTCCAGCGCCTGCCCGTCGAGTACCGGGTATTGGTCGTTGTCGGGCTGAGGCGTCGGCCGGCGGTGTGGAGAAATCGAACCGATCCGGCCGTTAGGCAACCAGCGGCCGAGGATCGCTTCCAGGGTCTCCAGGGTGAAGGGTTTGCTGAGATAGTCGTCGAGTCCGGCGGCCTGGCATTGCTTGCGTATCCCTTTCTGTACATCGGCAGTCAAGGCGATCACGGGTATATGTTCACCTGGTTTCTCCAGCGCACGAATGGCGCGAGTGGCCTCCAGGCCATCCATGATGGGCATCTGACAGTCCATCAGGATCAAGTCGTAGCGGTCTTTTTGCAGGGTCCGCAAGGCATTTTTACCGTTGTCTGCCAGCTTCGCCGCATGGCCCAGCATTTCCAGCATGCCGAGCGTCACCTCCTGATTGACCGGGTTGTCTTCGACCACCAATATCCGGTGCCGGCCTGCCGGCGGTATCGCGCGGCTGTCTGTGGCGGAGGCTTCTGCGGTGACCGGTGCCGATTCGGCGGTTTGGTCCACGGTTTCGAACCGGGCGCTGAAATGGAAGGTGGACCCCTGGTTTTTCTCGCTTTGGCCGCCGATCCGTCCGCCCATCAAATGCACCAGACGTCGCGAGATCGCCAGACCCAGGCCGGTTCCGCCATAGCGGCGTGTGGTGGTGCCGTCTTCCTGGGTGAAGGCATCGAACATCTCGTCCAGCCTTTGCGCATCCACGCCGATCCCGGTGTCCCGTACCTCGAATTGAAGAATCAGGTGATTATCGTCTCGTTCCGGCTCGCTCACCGTAATGGAAATATCCCCGGATTCGGTGAACTTCACGGCATTGCCCACCAGATTCAGCAGGACCTGGCGCAAGCGTGCCTCATCCCCCAAGATCAGGTTTGGCAGCTCCGGTGCGATGTTTTTGGTCAGCGTCAGGCGTTTCTGCCGTGCCTGGGGAGCGACGGTGAGCATCACGTCCTCCACGACCGTGCGAACGTCAAAGGGGGCATTGACCAAATCCAGTTTGTCCGCCTCGATCTTGGAGAAATCCAGGATATCGTCGATTACCGCCAGCAAGGTTCGCCCGCTGCGTAGCGCCTTTTCGGCATAGCTTCGCTGTTTTTCGGTGGGGTTGTCGCGCAACAGCAGCTCGATCATGCCCATCACGCCATTGATGGGGGTGCGGATCTCATGGCTCATGGTCGCCAGGAAGTTGCTCTTGGCGCGATTGCCGGCTTCTGCCTGTTCCTTGGCGTGGCGCAGTTTTCGATCCTGTTCTTTGCGTGCCCGGATATCCCGTACAAAGGCGCTGCGTTGACAGGAATCTCCGGAGCCTGCCAGGGAGATAGCCAGTTCTACGGGGAAATCGATACCGCTACGGTGCCGTGCGGTGGTCTCCAGCTTTTGGCTGGGTTCGAGGGTGGTGCCGGGATCGCCGTCTGTATGGCCGGTCAGCAATTGTGGGGCCTTGGGGAAGATATCCTCAGGCAACGGCTTGCCGATGACTTCGTGCTGCCGCCAGCCGAACAGTTCCACGGCCTGCTGGTTCCAGGTCAGTACGGTTCCGTTGCGATCGGTGGTGATGACCGCGTCAAACGCCGTGTCGACCACCAGTTTGAAGCGTCTTTCGTCTTCGCGGACTGTACGCTCCAGTTCGAGTTCCTGAAACCGGCGAATGCGTTGACTTCGCCAGGCCAGGATCAAGGAGGTACTCAATAGAGCCGTGCCGATGACAGCAATGGCAAAACCGGGCTGAGAGAAACTCTCCATGCCCAGATCCCGGCTCACTCGCAAGGTGGCGCGCTGGCCATGAACGTCAATGCGGGACACGAATGCGAGTTTGTTGAAACTGCCTTCCAGGGCTGGTAATTCAGCGGGATGGGGCGGCAGGTCGCTCATCGTTGGCGGCAACTCGTCGAAGTCCAGGCTCAGAGTGGTCCGTTTGGTATCCGTGATCACACCCGCCAGAAGGCGCGGAATATCCAGCTCCGCCCCGATGGCTCCGGCGAACATGCTTTCGCGCCCCGCGGCATTGTTCGGCGGATAGCGGCCGTAGTAGACCGCCTTGAATAAAAGCACTCGATCTGCGTCAGCAACCCGCACCATCGGCGAGGCCCTCACCAGGCCGCTGCGAATGGCGCTGTTGACGGTTCGGACCAGTGCTTTGTGGCTGAGGGGATCGAAGCCCAGCAATCGACCGTTTGGCGGGTCCAGCGGTTCGATGTTGATGATCGGCAGGTAGTAGGGGCGGTGTTGGCTGTCTCTCAGATCCGAGCTTTCGCTCTGACGTATGCGGAACCGGAAGTAGCCCCGCTCATGCATATCTGATTCGAGTTCATCTCGCTCTTTATCGTCAATTTTGCGCAGTCGCAATAGCGAGCGGATATAGGGGTAGGAACGCAACAACTCTCCGGCAAAGGTGGAGAATTCGATATCCGAGACGTCATCTTGCGCCTGTTGCAGGCTCGTGAGTGAGGTGAGTACGACCTCCACCGAATTGAGCCTTTGCGCCACACCGTGCCGATAGATGGTCGCCTCGCTAGTGAACGTCTGGGCCGTCTGCGAGCGATCCAGCCACACTGAAATCAGCCCGGAGGCCAGGCAAAGCAGGGGCACCAATGCCCAAAGGAGGATGCGCTCGCCAAGGCTGAATGCCTCGGATGCGGTTCTACGTGTTATCTCCATCTCAAACGCGAGCGGGCCGGCGGGTAATAATGGCTCGCCTCATTGAAACTTCTTGGACTTGCGGATCAGGGATTCCGGCAACCGGATTCGGGCCGCTTCTAAGAGGGCTGCATTGGTCCAGATATCCCATTTGCGGTTGGGGACGATGGCGATCTCGGAAGGCGCCATCCCGTTCATGATCGCTATGGCCGCTTTGGCTGCCCATTCGCCTTGCTCTTCCGGGATCTTGGTGAAACCGAGCATGGTGTAAGGCATCATCCAACCGTGGTTGGTAACGCTCAGGCGTCGGGTGTGGGGAAGGATGGATTCGACCACGACTTTCTCGTTCCAATCGGCGATCCCGGAATTGCTACCCATGATAACAAAATCATACGCCTGTCCGTCCCGGTAGGCATTGA
Source organism: Chromatiales bacterium (assembly GCA_020445565.1). Classification (GTDB taxonomy): domain Bacteria; phylum Pseudomonadota; class Gammaproteobacteria; order JAGRCI01; family JAGRCI01; genus JAGRGI01. The sequence continues at coordinate 66,476 of JAGRGI010000045.1, forward strand.
TCCAATCTTCAACCGTATCGACCAGTTTTGCGTCCAGTTGCACCCCGATGCGTTCGGCGGCGTTCTCAAAGCGTGCCAGATTCTTTGTTTCCGTGCGTGTGTTGGCACCGATGTAGATGCCCCGCCCGTGGCTGGCCAGCAACTCTATGGCTTTGTTCAACAGCGGGGCGATGGGGGCAATTTCCACCATGCCGGTCAGATTGTCGTAGGGAAAGTCGTATTCTTCGATAGTCCAATTGATGCCACAGAACACAAAGGGAATGGTGTGGTCTTTGAAATAGGGTTGTATCAGGTATTTTGCGGCGTTGTCGTCTGCGGTGATCACCACGTCCGGCTGCCAGCTATCGATGATCTGCTTGGCCTCCAGCCCCGCCGCCGCCATCTCCTCCGGGCTTTTTTTGCGTTTGGTATCCATATCGAACTGCCGCAGCTCGCAGCGGCCCTCGAGAACCGAGCGCACCCCGCGCTCGACGCCGTCGGACCACTCATAGCCGCGATGATAGGACGAAACGTACAGACACTTCGCTGCCGAGGCAGCATCAGGAATGGCAAGGGCCAGCAAAATCCAGACAAGGTAGAACGTTTCGATGGATCGGCGCGGGGGATTTGTCATGGATGGGCGTTGCGGCATTTTCACTCTCAGGCTGGCGGTCGGAAACGGGCCGGTTTCCGGGTTTTTCGGCAAGGGATGTATTGGCTTTAGCGAGACCGGTGCCTCATCGCCTATATTCACAGAGCGGGTAATGGGTTTTACGGGGTTTGAGATCATGTCCGAATACGCTCAATTATATGCTGAGTCCTTGCGAGACCCGGAGGGATTCTGGGGCCGTGCCGCTGAGGGGATCGACTGGGACCGTAAAGCGGACCGGGTACTGGACCTTACTCAGCGGCCCACACCCCGATGGTTCGTCGGTGGGCGTTTGAACACCTGTTTCAATGCCCTCGATCGGCACGTGGAGGCGGGCTTCGGCGAACGAACCGCGTTGCTCTATGACAGCCCGGTGACCGGTTCCAAGGCAAGCTACAGCTACGCGGACCTGCGCGATCAGGTGGCGAAGGTGGCGGGGGCGCTGGTCGATTTGGGCGTAACAGCCGGCGATCGCGTGATCATCTATATGCCCATGATCCCGGAAGCGGTTATGGCCATGTTGGCCTGTGCACGCATCGGGGCGATACACTCCGTGGTGTTCGGCGGATTCGCCGCCAACGAGCTGGCTACCCGCATCGAGGATGCCAAACCCAAAGTGATCCTGGCCGCTTCCTGTGGAATCGAGCCGGGGCGCCTGGTGCCGTACAAGCCGTTGCTGGATACCGCCATCGAACTCTCCAAACACAAACCGCAGCATTGTGTGATCAAACAACGCCCACAGTTGGAGGCGACTCTGCAGGCGGAGCGCGATCGGGACTGGGACGAGGCTGTGTCCGCTGCCTCCGCGCGTCCGTGCGTTGCTGTCGATGCCACTCATCCTCTGTACATTCTTTATACCTCGGGTACGACGGGACAACCCAAAGGCGTGGTGCGCGACAACGGTGGCCATGCCGTGGCCATGCTTTGGTCTATGCGCAATATCTATGATGTGGCGCCAGGCGAGGTATTCTGGGCTGCCTCGGACGTGGGTTGGGTGGTGGGGCATAGCTACATTGTTTACGCGCCATTGCTCAATGGCAGCACCACCGTGCTGTACGAGGGCAAGCCGGTGGGCACACCGGACGCGGGGGCCTTTTGGCGGGTGATCTCGGAGTACGGGGTCAAGGTGCTGTTCACCGCGCCCACAGCCTTTCGTGCCATCAAGAAGGTCGACTCCAGCGGCGAATTCATCGCAAAGTACGATCTTTCCTGCCTACAGTCCCTGTTTCTGGCCGGGGAGCGTTGCGATCCGGATACGCTGCACTGGGCGAGAACCCGCTTGGGCATACCGGTCGTGGACCACTGGTGGCAGACGGAGACCGGTTGGGCGATTGCCGCCAATCCCCTGGGGGTGAAAAACTTGCCGATCAAGCCGGGCTCGCCGAGCGTGGCCATGCCGGGTTACGACGTACGGGTGTTGGATGAGAGCGGTACGGAACGGGCGGCCGGCGAAATGGGCAATATCGTCATCAAGCTGCCATTGCCGCCGAGTTGCCTGCCCACGTTGTGGAACAACGACCAACGTTTCGAAGACGCTTATCTGGCCCGCTATCCGGGCTACTACCTGACCGGCGATGCCGGTTTCAAGGACACTGACGGCTATTTATGGATCATGAGCCGTACCGACGATGTGATCAACGTCGCCGGCCACCGCCTTTCCACCGGCCAGATGGAGGAGGTGCTGTGCGGCCATCCGGATGTGGCGGAATGTGCTGTCATAGGTGTAAAGGACGATCTCAAGGGGCAGCTGCCTCTGGGGCTGGTGGTGTTGCAGGGCAATGTGACCCGGCCCGAGCAAGAGGTGGTGAGGGAACTTGTGCAGCGGGTCAGAGATCAGATCGGTCCGGTGGCGGCCTTCAAACTGGCTGCCGTGGTGCAGCGTTTGCCGAAAACCCGCTCCGGTAAAATCCTGCGTGGTACCATGGTAAAAATGGCCGATGGCGAAAGCTGGAAGATGCCGGCCACCATTGATGACCCTGGCGCGCTCGAGGAAATTGCGACGGCTTTGCGTGAATTGGGCTACGCCATGCACTAGGGTTGTTTCGGTCCCCGTGGAGCGCTCCTTGTCCTGGCAAGTCCCTTGCCCTCGTACCCCCGATGTTTATCAGCGTCCTGGATTTGTTCAAAATCGGCATAGGGCCGTCCAGTTCCCACACCATGGGGCCCATGGCCGCCGCCTTGGATTTCCTGCGGCGCACACGCGGGCTGGCTGACGCCGGCAAGCTCCCCGGCGACGCCAGGGTCCGCTGTCGGCTGAAGGGTTCGCTGGCCTACACCGGCAAGGGGCACGGAACGGATCGGGCGCTGGTGCTGGGCCTGCACGGTTACACGCCTGAGGACCTGGGCACAATCGACGTGGATGAACTGGTCGGTGAGCTTTGGGTCTTGTCGTGGCTGGAACTGGGTGAGGGACAGAGAGTCCGTTTTGAGCCGTCCGCGGACATCGACTTCGACCGTGGCGAGCCGCTCCCCGAGCATCCCAACGGGATGATATTCGAACTGCTCCGTGGTGAAGCGGAGGTGTTGTCCTGCGAGACCTATTTCTCCATCGGCGGGGGCTTTATCTCCACCTTGGCACAGATTACCGAGCTGGTTGCCCCTTTGAAGATGGAAGACGACGCGCTGCATCCCTATCCCTTTGATTCTGCTGCTGCCATGATCGCGATGGCCGAGAAGAGCGGCCTTTCGATTGCGCAAATGAAGCGCCGCAACGAATGCGGGCATTGCCTTGATGAAGAGTTGGATGCCGGCCTGGATACCATTTGGGAGGCCATGAGCGGATGCGTTCAGCGAGGGCTGGCGGCCGAGGGCCTGTTGCCCGGCGGCTTGAAACTGCCCAGGCGGGCCAAAGGCTTATATCTGCAATTGCAGGATAAACCGGCAGATGCCACCCTGAACGACTGGCTGTGCGCCTATGCCATGGCGGTCAACGAGGAGAATGCCGCCGGGCACCGGGTGGTGACGGCGCCCACCAACGGTGCTGCCGGTGTGATTCCGGCGGTCTTGTACTATTTCATGGCCCACCAGGGAGGCCGACCGGAGCAGGCGCGGGAATTTCTGCTCACGGCTGCCGCTATTGGCGGCCTGATCAAGTATCGAAGCTCTATCTCCGGTGCCGAGGTCGGTTGCCAGGGTGAAGTCGGGTCTGCTGCATCGATGGCCGCCGCCGGTCTGTGCGCGGTGCGTGGTGGTACCGTTCGGCAGGTGGAGAATGCAGCGGAAATCGCTTTAGAACACCATCTTGGCATGACCTGCGATCCGGTGGGGGGATTGGTGCAGGTCCCCTGCATCGAACGCAACGCCA
>JAGRGI010000206.1 GCA_020445565.1 Chromatiales bacterium
TACGCCGAGGCCCTGCGCGAGGTCGCTACGGCCAAGGGCGATGTGCCTGCGCGCAAGGGCTATCCCGGTTATCTGTATTCCGATCTGGCGGAGATCTATGAGCGTGCCGGACGCATCAAACAGCGCCATGGCTCCATCACCCTGGTGCCGGTGCTGACCATGCCGTCGGACGACATTACCCACCCGATCCCGGACCTCACCGGCTATATCACCGAGGGCCAGATCGCCCTGTCGCGGGAGTTGCACAACCAGGGAGTGTACCCGCCGGTGAACATCCCGCCCTCGCTCTCGCGGCTGATGAAGGACGGCATCGGCAAGGACGATACCCGTGAGGATCACCCCCGTGTGGCCAGCCAACTCTATGCCGCCTACGCGCGGGCGCTGGAGGTACGCAATCTGGCCTCTATCATCGGCCCGGAAGAGCTTTCCGACCTGGACCGGCGTTACCTGGATTTCGCCGGCCAGTTCGAACAACGCTTCGTGGGGCAGGGGGAGGATGAGGATCGCTCCATCCTGGAGACGCTGAACATCGCCTGGGATCTGTTTGCACTGCTGCCGGCCGCCGAGCTGTCGCGCCTGAGTGAGGCGGATCTGGCCAAATATCACCATTGGGAGGCCCATGCGGGCGGCGTTGCCAAATAACGGGGCTCGAGGTAAGCGATACGCATGCAAACCCGTCTGAAGGTCCCCCCAACCAAGAGTGCCCTGTTGGCCATACAGCGCCAGGAGCAATTTCTGGTATCGGGCTACAGCCTGCTGGAACGCAAGCGGGAGTTGTTGACCCGGTTGGTTTACGAGCGCCTCGCTCATTATCGGCAACTGCGGCGCGAGGCACAGCAGGTGTTGGAATCGGCTTATCGCTCCCTGGCCATCACGCAGTTGCGCATGGGCACGCGCATGTTGCGGCAGGCCGGCCTGGGCCTGGAGCCCGCCATTCGTGTGCGTATACTTGCGCGCAGCAATCTGGGGGTGGAATACCCCTCCCTGACGGCCAAGCCCCGGCCCATGCAGCCGGTGAGCCTGATGTGGACCGATACCAGCTTTGACCAGACCCGCAAGGGCATGGCGGAGCTGGCCCTGATCCTCGCCCGCCTGGGGGAGGCGGAGACTTCGCTGCGACGCATGCTGGCCGAGCAACGCAAGACCCAAAAACGGGTCAACGCGCTGAAAAACAATGTTATTCCACGCTATCGCGAGACTATCCGCTACATTGAGCAGGCCCTGGAGGAAGAAGAGCGCAACAGCCTGTTTCAGATCAAGACCCTGCGGGCGAAATCCGAGCCCTGATCGCGTTACACTGCGCCTTCGTCAACCGCGAGGCATTCAACCCATGAGGCGATTTTCCTTACCCGCTCTGATCGCGCTGGCCTTGATCTTCGCAGGTGAGGCAGGCGCGCAAGACGATCAGGTCCCCGGCTTCGCGAAGGACGTGAGTCCGATTCTCGAAACCCATTGTGGCGACTGCCACAGCGGCTGGTTCCCCAGTGCCGGTCTGCGTGTCGGTTCGTTAGAGGAACTGCGTAAGGGCGGTCGTTCAGGGCCGGCGGTGATTCCGGGCAAGACGGACAGGGGTTGGTTGATGTACTCGCTGCAACAGACCGAAGGGCGCTACCGGATGCCGCCCGAAGGACCTCGCCTCAATGCGGAGCAGATAGAGACGATACGGTCGTGGATCGCCGCCGGGGCAAGGCCCTAACGAAAGTGTTTATCAGGCCCGGAACATCCCCACGATACCCTTGAGTTCCTCGCACACCGAGGTAAGGCTGTTGGTGCTGCCGTTCAGGCCGCCGGCCTGATCGGCGGTGTCGGCGGCCAGTTCGCTGATGCTCGCCATACTGCGCTCGATCTCGGCAATGGTCGATAGCTGTTCCTCGCAGGCGCGGGCGATGTGATGATTCAGGTCGGTGATGGAGCGGACCGAGGCGCCGATCTGGTTTAGGGCCGCGCCCGCCTCGTGGGCGGGGGCAACGCTGCCTTCGGTCAGGTTCCTGGCCGATTCCATTACCTCCAGCGCCTGACGCGATCCCTTCTGCAATTGGTCGATCATTTCCTGGATCTCGCCGATGGAATCGTTGGTACGGCGTGCCAGCGCACGGACCTCATCGGCGACCACGGCGAAACCGCGTCCGCTCTCCCCGGCGCGGGCAGCCTCGATAGCGGCGTTCAGGGCCAAGAGATTGGTTTGTTCCGAGATGGTTCGAATCACATCCAGGACGCCGCCGATGCGCTCGCTTCGGGATTCGAGGTCATTAAGCACGCCGGCGGCCCGTACCACTTCGCCAGCGCCGCTCTGTATGGCACGAATAGTGGTATCCATGACAGCAAGAGCTTCGTTGGTCCGCTGGTCCGAGTGACTTGCCTGTTCCGCGGCTTCTCGGGTGTTGGTCGATACCTCGGCAAAGCTGGCGGCCAGTTCGTTGACTGCGGCGGCGACACTGCCGACCTCGCCGGTTTGCTGTTCTGCCTTGCGTTCCGTTTGATTTGCGACGGCATCCACATTCTGGGCCGCCTCGGAGAGGTGAGTGACCGATTGCCGCAACCGCTCGACGATTTCTCGCAGACGCAGGGTAAAGCCATTGAAGGACCCGGCCAGATCGGCGATTTCGTCATTGCCGCGCACATCCAACCGGGTGTTCAGGTCGCCATCGCCGGCGGCAATCTGATGCAATTGCTCGCTGGCGTGGCGCAGCGGCGTGGCGATGGCGTGCAGGCTGAACAACCAGCCGGCAATACCGGCTAACAGACCGAATGCCACGGCCATGAGCACGCCACGAACGGCGTTGCTGGCGGTTTCGTCGGATTCTGCGACGCGGCTGGCGACGTTTTGCCGGATGGACTCGACCAGCCGGTCGTAGCTTGCCAATACCCGATCGGCGGCGGCTTGATACTCCTCGTGCAGGGTTTTGAGTTGCTGCCGGCTGCCCACGGCTGCGTCGAAAAAGCGACCATGTTCCTCGATCTGGAGGTTGAGCGCCTGTGCATAGCTTTGATTGGCCATCGGGCCGTTGCGTACCCTGGTCGAGAAAATCGGCGAGGCACCAAGGTCTTCAGCAATGTAATGCAGGTCTTCCAATGCCTGAGCGGCCTCGGATTGCAGTGACTGGGAGTCGCCCGTCCGCTGAATATGGTGGTAGAGATTGAGACGTTTCAGCAGGGCAAGACGCGCCTCGCTGGCGGCATTGATGACCGCCCAGCTATCCGATGCGCCACTGTCGTCCTGGGCTTGTTCGTTCAGTCCCTTTTCCAGCTCGGCCTGGCTGGCCAGGCGCTCCACATCGATCATGAAGTCGCGTAATCGGGTGTTGTTGCGGTTGAGATTGCTCTCGTTGTTCGTGTGCTGTCCGTGGGTTTCCAACAACCGATTGAGAATCGCCGAGAACTGATTCTGGGAAGACTCGGCGGCGGCGATGCGTTCGTGAGACACGATACCGCCCTCGCGGATGTGTCGAGAGGCTTCGGCCAAGGCTGCTTTGGCCCCTTCCAGGGTTGAGGTTCCGATCTCCTCTCTTCCGTCCAGAATCGCGTCCACACCCAGCAATTCGTCCCGCACCCCGGTCATGACCGCGGCGGCCGCATTTTCGGTATCGCGCACAGCTCCGCCGATTTCGCTCAGGGTAAGCGACAGATTGTTTGCCACCCGAATCCCTGCCCACCCGCAGGCAATGAGCAGTGCCCCGGACAGAAGGAACCCAGCGCCGATTTTGGCGCCGATGGTCAGCCGAACCATCGTTTCTCCTCCGCACCCGGTTCAAGCCGGGCTGATTTTATAGTCGTAGGAGGAGTAGCGGCGGTGGACGACAGGACTTTAGCCGCCCTGAGGGGGGGGTGAACGGCGCGGCGATTGGTCGAAAATCATGTTTTCTGAACCGTTGTAGATCAGAAAATGCCGGCCCTTGGCGCGGGCGATCAGGGTGATGCCCAGGTCCCTGGCCAGCTCCAGGCCCATGTGAGTGATGCCCGAGCGCGACAGCAGTACCGCAATGCCCATATTCGCTGCCTTCATAACGATCTCGGAGGTGAGGCGTCCGGTGGTGTAGAAGATCTTGTCTGCGCCCGTTACGCGGTCCAGCCACATCATGCCGGCGATGGCATCGGCGGCGTTGTGGCGACCCACGTCCTCCACGAACATCAGAATGTCGGTAGCGGCGCACAGGGCGCAGGCGTGCACGGCACCGGCCTGTCGATAGATCTGGTTGTAGTCACTGATCGCATCGAGCAGGGAATAGATCAAGGACTGGCAGATTTGGACCTTGGGCAACCGGGTGTCGTAGAGCTTGTCCAGAGTACAGGAAAACACCGTACCCTGGCCGCAGCCGGTGGTGACGGTGCGCCTGGCCAGTTTGCGCTCCCAATCGGTGATGCCGGAACCGTTCCGGGTGAAGACATCGGCCTGTTCTCGGCTCCAGTCCACCCGCACTTCACGGATGTCTTCTATCGAATCGATCAAACGCTGATTGCGCAGCCAGCCCAGCGCCAGAGCTTCCGGGTAACTGCCCAGGGTCATCAGGGTGACCAGCTCGCGATCGTCAATCTTGAGCGTGAGGGGGAATTCGCCACAGACCTCGAGCTGGCGCATTTGGCCGTACTCGTCCATCGCCGTGACCGGATGGGTGGGGCTGAGCCCGGCGTCGGACAGGATCGGCCGATAGGGCACAGCCGGGGGTGGGGACATATCAGCCGCCGGTCAGGCTCATGTGGCGCAGGATGACGGCTTGGGACTTGATATTGAAGTCGTGCCCCTTGGGTTTGATATCCATGGCGGCAACGATGGCTTGGCGTAGACGCTCCGAATCGCCCGGATTGGCCCGTATCACCCGCCGCAGGTCGGCGGAATGCTCCTGTCCCAGGCAAAGCAGCAGACGACCCTCGGCCGTCAGGCGTACCCGGTTGCAGGTGTCGCAGAAGTTGTGGCTATGGGGAGAAATGAACCCCACCTTAGTGTTTGCATCGAGCCGGAAGTAGCGCGAGGGGCCGCCGGTGTTGTCGGTGGTGGCGGTGAGGTCGAAATGTTTGCGAAGGTCGGCGAGAATCTCGTCGCTGGAATAATAGGACTCGCCACGGTCGTGCTCGTTGATGTCTCCCAGGGGCATCTCCTCGATGAAGCTGATGTCCATGCCCCGTTCGGCGGCGAAACGCACCAGATCGACGACCTCGTCGTGGTTGCGGT
>JAGRGI010000207.1 GCA_020445565.1 Chromatiales bacterium
CAGCATGATCGGCATCCACATGGCGGCCATCTTGCCGGTGGCGGAGGTGGAGATCATGGCGCCGACCACGCCCATGGAGACCATCCAATTGCACAGCATGCCGCGGATGAAGATGGTGAACCAGCCATCGGTGCCGTGGGCGGCGTAGCCCAGGGTACGGGATTCGCCGATGCTCGAGACCTTTGCGGCAATGGCGCCGCCGTCGGTGTTGTAGCCGTAGGTGAGGATGAAGGACATCATGAAGGCCACGGTGATCGCGCCAGCGAAGTTGCCGATAAACACCAGGCCCCAGTTGCGCATCACCTGGCCGAAAGTCACGCCGGGTCGTTTGTCGATCAGGGCCAGGGGTACCAGGGTGAATACGCCGGTGAGCAGGTCGAATTTCATCAGATACAGCATGATGAACCCGACCGGAAAGAGGATTGCCCCTACCAGGGGTGAGCCGGTTTTGGTAGCCACGGTGATGGCGAACGCGGCAGCCAGGGCCAGAATGGCGCCGGCCATGAAGGCGCGGATCAAGGTGTCCTTGGTGGACATGTATACCTTGGATTCCCCCTGATCCACCATCTTGGTAACGAATTCATTCGGGTCTAAGTACGACATGGGTCTGGCCTCTCTGCTTGGCGTCTCTCAAAGGCGATAGAACATTGGCGTAGTGAAACTTGAGTACGTTTCCGCGCAATTGCGGACAACCGGCCTGCCAGGCCCGTCACAAATCTGTTGCCTGCTCCAGAGAAAACGCCCCAAGCGCGTCGGGCCACGTGGCGGCTCGAAGCACTTGGGGCGTCGTTACCCCGCAGGCGGGTGTGCCTGACTCGATCAGTGTCGGTTGAAAGCGATTCTCTTACGAGAAGCGCCTGCCGAGCCGCAGCGCCGTTGCTGGGGCATCGATTAGAATCAGTATCTGTTAGGCAGGTAGCGTGCCAGTAAGTTTAATTTATTGAACTTGAAGCATTATTATCGTGTTTGGCGCGTGCCTCAGGACTCTGCGTGCCCACAATCAGTGCGCCGCGCACCAAACTGGGCGGCCCGGTTTTGACAACGGATGGAGCACCTGCTTGGAATCTGCCGCGTCGTCGGGCCTACGCGTTTACTCTTGCGACAGCAGTGTCGTCACATACTTGAGCGCTTCGTCTGCACTGTGGGCGTCGTAGCCGTATTCCTTGATGAGGCGTTCTTGCACGGCGCTGATCTTTTGCCCGGCCTCTTCGTCCGGGCGGGCGGAAGAGGTGACCAGGCGCAGCACGTCACGCCGTTCGGCGAACAGGTATTGTTCGATGGCTTCGTGCAGGCGCGCGTGGTTGTCCAGGGTGAAGCGCTCGCCGGCTTTGAAGGCGACCATGGCCTTGCGCACCACTTCCTGCCGGAAGGACAGTTTGCCGGATTCGGAGATTTTGATCTTTTCCTCCACGGCACGCAGGAAACGCTCGTCCGGCGGGCGTTTTTCCCCGGTGATGGGGTCGGTGAGGCTGCGGTTGTCCAAGGACGATTCCACTTCGTCCAGGTATTTCTCCAACAATTGCTGGGCTTCGTCCTCGAAGGATGAGAACAGCGCCTTGTGCACGTCTTCCTTCACCCAACGGTTGTAAAAATCCTTACGGGCGGTAACGAGGAAATCCACCCAGGCGCGTTTCTGCTTGGCGTCCATGCGGGCATCGGATTCGATGGCGTCCTTTATGGCCAGCAGCACCTCCATGCTGGTGAGGCTGGACAGCTCCGAGCGCGTAATGGCGTTTGAGATGGCGTTGATCACGAAGCGTGGACTGACGCCGGCCAGGCCTTCTTCGGGGCTCTCCTGGCGGATGCGATCCACCTCGCTGCGGGACACTCCCTCGACGTCTTCGCCGGAATACAGCCGCAGTTTCTTGCTCAGGTCCAGGTCGTCCCGCTCCGGCCGTTCAAGGCGGGTGAGTACCGCGAACACCGATGCCAACTTCAAGGCATGGGGGTCCAGGTGGACCTCGCGGAAGGCGGGGGCGTTGGAAATCAGCTTGCGATAGATGCGGGCCTCTTCCTGATAGGACAGGGTGTAGGGCACCTGCACGATCACCATGCGGTCCAGCAGAGCCTCGTTTTCCTTCTCCTGCAGAAACTTGCGGAACTCGGCCAGATTGGTGTGGGCGAGGATGGTTTCGTCCAGGTGGATCAGCGGGAAGCGCGCGACCTTGACGTTTTTCTCCTGGGTCAGGGTCAGCAGCAGGTAGAGAAACTCGCGTTTTACCTTGAGGATCTCGATCATCTCCAGCATGCCGCGGTTGGCGGCATAGACCGCGCCGGACCAGGACCAGGCGCGGGGATCGCCCTCATCGCCGTAATCGGCCACCTTGGACAAATCCACGGAGCCCACCAGATCGGCAATGTCCGCGGTGCTCGGATCGTGCGGCGCATAGGTGCCGACACCGACCCGGCCGGCCTCGGATATGAACACCCGCTCCACCGGGAATTTCATGAAGTCGCCGGAGAATTCCTCATCCAGGCGGATGCTGGTATGGGGAGAGAGTTCGCCCTTGATCTCAACACCATAGGTCTCTCGAAATTCCGCCCGCAGGGTATGCGGTACGAGCAGCAGGGGATTTTCGTGGATCGGGCTGCCCTGTATGCCGTACAGCGCACCTTCGTCCGTATGGCTGTATTCCTCAAGGCCGCGTTTCATCAGAATGACCAGGGTGGACTTTCCCCCGGAGGGCGGACCCAGCAACAAGAGCAGCCGCCGCCCAACCTCTGAGCCGGCGCTGGCGCCTTTGAAGTACTCTGTAACGCGGTGCAGGGCGGGGTCGATGCCGAACAGTTCATGGGAAAAGACGGTGGCGGCATCCGCCGATTCGCCATGTTCCTTCTGGCCGTACCAGCGCAGCATGTCCCAGATGTACTCATGGCTGCTGCGGCAGGTGCCGGCGGGATTGGCTGGCAATACGGATTCCAGATATTCAGCAAAGCTGCCCTGCCAGCGCTTGGCGCGGTGCTCCTGGGTGAACTCGGTGAGCGAGGACAGAAATTTGGCCTGTTTCTGGGTCTGGCTCGTGGGCTTTGCCATGTCTTCCTCCCGTGTTTTAGGCCGGGCTTACTTTGCTTAGAAGTCGTTTGTGCCGGGGTGTTCCTCGTTGCCGCCGGTCGGCCGTCAAGAATAGTCTCGACCGCCGACATATCGGCCTTTAGTTTCTGTGGACAGGGGGATGATTGACTCCGCCTCCGAGGGCTGTTGTCAGCGACGGTCGAAGGCGGCGATCTGATCCAGGCCCACCTGTTCCGCCAGGGCCGCGCGCTGGACGCGCTGTGCGGCGTCCGGCTTGTCGCTCACGGCAGCGACGGCGTCGTACCAGTAGCCGTCGGCGGCCCAGGCGCGCGAACGTTGCAGCGCGTTGCCGCTGATCTTGCCCGCATGGGGCTGGTAACGGATCTGGGCGGAGGCGAAGCGGTCCTTGGAGCGTTGCGAGGCGTCTTCCACCACGGAAACCGACCACTGGTAATCCACACCCGGGCGCAGTTTCACATTCAGTTCGCTCAGGTCCACGCCCTGAATGCCTCGCTCGGCGCTCTCTGCAATGGTGCCTTCAAACACGGGGTCCACGGCATTGGGATCGATGATGGCGAGGATCACCGGGTAGGGCAGGTCATCGCTCAGGTACCAGTACAAGTGGGGTTGGTCGCTGGCGCTCAGGGAGAGGTGGTCCGGCGCTACCAGATCCAGGACGCCGGTTTGGGAAATACCGCGTGAGCCGCCACTGACGCGAACACTGGGGGCGCCGCGAAACGGCGGTACGTAACCGCCGACGCTGTCGCCGGCCGGCACGCCTACGGGAAGCAAGCCCAAAAAGGTGGCCAGGGCCGCGATCAGGATGTGAAAACGCTTCATGGAATCTACTCCTCTAGGCGGATTGCTCCGCAATCACTCGGTAAACCGTAACGGGGGTCTGCTTCCCCTTCAACAATACGCTGCCTACGGCCTCGGTACGGAAGTCCTCGTCAACCAGCTCACGGGTGCTTTCGCCGGTGAGTATGCGACACAACATGCCTTGCGGCGCATGGATGGCCTTATCGTAACTCTCCAGCCGTGAGGCGGTATTGACTGTGTCACCCAATACCGTGTAACTGGATCGTTCCGCCCCGCCCAGGCTGCCGGCCACCAGCGGGCCGCTGTGCACACCGGCGCGAATTTCGATCTGCGGCAGTTGCCGCTCACCCCAGGAGCGGTTCAACCGGTGCAGGGCCTTTTCCATGGCCAGGGCGCACCGCAGGGCGTTTTTGGCGTTGCGCCGCGGCGCTTGCGGGTCGTTGTCGCGTAGCGGTACGCCGAATACCGCCATTACCGCGTCGCCGATGAATTTGTCGACGATGCCATCGTAGCGTAGGGCAAGGCTCGACATGGCCTCCATGTATTCGTTGAGCCAGTCCATCAGCACCGCCGGATCCAGATTCTCGGAGATGCTGGTGAAGCCGACGATGTCGGTGAACAGCACACTGGCCTCAACCCGTTGCGGCGGCAGGCGTCCACCCACCAGCATGTTTTCGCGCTGCTCCCAAAGGGTCTCCGCGACCCTGGGGGAGAGTTGTTGAGAGAACAGACGCATCAAGGTGCCGCGTTCCTTTTTCTCCTTTCCAGACAGATACGCTGTCGCCAGGCTGGCGGATGCCACCAGAGCCAGAATTGGCGTTGCCGCGGGTAGCCACAGGTCGTGGTACAGGGCGAAGAAGGCGATCGCCAGAATGACACCGACTCCCAGGGCGATGACGATGCTGGCCCCCAATGCGCCGCGCTGCCAGATGCCCATCGCCATGCCGATCAACAGCCAGAAGCCGATCCAGGCCGTTTCCGCCGACTCAGTCAGGCTGCGTATCGGGCGCGAACGGCCTTGCGCCAGGCGCAGGATCTGCGCGGTGATAGCGGCTTGCAGGGTGACGCCATACAGTCGCTCGGCATCGGTGCCGCGATTCAGGGGGGTGAAGAAGAAATCGTTGATGCTCTCAGCTCGGGTGCCCAGCAAGACGATATGCCCGGCGATGGTGTCGGCGGTGAAGGTACCGTCGATCAGATCGCCGAAATCAATGTGCGGCAATGGGCGGGCCAGGTCCTTGTGGTCCAGGGGGAACTGATAGCCGGCGGCATCGGCGCCGACGTAAGCGCCGAAATCGGCGTCCAGTGGCACGAATTCCACCGCGCCCAGGCGCATGTGTTGTGGGTCGTCGCTGCCCGCCTGGGGTGTCACGCCAGTTTCTGCAAGATGGCGCATGGCCAGTTGCAGGGCCAGGGAGGTTGCGTAGCGTTGGCCGTCGTCCAGAAACAGCAGGCCACGGCGGACGTAGCCACCGGGGTCGGCGATCAGGTCGTTGAACGCCTCCCTGCCCGTGCCTTGCATGAATTCCGGTTCAGGGATGCCTCGCCCTTCGGGTTCGGCGAACTGGAATATCCAGTAGATACGATCAGAATCCCTGGCCAGGGTGCCGAGCGCTTCGCGGCCGGGCGGTACCGGCAGGTCGCGGTACAGGTCCACGCCGATAGCGCTGGCACCGGCCTTGAGCAGGGTATCCAGGGCCTGGGTCAGCAACTCGTCGCTGATGGGATAGCCGAAGCGATTGAGGTCCTCCTCGGTGATGCCGACCACCGTCACCGGGCTTTGTGGCCCGTGTGGCGCGGGTTGCCAGCGAATTGTCTGGTCATAGGCCCACAGTTCCAGCGGCTGTAACCAGCCGAAGGAACGGGCAATCCACAGCACCACAAACAGGCTCACGGCGATGAGGCTCAACGCCAGGGCACGGTGGCGCAGCAGCGCGCGCATTACAACCAGTTGCCGATCAGCAGAAAGGGTGACCAATAACCAGGGTGGCGGTAACGGGGATCGGTGATAAGACTGCGTTGCGCCAGTTGCAGGGCGCTGGCCTTGGTCTGGCCGGGTTCCAGCAGGTGGCGGTAGAAGTCGGTGATGAGCTGCGACGATGCCTCATCGTTGACGAACCAGAGCGTGCCCAGGGCGCTGCGGGCACCTGCCTTGATGGCTACGCCGGCCAGGCCCAGCGCAGAGCGGTCGTCGCCCGCGGCGGTCTGGCAGGCACTGAGGGTGAGCAGCTCCACCGGTTGGTCGCTGTAGCGACGGAACTGCATGTATTCCTCCAGCCGGTCCATGGTCATGCGCTCCCGGTAGGTGAGCAGGAAGCTGTTGCGGATATCGGAGGCAAACTCGCCGTGGGAGGCGATGTGCACCACGTTGTAAGGCCGTCGACTGAGTTCGGACTCCACGTTGTTGAGCACGAACTGGCCGTTCTCCAGGCGTCGCCGGGCCGGCTGATCGAACAGTGTTTCGATGGCGTCAAGCTCCCGTTCCACCGCCGGCAGTGCGGGGAAGCCTTGCACCGATTCCGTCAGGCCGTTGAGCAGGATGCGCGGTCGTTCCCGCTTCAGAGGGCTGGCGTCGGTAAGGGTCAGGCCCGGTGTGGTGGCCAGGGCGTAGCGCTCCACCAGAAAAGACTGACCATCGTTGAGGGCCGCCAGGGGAATGGTGCGCAGGGGGCCATCGGGTACCAACACAAGGGTGCGGATGTTGGCGGCCTGAAGGTCGGCCTCCAACGGCCGAATCAGCCAATCGTAGAGGGTTCGGGCCGGACGAAGATATTGATTGGTGGCGCGCTTCTCCAGCAGTTGGCGAAACGCGTAGGCGGTTTCGCGCATTTGTGACGAACTCACCGGTACGGTGTGCTGGCGTATGCCGTCGGGCAGGCTGAGAAGGATCTCGGTTCGATCGTCCAGCAGCACCGGGTAGATCACGGCGGTGGCGGCGAGACCGGCGTCCGCCTCGGTTGCGCGGGACTGCGCGGCGGTGACACATGCATCGAGAAAATAGTCGCGCAGTTCGGCGGTCTTCAGCCGTTCCACGGCGGCGCGGGCCTCGCGCAGGTCTGCCTGCGGATCGGTTTTGGCTGCGGCGCGCTGTAACAGCAGGTCGGCCCATTGCAGGTACAGAGGGCCGAGCACCTCGCGGTACTGCGCGGTTGCCGCTCCGGATTGTTCGACGTTGCGGGCGGCGTCCCGGTAGTGGAGGATGGCCTGGTCGATATTGTCCAGTTGTCTGGCGATCTGGGCGCCTTGCCAGTGCCAGCGATACAACAGATTGGAATCGACCGACTCCTGGGCGAAAAAGATGGCCTGATCGTTGAGCCGCGCAGCCTCGGCTGCACGGTCCTGAGCCAGGTAGATACCGGCCAGCAGGCCGGCTGCTCGGGACTGGCCGTTCGAGTCGCCCAGGCTCTCGGCCAGGTCGCGGGCCTGGGTAAGTGCTCGCCAGGCGGTGGCGGGGGTCGATTGCAGGGCTGCCTGAGCGGTTTGCAGCAGTGCTTCCAGTTCTGGTTTGGATGGCACCGCCGTAACGGAAACGGTGACCAGGGAAAGGATCAGACCGAGGCAAAAACGCCGCATGGGTAGTCAGCCTCTCGTTGCAATGGTGGCTTCGGGAAAAGTGTAACACGCGATGCGAAAAGCTCAGCCAACCACCATGAAAACACCGGCAATCATCAACCCGCCGGCAGCCATCTTCGCTGCAAGGCCGGATTCGCCGAACCACAGGGCGCCGTAGAGCATGCCGAACAGCAGGCTGGTGCGCTTGACGGCGATCATATAGGCGGCCTCCACCTGACCGATGGACAGGAAGTGGCTGAAGATCATGCCGGCCATGAACAGGCCGGCCAACAGCCCCCAGCCAGGTCGATAGGCCAGGGCCTTGAGACTGTTGGTCGGGGCGCGAATCAGCCCCAGCAACAGCGCTCCCATACCCACACAAAGAAAGTACAGCGGGCCTACCGTGAGGGCCGGACCGTGCTCAAGTACGGACTTGCTCAGGGCCGCGGTGACGGCATAGATGCTGGCCACGCCCAGCATCAGGCGTGCGGCGCGCTGGTGGACCATGGCATGGAATGGCGACCACCAGCGAAAGTCCGCCGGGCGATTGCGCAGCGGTAGATTCAACAGCCAGGCGCCGGCCACCACCAGCAGGATACCGATCACCCCGCGAAGCGAAACCGTTTCGCCCAGTATCAGGTAGCCGGTGAATACCGTTAGGGCGGGGGTGAAGGCAAGATAGGGCAGGGTGAGCGACAACGGCGCTTCGCGTATGGCGCTCATGTACATCACCATGGCGAGCAGTTCCAATGGCACGGCCACAGCGATCTTTGCCCACAAGGCTGCTGGTAGATCCAGGCTCGGTGCCAGCACCAGGGCGGGCAACATCAGCAGTCCGGTCCAGACGAAGCGGGCAAAGGCCAGATCGCCGGCCCGAAGTTCGCTCAGATAGCGTTTGGTGACCGCGTCGGACGAGGCCAGACTGAAGGCGCTGAGCAGCGCCAGGGGTAGCCAGTGCACGTTGCTTCAGATCCCAGGTCCCGGGTCGGACAGGAGCTTGCGCGCCTGACTGCGTTCGTCCATACGCTCCAGGGTGAGTTTGTAGGCCAGATAGTACTTATAGATGTTGGCCACGTATTGCACGGTCTCGCGACCGATCTGGCGGGCAGCCACGGTTTCGACGTTGTTGAACCATCGGTTCGGGTCCAGCCCCTGGGCCTCGGCCTTGGTCCGCAGGGCGCGGATGCGCGCGGGGCCTGCATTGTAGCTGGCGATGGCAAAGAAGTGCTTGTCCTGCTCGGTCATGGGCGCATCGCTGAAGTAGCGGTCGAGCAGAAAGCGCAGGTATTTCACGCCGGCATGGATGTTCGGTTCCAGCCTGTCGATATGCGGGATGCCCACATTCGGGTCGGCCGCGGTACTGGGCAGCAATTGCATGACGCCGATGGCGCCCGCGGGGCTGCGCTGGGTCTGGTCGATGCCCGATTCCTGATACGCCTGGGCGGCCACCATCAGCCAGTCGAAACCGTATTCGCCCGCGTATTTCTTGAACAGAGCCACGGTGTCCTTGAATCGCTCGCGTTCTTTCTGGGCCAGATTGTTGCGCACCCACAGGTTGGCCTTGAGGTAGCGCTTCAGCAGCATATTGCCGGTCAGGCTGCCCTGGCGGTTTTGCTCGGCGAAGCTGTCCACCATGGCCTTGAGCTTGGGGCTGTTCTTGCGGATGGCCCAGGCCACCTGGCCCTTTTCCCTCAGCGGTGCGGCTTCGTGCAGGCGCAGGTCTGGAAAAATGTCGGCCCAGAAGGTGGCCTTGTGGTCGTCCACCACGACTGCCGGCAACAGACCCACCGCGACCATCTCCATCAGGTCCGCATCCTCCAGATGCTCGTCCACCACCTTGATCTTCACAGGAGACAGTTGTTTCCCGATCAATCGTTTGTTCAAGGCCAGCAGGGATTCGTGGTAGGAGCTGCTGGCTCGCACGTAGACCTCTTTACCCGCCAGTTCGTCCAGATTTTGCAGTGCCGGCCGGTCTTTGTGCGTGACCAGTACCTCGCGGACTTTTTTCAACCAGGGTTCGCCGAAATCGACCTTTTTCCTGCGTTCGTCGGTAATGGTGAGATTGGCCACGGCGATATCTCCAACGCCCTGTTCCAGGGCTTGCAGGATCTCGCCCCTGGGGACGGGGATATAAACGATATCCACCGGCCGGGCCTTGGGACGCTTGAGCTTCTTGTTCAGGTGTTTCTCGAACAGCTCCAGTGCGTCGTGGCTCAAACCCCGTACCCGTGGACCGTCGAGGAAGTAATAGGTCTTGCTGTACACCACTAGGGCACGGATGTGTCCGCGGTCCGCCAATGCGTCCAGGTCACCGGTCCAGCGTTCCTCGGAATCGATGGCACCGTGGGCGATGCCGCTGGCGATCAGCAATAGCAAAGTGCCGAAAGGGCGAAACAGGGTATCGATCATTTTTGGCGTCGCGCAACAGAGTCCGTCACCGCCGCATTGTGCGACACTCCGGCGGGAAATGCAGCAGGGCGGCCCTTTGTTCTATTGTTTTCAGGTGGCTGTAACGCTGGTGCGGCCGTTTCCTTCTGAATCCAACGAAACCGATGGTCATACCTTTTCGCTACAAACTCTCCGCCTTGATCGTATTCTTGCTGCTGTCGGTGCTGGCGGGCAGCTTCGTGTTGGTGCAGAGAAATCTCGAAGACCGGTTTCGCGAACTGATTCGCGAGGATCTGGACAAGACTCAGAAGATCGTCGCCAAGTTGATGGAGCGGCGTTTTCGTGCTCTGGCAGGGGATGCGCGCATTCTGCGCGGTGCGCGGCTGGTGCGGGATATCCTGACTGACCGCACCCTGGATCGCGGCACAGCCGATGACCTGGTGGCCGACGAAATTCTGCCCGAATTTCCCAGCGTCGAACTGCTGATGGTGATCTCGCCTGGGGGAAAAACGTTGGCATCCAGCGCGTTGACTGCGGACATGTCCGCATCCCTGTTGCGGCTCCCGGCGCTGGAGCGGGCCCTGGGAGGGTTGCCGGGTACTGCCCATCAGACATTCACCGGACGCCTGCTGCAACTGGTGGCAGTTCCGGTTTTCCTGCGTGAGGAACTGATTGGCGTGCTGTTGGTGGGCAATGACTTCAGGGATACCGATCTGGCCGAGGTAAAGGCCATGAGCGGCGCGGAACTGGCGATTTTTGCAGCTGAGGGTGGATTTGTGCTGAGTACCGACTGGGGACGTACGCAGGCAGCCGTCAGAAAAGCGCTGCTCCAGTCTCTGGAAGGCGCTGCGCGCGATCTGGAACCGGATGCGATTGGAGCGGGCCGGTTGGCAGGCGAGCGTTTTCTGTTTGCCCTGGGAAGAGATCCCTCGGGCCTGATGCCCGACTATCTGCTGGGGCAATCCCTGGATCTGCGCATGGCCTTCACCGAGCGCCTGGGGCGGGACAGCCTGTGGGTGGCCGCAGCCGTGTCCGCGGCGGGGGTGGTGTTGTCGGTGTTGTTTTCCGTCGGCGTGTCACGTCCCCTGGCGCGATTGCGCAGAGCCACGGATGCGGTGGAACAGGACGATTACGCCTATCGCGTCGCAATCCATGGGCGTGACGAGTTTGCAGCCCTGGGGCGTTCGTTCAACCGCATGATGGAGGGGCTGCAAGAGCGCGAACGCATCCGGGGGGTGATGAATAAGATCGTCTCTTCCGAGATTGCCGCCGAACTTCTCGATGGCGATTTGCGTGTCGCAGGCAGCGAGGTGCCGGTCACACTGTTGTGTCTGCGCCTCGACAACTGGCGGGATCTGGTTGCGGGACTGCCGCCCGACGAACATCTGCGTTTGCTCAATGATTTCCTCACCCGTGCCCACTTTGCCGTGGAGGCGCACCGCGGAATCGTCGATCAGGATCGGGGCGATGGCCTGCTGGCCGTTTTCGGTGTGCCCCGTAGTCACGGAGATGATCTGGAAAATGCCCGGCTCGCCGCGGCGGATTTGCACAGCGCTGCCGAGCAGTTCAATCTGGATCATGGCTCACAACTTGGCGAATCGCTGAAGGTCACCGTA
>JAGRGI010000046.1 GCA_020445565.1 Chromatiales bacterium
CGCCGGAGTTGATCCAGCGGCGCGGTTTGTCGAAGGGGTAGAACTGCGCCGCCCACATCTGGTGCTGACCCACATCGGAGGTGACATAGGCATCGCCCTTGGTCACCTCGTAGAGGTTCTCGATGACGTACTGGGGTTTGATCTTTTCGCTGCTGGGCGCATAGCTCAGGCAGTTGCGTGAGCGCCATTCGTCAATCTTGCCCCACCAGGCGTTCAAGGCTTGCTTATCTGGCGTGCGGCCGGCGGACTTGATGCCGGCGATCATCTCGCGCAACACATTGGACACCGAGCCGACGATGGGCACGTCCACGCGCACGGTCTTGGAGATGGAGGCCGGATCGATGTCCACATGGATGATGGTGGCTTCCGGGCAGAAGGTCTTGATCTGGCCGGTGACGCGATCATCGAAACGGGCACCCACGGCCAGCAACACGTCGCACTGGTGCATGGCCATGTTGGCCTCATAGGTGCCGTGCATGCCCAACATGCCGACGAACTGCCTGTCGGTGGCCGGGTACGCACCCAGGCCCATCAGGGTGTTGGTGATCGGGAAGCCCAGCATCCGCACCAGGTCGGTAAGGGTCTCCGAGGCGTCGTCGAGAATCACGCCGCCGCCGGTATAGATCATCGGCTGGCGTGCGGACAGCAGCAGCTCCACGGCCCGACGGATCTGGCCCGGATGGCCCTTCACCGTGGGGTTGTAGGAACGCATGGCGACTTCCTTGGGATAGTCGTAGCTCACCAGCACGTTGGGGTCGGTGACATCCTTGGGGATGTCCACCACCACCGGGCCGGGCCGGCCGGTGGTGGCCACGAAGAACGCCTTGCGAATGGTCACGGCCAGGTCACGCACGTCCTTCACCAGGAAGTTGTGTTTGACGCAGGGGCGGGTGATACCGACCGTATCCACCTCCTGGAAGGCATCGCTGCCCACCAGTGGCACGGACACCTGACCGGTGAGGATGACCATGGGAATGGAATCCATATAGGCCGTGGCAATACCCGTCACCGCGTTGGTGGCGCCGGGGCCGGAGGTGACGAGCACCACACCGGGCTTGCCGGTGGAGCGGGCGTAACCGTCAGCCGCATGGGTGGCACCCTGCTCATGGCGTACCAGGATATGCTTTACGTCTTCCTGCTGAAAAAGGGCATCATAAATGTGCAGGACAGCGCCACCGGGGTAGCCGAACACATATTCGACCCCCTCATCTTTCAGGCACTGGACGACGATATCGGCGCCACTGAGTTCCACGTCTAACGTCTCCCGAGCGTTCGGCTTCGACGGCTTGGACCCTACGTAGTTACGGCCCAAGAATTAATGAATATCAAAGGAGAGCAAATTACTTATGTTGTATTGCAACGTCAAGTGGGATGGATGCCGTATTAGCCCAAAGCAGTAATGTCCCCTTTCGGTAGTGGGAGGGGGCGGTGACCGATGATTACCGTTGCGGAACGAGGCGAAGCGGTGCACATCACCCGGCGTGGTAAGCCCGTGGCAGTGTTGATATCAGAAAATGAATACCTGCGCCTTCGAGAGGCCGGTGAGCGAGCGAAATTCGGTTAGCTCGTCGCTAAGATGCGTGCGGACCCTGGCTTTGCGGCCGTCGATTGGGGCCGGGATGAGGTTGATAGTTGGCGTGATCGCCGGCTGGCTCGGGAGTTTGAATGGCCGGAGTAAGGCATCTACTGGACACCAACGTGCTGTCTGAACCGGTGGTGCCAAGCCCGAACCCGGGTGTGCTGGCTCGTATCGAGGAACACGGCAGTGCGATGGCGATCTCCTCCATCACCTGGTAGGAGACCTTGTACGGCATGCTCCGCTTACAGGAAGGTCGGCGGCGTGATCAGATCCAGCAGTACTTGTTGCATGTGGTTCATCCGGCGCTGCCGATTTTGGGTTTCGATGAGGCCGAGGCAGTCTGGCAGGCGCAACAACGTGTCCGACTGGGACGTCAAGGCAAGTCTCCGGCCTTTGCCGATTCACAGATCGCGGCTGTTGCAGCAACAAACAACCTCGTTTTAGTGACGCGTAACCTACGAGATTTCGAAAACTTCACCGATCTCGGGGTGGAGAACTGGTTTGACGAGGCACCAGGTGCCAGCGACTCTTGAGTAGTCGGTTTGAGTGACGTCTTCACTAAGGTGCGCTCCCGCAGAAAGGGGTGCGCGTGCCTCAGTTGTGCTTCAAAATCTGATCGTCGTACTGCACCTCAAAGTACAGCTTGTGCTTGGCCTCTTCCTGGGCCAGTCCTAGGAACAGCTCCTTCATCTCCGGGTCGTCGATGTTGTTGGCCAGGTCGGTGTAGAGGCGGTAGGCGGCCTTTTCGCGCTGCATGGCGACGATGAGGGCGTCCTGGAAATCCAGGTTTTCCGTGGGTTCGACGGCCACCAGGTAGTCGGAGACCTTGAGGTTCTGGATCTTTTGCTCGGCGGAGAGCAGTTTTTCGCCTTTTTTCACGGACTTCAGCTTGCCCTTGTGGCGCATTTCTTCCCGGCTGAAGCCCTCCAGCATCTCCTTGAGCCAGGGTTTGTTCACCTTTTGCGCCAGATCCGTGTAGAAGTCGGCGGCCTGCTGCTCGCGCTCGATGGCGAAGTCGAGGATTTCTTCTACGGTGTTCATTGCAGTCCTTCCTCGCTCAGGAAGCGATGGATGCCGCGGGCGGCGTGGTGGCCGTCTTCCACGGCGCTGATGGCGTCGGCGGTGCTGTTGGCAATATCGCCGCCGACAAAGATTTTGCTGACGCCCGTCTGCTGATAGGCGCCGGGTATGAATTTGCCCCATTTCTGTTCGATGGAGCCCAGACACTCGCCCATGAAATCATAGTCGCCGCCCTGGCCGATGGCCGAGACGATGGTGTCGTAGGTTTCCTCGTGCATGCGATCCTCTTGCAGCACCGGGCGGGGGCGTCCGCCCTTGGCGTCGGACACCATCTCGGCTTCGCCCCAGACGATGACCACCTGGTTGGGGTCGTCGGCGTCCTTGATCTTCACCGGGATGGCTTGGGGAACCAGGTGGCAGCCTTCGGCCTTGGATTCGTGGATCTCTTCCGGGTCGGCGGGCATGTCTTCGATGCGGCGGCGGTAGAGCACGGTGACATCGGCGCCCACACGGCGCGAGACGCGGGCGGCGTCCATGGCCACGTTGCCGCCGCCGATGACGGCGACGCGTTTGCCCACGCCGGGGTCCTGGCCCTTGGCCACGTCGTCGAGGATCTTCAGGCCGGAGACCACACGCGGGTGTTCCTCACCGTCGATGCGTAGTTTCATGGGGCTGCTGAGGCCGGTGGCGATGAATATGGCGTCGTGGTTGTCCATCAGTTCGCTGAAGGGAACGTCCTGGCCGACACGGGTGTTGAAGCGCACGTCCACGCCCAGGGAGCGGATGTAGTCAATGTCCTTGTCGAGCTGGTTCTCCGGCAGCCGGTAGGAGGGCACGCCGTAGCGCAACATGCCGCCGCCGTGAGCCTGGGCTTCGAACACGGTGACGCCGTAGCCTTGCTTGCGCAGGTAGTAGGCGGCGCTCATGCCGCCGGGGCCGGCGCCGACGATGGCGACCTTCTTGCCGTTTTCGGTGAAGGTGTCGTTGAGGATCTCGGCGTAGCGTTCGGCGGGCACGCGGTCGGCGATGGCGCGTTTGAGCCAGCGGATGGCGATGGGCGTTCCCTGGAGGCCGAGTACGCAGTCGGTTTCGCAGCGGTGGGTGCAGATGCGTCCGCAGGTGGTGGAGAAGGGGTTGGTTTCGTAGAGCAGCTTCAAGCCGCCCTCCCAATCCTTGTTGCGCACCGCCTTGATGTAATCGGGCACGGACATGTGGGCAGGGCAGGTGGCGACGCAGATGCCGCATTCCACACAGCGGTCCGCCTCCAACAGGGCCTGCTCTTCGGTGTAGCCTTTCATCACTTCGTCGAAGCCCTTCAGGCTTTCTTCGGGACTGAGGGCGTCCATTTCGATCCGGTCGTGGGTGAGCAGGTGGTAATCGTCGTCCCGCCGATAGCCCAGGCTGTTCTGGTTCCAGGGCATCGCGTCGGTGCCGGCAATGAAATGGAAGGCGTCGGGGTCTTCGGTGACCCAGGCATAGTGATTGGACAGCCGCAGGGAACGCGCAGTGCAGATGTCCACGCACAGGGCGCACCAGCAGCAACGGCCGTAGTCGAACTTGGGCCGTAGCCCGCTGTCGCCGTTGCGGGGTTCCAGACCCTCCACCTTGACCATGTCGATGGCGTGGTTCTGGCAGATGGCCTCGCAGGAGCCGCAGCCGACGCATTCCTCGGTGAGGTTGATGTGGAAGCCGCGATAGCGCGGTGCACCGGGGCGTTCCTCTATCGGCCGCTTCTGGGTGTAGGGCTTCTGGAAGGCCCGCTGCCAGACGTAGAAGGGGGAGATGAGATCCTTCAGGCTCATGGCGTTATCTCTCGATTTCCGGCGGATAGGTGTGCAGGGACACCATCAATCCGGCGATGTCGGCGATGTTCGTGCCCACGGCCATCTTCTCCATTAGGGCGATGGCATGGGTGTAGCTGGGGCCGCGCACATGCACCCGGCGGACGTACTGGCTGCCGTCGGTCACCAGGTAATAACCGTATTCGCCACGGGTGCACTCGGCCTTGATGTAGGTCTCGCCCTTGGGCACTTCCCAGTGCAGCACATTGGGCAAGGGCGTTTGGAAGGGGCCGCCGGTGGGCATGCGGTCGAGCACCTGGCGCATGATACGGATGCCCTGGTGCATCTCCTGCAAGCGCACCCAGGCTCGTTCGTAGGTGTCGGACGCCGTGCCGGTGATGACGTCCCATTCCACTTCGTCATACATGAGGTAGGGAGAGTCGCGGCGCACGTCGCGGGCGAAGCCGGCGGCGCGCTGGTTCGGCCCGGTGATGCCGTAGGGGTCCACCATGTCTTTGGTGATCACGCCCAGACCCTTGGTGCGGGTCTTGAACACCACGTTGTTGAACAGGATTTTCTCCACGTCCATCAGCAGACGTTCCACGCCGTCCAGCACCTTGCGCGCACGGTCCTCGAAACCCTCCGGCAAGCGGCCACGCACACCGCCGGGCACGATGTACATATGATAGACGCGGGCACCGGTCATCTCCTCGAACAGATCGAGGATGTAGTCGCGGTGGGTGACGGTCCACTGATAGATGGTACTCTGGCCGAAGGCCGCACCGACGCCGCCCAGCCACATCAGATAGCTGCCAAGGCGCATCAGTTCAAGGTTGAAGGTGCGAATCCATTCAGCGCGTTCCGGCGCTTTTATGCCGGAAAGCTCTTCCACCACGGCGGCGTAGAGGTACTCGTTGAAGGTGGGCTCGGGTACGGCGATACGGCAGACGATGGTGAAATTCTGGATGAAGGTGCGCCGTTCCATGAGCTTTTCGAAGCCCCGGTGCAGATAGCCCACGTGGGTCTTGCAGGCGACGACCTCGTCGCCGCAGGTGGTCAGCTCCAGGGACATATTGCCGGTGATGCCCGGATGCTGCGGCCCCTGCCAGAGCTTTAGATATTTGCCGGAACTGAGATCGACGGGTGCGGCCGGTTCGAACATGGGTCTAGTGCTCCGTTCCGTCTCGGTGTTCGGGGTACATTACGGTGCCCATGTGCTCGCGCGGGTCGGTACTGCCGCGTCCGGGCCGGTTGCCGAAGCGTTCCTCGGAGAAGGCGACGATGTCGAACTCCTTACGCATCGGCGGAATCTGGTCCCAGCCCTCCAGGCAGAAGTCGTCATCCAGTCCCGGACTGCCTGGGAATCGGATGCCGTACATTTCACGCAATTCACACTGGTAGGTGCGGCCCTGGGCCCACAGGTTATGGATGGAGTCCATCTCCGCATTGTCACGGTCGAGATCCACATGCACGCCGATCTCGTGGTGGGTGTCGTAGTTGTGGAGCATATAGGTGAGCGTGAAGCGACCGTCCTCGATGTAATCGATGTTGGTCATGAAGGTCAGGTGGGTGTAACCCGCATCGTCGCGCAGATCCTTGAGGAAACGCACGGCCTGGGGTTTGGTCACCTTCAGAAACAGCAGGTCGTCCCGCTGGATGTGGATTTCGCTCAGCGTGTAACGCTTGCCGAGTTCGTCGAGTAGGGCGGTGGGCGTGGCCATGATGCTTACCAGTTGTAGTCCGGCATGTTCCAGTTCTTGATGACGCGCTTCTGATTGGCCTTGTACCAATCGAAGTTTTCAACGTAGCGGTTGGCACCGTCTGCGCGCCCTTCCATGATCTTTTTCTTCAGCTCCAACACGCCGGCCATCAGCACCTCGGGGCGCGGCATACAGCCGGTGATGTAGAGATCCACCGGCAGATAGAGGT
This sequence comes from Chromatiales bacterium, assembly GCA_020445565.1. Taxonomy (GTDB): domain Bacteria; phylum Pseudomonadota; class Gammaproteobacteria; order JAGRCI01; family JAGRCI01; genus JAGRGI01. The sequence continues at coordinate 6,310 of JAGRGI010000046.1, forward strand.
CGAACTGATTGACGGTGTTGTAGCTGTCCCAGTACATGCCGCCATTGATGGGGCAGATACCCAGGCAGACCACGAATTTCGGCCCCTGCATCTGCTCGTAGGAGCGGATGATGCGCTTGAGCGTCTTCACCGAGGCGTAGCCTCCTATCAGGAAAACCGATGCCTGACGCGGCGTGGGGCGGGTCTGGACGCCCATGCGGTAGGCATCGTAACGGGCGGTCATCAGCGGGTTGATCTCCACCGCGCCGCAGCCGGTGCCAAATGCCAGCAGCCAGAGGGAATTGGCGCGCACCCAATTGACGAACTTCTCCACCACTTCCACCGGATAGGGCTCGTAGAGCACCGGTCGGGCATTGGAGAACAGGTCACGATCTTCCGGGGGAAGGCCCTCATTCATCAGGGGGCCTAGCGCGGATTGATTCGGTTTCATCGGTGGACCTCCGGGGTTGCGGGCAACCCGGATGCGGTGGTCGGTGTTCCGTTGCCGGAACGGCGTTGGCGAATGGCCGAAGGGGCCTTTATCGACATTTAGACCCCTCAGGATGCAAAAAGGATCTGCACATACAGAATCGCGCCCAGGCCGATGGCGGTGGGCCAGCGCAGGAAGAAGCGTATGGACTGATCGACACGGAAGCGGGGATAGGCAGCGCCCACCACCACGGCCACCATGTAGATGGCCCAGGTCTTGACAACCAGCACGATCAGATTGGTAGCGCCGCCAAAAAACAGATCCATGAACAGGATCAGTTTGGCACCCACGAACACAGCCTGGTTGAGGCTCATCAAGGCCAGATAGGAACTGTGATACTCCGTCGGCGGGCCAATGGGAATCTCGTTTGGGGCCGTGACCACGTCGAAGGGCGGATAGCCGCTCATGCCCAGGAAGGCCAGCATGGCGGCGATGGTGGCCAGCGGATTGGTGACCAGGGTCCAGTTCTGGATGCCGCCC
>JAGRGI010000047.1 GCA_020445565.1 Chromatiales bacterium
CATCGAGGTCATCATCCGCCAGATGTTGCGCAAGGTCGAGATCATCGCTGTCGGTGACAGCCGCTTCATTCGCGGCGAGCAGATGGAAAAGGCCAAGGTGTTGGAGGAGAACGAGCGTCTGCTGAACGACGGTCGGCAACCGGCTGCCTACGTGCCATTGCTGCTCGGCATCACCAAGGCATCGCTCAACACCGAGTCGTTCATCTCTGCGGCGTCTTTCCAGGAGACCACGCGCGTGCTTACCGAAGCCGCTGTTCGGGGCCTGACCGACGACCTCAAGGGTCTGAAGGAAAATGTCATCGTCGGCCGCCTGATCCCCGCCGGTACCGGTCTGGCCTATCACACGGACCGCCGCCGCAAGGCCGCGCAAACCCGTGATGTACAGGATCTGGAGGCCGCCGCGATCGACGAGAGCGCACGTGTGGAAGAGGCGCTGAAAGAGGCGTTCAACGCCTCCGATATCTGATCCGCACAAGTCCGCTGGATCTTTCCTGCGCCAAGGATGGCGCGCAAGGGATCGGCACGCTTGCGCTGATCCTCGCTGGCGCGATTTTGCCAACGGGGTACAGTCAAGCGACTGAGGTCTGCTGCGTGAACGCTATCCCGTTGCTTGCAGGTTCTGCCTTTCGCATTCTTGTGAAAGGCGTTCGCTGTCGTGGGTCTTACCCATGCGCAGCCTTTCTCTCCACAAACACCCGATCCACTATCCGCTTCGCCAGTGCCAGCAATAGCTAATCAAAACGACGAGTTTTGTTTTATTCGGTGAGAGTCCAAGGGTGGCGGCCGGGCAGGCGCCTCAACTGAATTTCTTGGGCTGGAGGCGGATCTAATTGCGTTTGGCGACCCAAGGCAGATCCAAAAGGGATTCCACATCCCAGTGCGGCCTGGGCACCCCTGTCGGATAGGCGTCTTCAGGCGTGAACCGCCCGCTGCGCACCAACACCGCGGGGATGCCAAGGGCTGCCGCTCCGGCGATGTCCGTATCCGGCCGATCGCCGATCATGACTGCCTCACTTGCCTCACATCCCAATAGTCTCAACGCCTCCTGGTAAAGGCTTGGTTGCGGTTTGCCGATGATTAAAGGCGTGCGGCCTGTTGCCGCTGCGAAGGCGGACACCAATGCTCCGCCTCCGGGGAGTATCACCCGGCGCCCCAGCAGGGTGCCGTCCAGATTCGGGTCCGGGTTGGTGCCAACCAGGCGGGCGCCATGGCTCATCACCAGATTGATCCCCAGCGTCAGTGTCTCGTAATCCAAGCCTGGGCCTTCCCCAACCACGACGAAATCGGCGTTTTGCGCATCCTCTTTACCCAAGGCTGCCAGGGCCTGGTGTAATCCGGGGCCGCCGACAGCGTAGTAGCGAAACCCCGGTTTGAGCCTGTCCAGATGTCTGGCCGTAGCGATGGCGGATGTCAGTATTGCTGTAGGTCCAGGTGACGGAAGCCCCAGCCGTTGCAACTTCGAATGCAGGGCTTCGGGCGGTTGGGAGGAATTGTTGGTGATAAAGACGAGGGGGAGCGGGCCTATCCTGTCCAGAAATGCCACCGCATCCGGGATTGCACGGTTGCCGAGGTAAACGACCCCGTCCATATCCAATATCATGCCCTTCGGAGTTTTCATGGGCGACTACGATAATGGGAGAGCGGTTTTAGTGAAACACTCGGGGACGATTCCATGCCGATTGCTGAAATCCTGTCACAGGGTGATGAGGTCGTTTGCGGACAGATCGCTGATACCAATGCGGCCTGGTTGTCCGAACGGCTGACCGACCTGGGGTTCTCGGTTCGCCGCCACAGCGCGGTGGGCGACCGCCTGGAGGATATCGTCGGGCTGCTGCAAGAGACGTCGGCGCGCTGCGATCTGTGCATTTCAACAGGCGGCCTGGGGCCTACCGAAGACGATCTGACGGCCGCGGCGGCTGCAAAGGCTTTTGATCTGCCATTGGCTTTTGACGAAAAAGCCATGGCCGATATCGAGGCCCTGTACCGCCGCTTTGGCAAGCCCATGCCCGATAGCAATCAGAAGCAGGCATGGCTGCCCGGTGGCTCGCAACGCCTGGATAACCAGTGGGGAACGGCACCGGGCTTCGCGCTATCCTTCGGGCGCTGTTTTTTCGTTTTTCTGCCGGGCGTGCCCAGGGAAATGTGCAAGCTGTTCGAACGAGTGGTCCTGCCGAAGCTCAAGGAGCGCTTCGATCTGAATCCGGGGCGCTTGGTTACCTTGCGTACGGTGGCCATTGGCGAGTCCTCGCTGCAGCAGCGTCTCCAAGGTTTCGACCCTCATCCGGCAGTGTTGGGTTTCCGGACGGTCCCTCCAGAAAACCAGGTGAAACTCCGAATTCCGGCATCACTGCCGGACACCGGTGTAGTGGCGCTCGTCGATGAGTTGCGCAGGCGTATCGGTGCCCCGGTATTTTCCATAGAAGGTGTCGACGGAGAACCGGGGGGGGACTTGGTTGCCGCAATCGAAGGCCGGATGACGACGGCGGATCTTTCCCTGGCCAGCGGGGAATGGGGTTGCGGTGGGCATTTGGCCAAGCTCTGCGCATCTGGCCGACAAGCCGGGCGATGGTATCGTGGCGGTCAGATTCACGGGCTGACGCCGCAACCGCCGACAGAGCCGGTTTCCGCAGACTTTGCGGAAGAACTCGCCAGCCGGGCCCGCACAGAATTTGGTGCCAAGCTGGGATTGGGAATCAGCCTGAACGCCGATCCCAAGGTCAGCGACGGACGTCCAAAACCAGGAACGGCACATTTGGTACTGGAGGGGGAGGGGGTGTTCGAGGTCCGTCAGATCCACCTCGCGGGAGGCCCCGAATTGCTGCGGACGCTGGCAGCCGCCGCTGGTCTGGATCTTTTGCGCAGGCATTTGCTGTCGCTGTAAGGCAGGGTGCAAAGGACGGTCTGCCGACAAGTTGCGTTATTTAGCGCAACCGCGAGATTCGGTCTATCCTCATCTAGGTTTTTTTAGAGTCGACGGAGTTCCAAGGCCACCTCGGCCGCTTTTCAACGCCTGCGGCTTTGTCTTGAGTCAAGTTCAAGCCGAGTAAAGCATTCTTAACCTGCTTTAATGGCAGGGGTGTGTCAAAAGCGGCATGATTGTGTCAAATACCGTCCCCTGTCGGGCACATGGGCGGCACATCGACATCTTGGCACCGGCCTCGGTGTCGAAAACATTTTGATGAGTCCGTCTCCCGCCGCGTCGGCTCAGCAATTTACCAGCGGCTGATTCTCGAAGGTACTACCCGGTTCGCCTCTAGCGGGATTTCCCTTGGGCGACGGACCTTCGTATCACTATCGGAGGAGTGCGCACTATGCCACTGAGCGAAGAAGAGAAAGAAAAGATACTCAACTCCCCGCCGAAGGGGACGTGGTTCATCCTGTTTATCTACGGCGTGATTTCCACGGCGGCCTGGCTGGCCCTGTACTTCGGCCGTTTTCTCGCCCACGGGCCGATACAATAAGGAGTTTCCGCCATGCATATCGACGTATTGGAAAAACGCTGGATGTGGCTGGTCGGTCTGATGGTCGTGATCATGTTGGGCACGATCTTTTACACCGCTCTGGCCAATGCGGTTCATCCGCCGAGCAACGTGGAAACCATCGATTCGACACGCCTGCACCTTAGCGAAGAGTTCGCCGAAGACAAGCTGGGCGTCGAGACCATGGCGGACGGCAGTGTCCGGGTCACCATGGTGGCGGCCCGCTACGGCATTTTTCCGCAGCATATCGAAGTGCCGCTGAAGACCCCCGTGACTTTCCGCATCGCCACCCCCGACGTGCTTCACGGCCTGCACATTCCGTTTTCCAACATGGACACCATGGTCATCCCCGGTTTTGTTTCGGAAGTGACCACGCAGTTCCAGTTCGAGGGGGAGCAGCCAATGTTCTGCAACGAGTACTGCGGCCTCGGTCACCACTACATGTGGAGCCGGGTAAAGGTCGTCGCCAAATAAGCGGCCTAGAAAAGAATTCCGAAGGAGAGACATTCCGTGAGTGAACAACACCGACCTGTCGGTCTGGCGATGGCCCATTTGTGGGTCGCGTTTCTGACCTTTCTGCTGGCGGCGGTACTGGGACTGTACCAGGTAGCCGTGCGTGCCGGCGTCGTGCCCCAATGGGACGAGGGCTATTACATTTCCGTGAGTGCCCACGGCAACATTATGGGCTTTGTGCTGACGACCTTCTTCATCGTCGGCTTCGGCTACTACACCGCCAACACCAGCCTCAAACGCAAGGTCTGGGCCCCAGGTCTGGCCTGGACTGGCTGGCTGATGATGATGGCCGGTGTGCTGCTGGTGGTGTTCGCGCTGATCACCCGCCAGGCCACCGTGCTGTACACCTTCTATCCGCCGCTGACCGCCCATTGGACCTACTACGTGGGGGCGGCGTTACTCGTGGTGGGCTCCTTCCTGTGGTGCGTGATCATGATCGTCATGTTCGGCCAGTGGAAGAAGGACAATCCGGGCAAGCCCGTGCCCCTGGCCATGTACGGCACCACCGCCAATGCGATTCTCTGGCTCTGGACCGCCACCGGCGTGGCGCTTGAAGTGGTCTTCCAGCTCATTCCCCTGGCCTTCGGCTGGGTGGATACCATTGATGTCGGTCTGGCCCGCACCCTGTTCTCCTGGACCCTGCATCCGATCGTCTACTTCTGGCTGATCCCCGCCTACATCGCCATGTATGTGTTCGTGCCCCAGGCCGCTGGCGGGCGTCTGTTCAGTGATGAAATGGGCCGTGTCGCCTTCATTATGCTGCTGGTCTTCGGTCTGCCGATCGGTTTCCATCATCTGTATGTGGACCCGTTCCAAAGCGATGGCTACAAGCTCTTCCATGCTGCCGGTACCTTCATGGTTGCCGTGCCCACCCTGTTTACCGGCTTCACCGTGATGGCCGGACTGGAGATCGCCGGGCGTCTGCACGGTGGTAAAGGTCTGTTCGGCTGGATCAAGGCCCTGCCCTGGGAAAAACCCATGGTGCTGGCCGGCGGCTTGGCACTGCTGATGCTGACCGCCGGTGGTTTCGGTGGCGTGGTCAACGCCAGCTACGCCATGAACACCATGGTCCACAACACCATGTGGGTGCCCGCGCACTTCCATCTGATCTTCGGTGGCACCGTGGTCATCATGTACTTCGCCATCTCCTACTACCTATGGCCGAAGATGACCGGCCGTGCGCTGTTCTCCGCCGGCATGGCTCGTAAGCAACTGTGGCTGTGGACGATCGGTATGTTGATCGTCACCATCCCCTGGCACTGGCTGGGCCTGCTCGGGGTTCCCCGCCGTACCGCCTGGGTTCCCTACGATCATCCCTTGGTGGAGCAATGGACCTCGTCCCAGTACATCATGGTTTTTGGTGCCATTCTGTTGGTCCTGTCCGCGTTGTTGTTCATCATCAACTTGCTGATGACCCACATGAACAGCGCCCGTGAGGACAATCGGGAGGTGGAATACGCCGAGCCCATTCATCCGGTGCTCAACATCTCCAAGAGCCTCAACGGGTTCGCTATCTGGAACTGGATTCTGCTGGTTTATATGGTTGCCGCCTTTGCCTATCCAATCCTGCAATTCTGGATGCTCAGCGGCCAAGACGTGATGGCATGGGGGTGGTAAGCATGAAAGGACGTAACACGATACTTGCCGCCATTGCCCTGATCGTCGGTGCCGGCGTCGCCCAGGCCGGGCCATCCTCCCAGGTGGCCTGGACCGTTGAAACCGTCAAGCTGGTAAAGAGCGGCGATCCCGAGAAGGGCAAGCAGCTTTCCGCCATGTGTGCCAACTGCCACGGCGCGGAAGGGGTGGGCATGGCGCCCAACATGCCCAGCCTTGCCGGCCAGCAGGCGGATTACACCTATAAGCAATTGGCGGATTACAAAACCGGTAGCCGTGCCAACCCCATCATGTCCAGTTTCGTTGCCCAGTTCAGCGATCAGGACATGGCGGATATCGCTGCCTATTACGCCAGTATGCCTCTGCCGGCCAGCGGCCAGGGCGCAACCGGCGATGCGGCAGCGGCCAAGACCCTGGTGCGGCGCGGAGATGGCAAGCGGCTGATTCCGGCCTGCGCGGCGTGTCATGCCGAGCCGGACTTCCGCAACCACCATGGTGCTCCCAAGCTCGAAGGTCAGCACGCCAGCTACTTCGTGGACACCATGAAGGCCTACGGCAATGGCAGCCGCGCCAATGATGTGTACAGCGTCATGCGCAACATCGCCAAGGTCCTCACCGACGAGGAGCTGAAGAATCTGGCGGCCTATTACGCCAATCCGGGTAACTAGTCTCCAACCCTTCCGGGCGGCTCTCTGAGCCGCCCGTTTTTCGCCCCGCCCCTGCCTTTTCCGTTCTTGCCGAGGCTCTGATGTCCGCCGTGCAAACGCCGTGTTACCACTGCGGTCAAACCATCCCCAACGGTGTCAATGAGGCCACTGAGGTGCTTGGCGAGCGCCGCCGGTTCTGTTGCACCGGCTGCAAGAGCGTCGCCAAGGCCATCGTCGACGCCGGCCTGGACGACTACTACCGACATCGCCAAGGCTGGTCCGGCCGGCCGGACGATAGCGATGGTCGGGACATCCTTCGCAAACTCGATCTCTATGATCGGCCAGACATTCAAAAGGGCTTTGTGCGTGGCAGCGAGCACGCCCGTGAGGCCCATCTGATCCTCGAAAACATCCGCTGTGCCGCCTGCCTCTGGGTCAACGAGCGCCATCTGCGAGGTCTCGACGGCGTACTCGACGTGGAAATCGATTACGCCACCGAACGTGCCCGCGTGGTGTGGGACCCGCGCAGGATCGCCCTCAGCCGCATTTTGGAGGCCATCGCCGCCATTGGCTACCATGCCCATCCCTACGACCCGGCGCATCGGGAGCAACTGCTGGCCGATGCCCGCCGCCGCGACGGCCAGCGTCTGCTGTTTGCCGGGGTGACGGGGATGCCCGTCATGCAGATGGCCCTGGCAACCTATTTGATGGGCGGTCCGGGCGCCGACGGCAGCCTGCCGCTTTGGCAGGCGGTCGGCCGCTGGATCGGCCTGCTCATTGTGCTGGCGATACTCTCCTACTCCGCACAGGACTTTTTCGTCGGCGCCTGGCGCGACCTGCGCAACCGGCGCCTGGGTATGGATGTGCCCATCGTGCTCGGCCTGCTCACCGCTTTATTCGGTAGTCTGGCCGGGACTATCTCCCAGAGCGGCGAGGTCTATTACGACTCCATCGCCATGTTCGTATTCTTTCTCCTGGTTGCGCGCCACATCGAAATGCGCGGCCGCCGAACCGCCGCCGCCGCACTGGATCGCATGGCCAAAGTAATCCCGGCCACAGCGCAACGGCTCCAGCCGGACGATAGTGAGGAAACCGTCGCCGTGGTGGACCTGCATCCGGGGGATCGCCTGCGCATCCGTCCTGGCGAGACAGTCCCTTTGGACGGAACCATCGAGAGCGGAAGCAGTGGTTTTGACGAATCCCTGCTTACCGGCGAGTCTCTGCCCGTGGAGCGGGGTGAGGGCGATGCCGTGGTTGGTGGCTCCTGCAACCGCGATCAGTCGATCGTCATGGTGGTCACCCACGACCGCGCCGATTCCACCGAGAGCCGAATCCGCCAACTGCTCGATAGCGGTCTGCGTCATCGGCCGCGCTATGCCGTGCTGGCTGAGCGGGCCGCCACTTTTTTCGTCGGCGCCATACTGATATTGGCAAGCCTAACTGCCCTCTACTGGTGGCAGATGGACCCGGCACAGGCTTTGCCCAACACCCTGGCAGTACTGATCGTTACCTGCCCCTGCGCCCTGGCCCTGGCCACACCGGTGACCCTGGCACTGGCCGCTGGACGATTCTCGGAGATGGGCGTCGTGCCGGCGCGAATGGACGCCATTGAGACCCTGGCCAAGGCCCCGGTTGTCGCCCTGGACAAGACCGGTACGCTTACCGAGGGCAGGCCCAGGCTGGTCGAGACGGTACCTCTGAGTGATCTACCCGCCGAGCAAATACTGGGAGTGGTTCATGCCCTGGAATCTCTCTCCGAACACCCTTTGGCCCAGGCGTTTCGCCAAATGCTGGTCACGGTCGCATACCGGCCCGAAGATTGGCAAAACCATCCGGGGCAGGGTGTCTCCGCCAACATCGAGGGACGGCACTGGCGGCTGGGACGCCTGGATTTTGCCCTGGCCGGGAACGGCGGACCGCTGGCCGAGACAGTGGCAGCCCTCAACAAACAGGGCCATCTGGTACAGACCCTGAGCAGGGATGGCGTGGCCGTCGCCCTGCTGGTGTTGGCCGACGGGATCCGTCCGGGTGCCGGGCAGCTGTCGGCAGGTCTGCGTGCCCAGGGCGTGAAACATATCGAAGTCCTGAGTGGCGATACAGATACTTCGGTGCGGCGGGTCTGCGCCGCCCTGGGGGTGGATGGGGCTCAGGGCAATCTGACGCCCGCCGACAAACTCGCCTGGATACGCTCGCGGCAGCAGCGGGGCGAACAGGTGTGGATGGTGGGTGATGGCATCAACGATGCTCCCACCCTGGCGGCGGCCGACTGTTCCCTGTCCATGCAGGGCGGGGCCGATCTGGCCCGTATCCACAGCGATTTTCTTTTTCTGGGCCAGGATATGAGTCTCTTGGTCCGCGCCCGTCAACTGGCCCGCCGTACCCGCAACACCATCCGCCAGAATCTGCTCTGGGCCGCTGCCTACAATCTGTTGGCGGTACCCGCGGCGGCTGCCGGGCTGATTCCACCATGGGGCGCGGCCATCGGCATGTCCCTGAGTTCGCTGCTGGTGGTGGGCAACGCCTGGCGTATGTATCGATCGACCGCGCCATGAAGCGACAGAGCACCCGCCCACGCTGGCCAACGGTCGGCCAGGAGAGAATGGCTCTGTTCATGCAGATCCCGTCGGGTGGTGGACAAGCAACCGGGGTAACGTTTCCCGGGAAAACGATGTGTCAGATTTATTGACGATAGACGGCCTTAGGAAGAGGTGTCCTCGCAGAATCTGGCGATCTCTTCCACCACCAGGTCTTTTTGCTCCGCTCTTTCCTCGTCCGACAGCAGCCGCTCCTCGCCGCTCTTGTCGCGGATGATCAGACGTGGCTGTTCCTCCAGGAGTCTGAGGTCGATTTTGGCGCGATCACAGAGCTCCTCCCGGCTCTTGCCTTCCATGACCGATTCCTTGCGCTCCTGGGTCTTGATGTCGCGTTCTTCCTTCCTCGCCTGAAGGAATCTTTGCAGTTGGGCGTCGGGTTGTCCTGCCGTGGCACTCAGGCCGCTGGTCGATGGGGGGAGCCGCATGGCTTTGGCGGTTTGATCGGCAGGGCGGTCGCCATAATGTATCCGACCGCTGGCGTCGGTCCATTTGTAGACCTGACCCATTGCTGGAAAAGCGAGCAAAGCGAGTGCGATAAACAGCGGGGGCAGGTGCGTTTTATCCATGTCTGGCGGTCCTTAAGAGAAAAGGGATAGCTGATAGCCTAGCAGGCTTTGGTTCGGCAGGGATCCTGGGTTTACACTCCCTGTTCCCATATCATGAGCAACGAGGGGAGAGCCTTATGTCCGAGCCTGAAATCGCCGCCAAGCAGCCGATCACCGTGACCCTGGAGCCGGGTAGCTATTGGTGGTGTGCCTGTGGCCGCTCCAAGAATCAGCCGTTTTGCGATGGCTCCCATGCCGGTACGGCGTTTGAACCGACGGAAATCACCGTGACCAGCCGCGGCGAGTACTACTTGTGTGCCTGCAAGCGCACCAAGACTCCGCCCTATTGTGACGGCAGCCACGAGAATCTTTGATCGACAGGCAAAAAAAAGCGGGCGCCTCGCGGCGCCCGCAATCACTCTACCACTAGGTACTCAGGAGAACCCTAGCGACATTTACTTGCCGGAGCCCGAGGTGCCGACGAACTCGGGATACGCCTCCATGCCACATTCGGCAAGATCCACACCGTTGTACTCGTCTTCTTCGCTGACACGCAGACCGATGATCAGCTTCAGAATCAGCCACACGATGAGGCTGGTGACGAATACCCAGGCGAAGATGGTTCCCAGGCCGATCAACTGCGATGTGATGTTGGCGTCCGGGTTGGAGAAAACCACCGCAATCAAGCCCCACATGCCGACAACACCGTGCACGGAGATGGCACCGACCGGATCGTCGATCTTCAGCTTGTCCAAGGTGATGATGGAGAACACCACCAGCACGCCACCGGCAGCACCGATCAGGGTGGCCAGCAACGGCGTGGGGGTCAGCGGTTCGGCGGTGATGGCGACCAGGCCGGCCAGGGCACCGTTGAGGGCCATGGTCAAGTCCGCCTTGCCAAACAACAGACGGGCGGTGATCAGGGCGGCGACCACACCACCGGCAGCAGCGGCGTTGGTGTTGACGAAGACCATGGCAACGGCATTGGCTTCGCCGATGTCGCTGACTTTCAGCTCGGAACCGCCGTTGAAGCCGAACCAGCCCATCCAGAGGATGAACGTGCCCAGGGTGGCCAGGGGCAGGTTGGCGCCAGGAATGGGATGCACTTCACCGTTGGGGCCATATTTGCCCTTGCGAGCACCGAGCAGGAGCACGCCGGCCAAGGCGGCGGAAGCGCCAGCCAGATGCACCACACCGGAACCGGCGAAGTCCAGGAAGCCCAGACCGTCGAGGAAGCCACCGCCCCACTTCCAGTAGCCCTGCACGGGGTAGATGAAGGCAGTCATGAACACGGCGAACACCAGGAAGGTCCAGAGCTTCATGCGCTCGGCCACGGCGCCGGAAACGATGGACATGGCAGTGGCCACGAACACGACCTGGAAGAAGAAATCGGCCATGCCGGAGTAGTAGGGAGCGTCGTCACCACCGGCGAGGACGGCTTCCTTGGTGTTGTCGGCGTCGAGCAGGAAGCCGAAGCTGGGAATGTAGGCGGAAATACCGTCGCCGTACATGATCTTGTAGCCGACCAGCAGGTACATGATGCACGCAATCGCGAACAGCGCGACATTCTTGAGCAGAATCTCGGCGGTATTCTTTGAGCGCACCAAGCCGGCTTCCAGCATGGCGAAGCCAGCGGCCATCCACATCACCAATACTCCCGACATCAGGAAGTAGAAGGTGTCCAACGCATAACTTAGTTCTGTTACAGCTTCCACGGGATATTACCTCTCGTGTTTCATTTTCATGTGCTTGCCGGCCTACAGCGCCGCGGTGCCGCTCTCGCCGGTGCGGATGCGAATCGCTTCTTTCAGCTCGTAGACGAAAATCTTGCCATCGCCGATCTTGCCGGTGTTCGCGGCCTTGGAGATGGCCTCGATTACCTGCTCGGAAAGACCGTCGTCGATGGCCACTTCCAGCTTTACCTTGGGCAGGAAGTCCACAACATATTCGGCGCCGCGATAGAGTTCGGTGTGACCCTTCTGGCGGCCGAAGCCCTTCACCTCGGTCACCGTGATGCCGGTGACGCCGATCTCCGAGAGAGATTCGCGGACGTCATCGAGCTTGAAGGGTTTGATAATTGCAGTAACCAGCTTCATACAGTCAGCCTCCTGGTGTGGCCCGGCCGCTGAGGGAGGCCGGGCACGGACAGATGGTTTAGAATTCCTTGGAGACGGTAAAAACGATGTGAGCGTCGGAGGCCTCTTCGGAGGCGAAGGCGCCGGAGTCGTCCTCGTCGATGTCGGTATCGGTGTAGGTCAGGTCGAGACCCAGACCCATGTACTCGGTGGAAACGCCGATCGACCAATCGTTATAGCTGTCGGCGTTGTCCTTCAGATCCCAGTAGCCGTAGGCGGCAGCGATGGTGAAGGCGCCGACCGGTACTTCGACACCGGCCTGATAGTAGATGGCACTGTCGGCATCTTCGCCGAGTTCATCGGTGTAGGCGATGGTTCCGGAAACTGCGGCGGCGCCGAAGTCGTAGCTGACGGAGCCGATCAGCTCGCCATAATCGAATTCTTCATCGGAGGGGTAGTCGTAGTAGACGTAGCTGACGTCATAGCCCAGGCTGCTCACCTCGCCGGAGAAGCCGACGTAGTAATCGACCTCGATTGAACCTTCGGTGTCGAAGTCGACGTTGGAGGCCCAGATGCCCGCGTACAGGCCGCTCTCGTGGGCGTAGTCGAAACCGCCCTGGATGGCAGGGTTGTTCTCGGTCTGGGTAACACCACGGAACATGTAGTTGGTGGTGAGGGCGATGTTGGCGCTGATCGGGGAGGCCTCGTCGGCATGGGCGGCACCCAGGCAGGAAACTGCCATCAGGGCCCCGGTAGCGGCGATCTTGGAAAGCTTCATGTTCATTTCCTCTATTTTGTCTGCGTTAAAACGTGATTAAGAAACACGTGATCGTGCCTAAAGCAGGTACTGTGCCAACTAAATAAGATATTGATAATGAACAGTAATAAGGGATAATCCTTATTTCGATTCGGAATGATGCACAAATTTGATGCGCGAGACTGGGGCGGGTATATCCCTGTTTGCACTGTTGAGGTGCATTTTCTTCAGTTAGCAGAAAAATCAACCGGAGAAGTCTGATGTTCGACCCAAAAATGCTCGACGAACTGGCTCGCAAGATGTCGGATTCCCTGCCTCAGGGTCTCAAAGATCTGCAGGGCGATATGGAGCGGACCTTCCGCAACGGATTGCAGTCGACCTTCACGCGCATGGACCTGGTGACCCGTGAGGAGTTCGATGTGCAGACCGCTGTGCTCGCCCGCACCCGTGAGAAACTGGAACTGATGGAACAGCGGGTCGCTGCCCTGGAGGCCAAGCTCGGTATACCCCTGGCAGCAGGCGAGGACCTGGCTGCCGACGCCGACGGGGAATAGTCTTCTCTTGGAACTGTTCAGCACATCACGCATGTCCCGCACAGGGCCGGGGGAGCGCTCCAGGAGACGCGTGAATACCTCCGTGTAAGCGTGTCTGCGCCATCCCTGGCGCAGACACTCCTTGCGCAAAGCCCCGGCCCTGCGCTTACCTCGGCGGCAACTGAATGGTCACCTTTTCTTTTCTTCAACCACACGGAGCACAGGGAAGACCTGATGGGACTCGCTCAAGTACATAGCCGCGCTCAGCGTGGCATCGAAGCCTTGCCCGTTGCCATAGAGGTCGATCTGGCCAATGGCCTGCCCGGTCTGTCCATCGTCGGCCTGCCGGAAACCGCTGTAAAAGAGAGCAAGGAACGTGTTCGAAGTGCCTTGGCCAACTCCAATTACGCGTTTCCCAACCGCAGGATAACGATCAATCTGGCGCCGGCCGACCTGCCAAAGGAGGGGGGGCGATTCGATCTGGGCATCGCGTTGGGTGTGTTGGCCGCCTCCGGCCAGATACCCGATGAGGCCCTTGGCAACTACGAATTTCTGGGCGAGTTGGCCCTGGGCGGAACCCTGCGCCCGGTGAACGGGGTTTTGCCCGCGTGCCTGAGGGCGCGCGACCAGGGGCGCACTTTAGTGGTGCCCAGGGAGAACGCCGCCGAGGCTGCCCTGGTGGACGGAGCCGATGTGCGGGTGGCGGACAATCTCTTGCAAGTGTGTGCGCATCTGCAAGGGGGCAATGCGCTGGAGCGAGCCCTGGCGGACGGCGTGTGCACACCGCTGGCGGCAGCTTGCCTATCGGACGTGCGAGGCCAGCACCGGGCCAAGCGGGCCCTGGAAGTGGCTGCCAGCGGTGGTCACAGCCTGCTTTTTGTCGGCCCGCCAGGCGCCGGAAAATCTATGCTGGCCAGCCGGTTGCCTGGTATCTTGCCGCCGATGACCCAGGACGAGGCCCTGCAAACCGCCGCCGTGGTATCCGTGGGTGGCAATGGTGTCGATCCGGCCCGCTGGCGGCAGCGCCCCTACCGTGCCCCGCACCACACCGCCTCAGGTGTTGCCCTGGTGGGTGGGGGCAGCACTCCGCGTCCCGGCGAAATCTCCCTGGCCCACAATGGTGTGTTGTTTCTCGATGAACTGCCCGAGTTTGACCGGCGTGTGCTGGAGGTCTTACGAGAGCCGCTGGAAAGTGGCCACATCACCATTTCCCGGGCCGCCATGCAGGCGGACTACCCCGCCGCCTTCCAACTCATCTGCGCCATGAATCCCTGTCCGTGCGGTTACCATGGCGATCCGCGCCGTGCTTGTCGCTGCACCATAGAACAGGTGCTGCGCTATCGCGGCAAGGTATCCGGTCCGTTGCTGGATCGTATCGACCTTCAATTGGAAGTGGAAGCGGTCAGCCCAGCCGAACTGCGCGCCAATGCTCCGCGCGACTCGGAAACCTCGGAGCAGGTCCGCGAACGCGTGATACGCACGCGCGAGATCCAGTGGCAACGCCAGGGCTATGCGAACCATGCCCTCAACAGTCGCGATATGGAACGGTTCTGCCAACCGGATGCCGGCGGCATGGAACTTCTGGAACAGGCCATGGAACGCCT
Organism: Chromatiales bacterium; assembly: GCA_020445565.1. Classification (GTDB taxonomy): domain Bacteria; phylum Pseudomonadota; class Gammaproteobacteria; order JAGRCI01; family JAGRCI01; genus JAGRGI01. The sequence goes on from JAGRGI010000047.1 coordinate 14,362, forward strand.
CGCCCTGTCCGCGCGCGCCTACCATCGCATCTTGCGCCTGGCTCGCACCATCGCCGATATGGCAGAAGAGAAATCCGTCAGCCTGGCTCATGTATCGGAAGCCATCGGCTATCGGACATTGGACCGGCAAGCACCCTAGACCTTCAGCGGTTTTGCCGGCTATTCGGGTCAAGTTTCCCGCCGCCCTGTCGACATGTTGCCATGGGCGAGCTTCCCATTGTGGGGACGAGGGGATATCGGCATATGATTTCGCGCAGTCTCAAACACCAGATATTGTTTGCGTTCGGCACAGTCGGTGTTGTCCTTTTGGCAAGTGTCGTTTTCGGCTATCTGAGTGTTCGCGCTGCCTTGGGCGATCTCGATCGGGTTTTTCAGCGTGATCTCTACGCCGAGCGAACCGTGGGCGCCATGACAGTGGCTTTCAAGAAACAAGTGCAGGAGTGGAAGAACGTACTCCTGCGGGGACGGGATTCCGCGCAACGGCAGAAGTATTGGGACAAGTTCATGCAACAGGAGGCCGAGGTACAACGGCTCAGCCAATCCTTGGTCCGCATGCAGCCGCCGCTGGCGGAGGGCGCAACGCTGGAAGCGTTTGTGCGTTCGCACAGCGCAATGGGGGAAGCCTATCGCAAGGGCATGAGGGCCTTCGAAGCTTCCGGATTCGACCACCTTGCTGGAGACAGGGCGGTCAAGGGCATCGATCGCGAACCTACCGAACGACTGGAACAAGTCTTGGGCATGGTTGGCAACCGAGCTACCGAAGGTACGGGCGCAATCCTCACGCGATTGTCGACAACCTCGCTAGCGGCGCTTGCGGTCACGGTTTCCGTCTTAGTGCTGGGCTTATTCGCTTCCCTGCTTTTCGTAAGCAAGACGCTGCTCTCGCCCATGGCCGATTTGGTGAAGGGTCTCGAACGCTTCGCCCAAGGCGACTTTCGGGAGCGTATGAACATCAAGCGCGATGACGAATTGGGCAAGCTCTCACTTGCTGCGGATAGCATTCGTGCCAATTTGGGTTCCGTGTTGGGGAAAATCGCCAAAATTTCCCGTGAACTGAATCAGGCCGGTAGAGACTTGGCTGAGGCCAGCCAGGAAAATCGTCGTCGTATCGCCTATCAGCAAAGCGAGACCACTCAGGTCGCCACGGCCACGGAGGAACTGTCCGCCACGGCGGAGGAAGTGGCTGGCAGTGCCGTGGGCACCGCCGACGCCTCGGCCCGCGCCAAGGATGCCACGATCAAGGGTCAGCAGGTGGTTGGGGAGGCAGTCCAAGCTATCGACCAACTCAGCCAGGACGTGGGCGAGGTCGGCAACGTCATACGTCAACTGGAGACGCATAGCGATGCCATCGGCAGTGTATTGGATGTGATCCGGGGGATTGCCGAGCAGACTAATCTGCTGGCCCTGAACGCCGCCATAGAAGCCGCCAGGGCCGGCGATCAGGGGCGCGGATTTGCCGTGGTCGCCGACGAAGTTCGATCGCTGGCTCAACGTACCCAGGAATCCACCAGCGAGATCCAGCAGACCATCGAGCAGTTGCAGGAAGGTGCAAAGGCGGCCGGTCTGGCCATGAGCCACGGTCAGGAACGCCTGACTCGGGGCGTCAGCAAGACCCGAGACGTGGGCGTTGCCTTGCAGGCCATAGCCGATGCCGTCAACTCGATAGTCGATATGACCTCTCAGATTGCGACAGCGGCGGAGGAACAAGGCGTAGTAACCAAAGATGTGAGCCGCAATGTCAGCAACGTCGATCAAACCACCCGGCAATTGCTCGACGAAGCTCAGGGAATGGCCGCCGCCAGCGAGCAACTGGTCGCTCTGGCATCGGAGCTGGTCAGCGAAGCTGCGCATTTTCAGGTTTGACCCGCCGCGAGTCTTTCAATCGCGGACAAGCGTGTTGGTTGTCGGCGATTCCGTGTCCCGTGGCGCTTTTTGCTGGCAGGTCGGTTGCTATCTGTGTCGGGTGGCAGCGGCGCATCAACGCACAGTGACCGTTTCCAGGTAGTGCGAATCCATTACTACCATGGTGTTGTCGTCGGCACGTTTGCATTCGTCAATGAGCGCCAAGACCTGCTTATGCATATCCCTCGCCTTGCTTGCCTGGCGCTTTCGCAGGGTGCGGGCGGTAAGCCCGCAATAGGTACAGAACATGGCCAGCCAGTGATCCGGCGACGGAAGTGCTTGTCAATGCACCGATCCGTACCCCAGGTCCAAAGCGGCATTTTCGTTAGCGCTGGCGACCTCGGGCAGGGGCCAGCGAAAGTCGTGCTTTGCCTAGGCCGAGCGTGCGAGGAAGGCGCGCCACCCGCCAAGGCTGGTAATCTCCTCTGCCCCTTCCACACCCCAGGGTTCGCAGATGAACCCGGATTCCATCCTCCCGTCGATCATTTCCAACTTGCCTATGCCCAATGGGCTGGGGATGCCGGCCACGAAGCTGCCGAACGCTTGCTCGGGAACCGACCAGATCTCCACTTCGATAGCGGCGCCATGGTCGGCACGGATCAGGCCAGGGCGTAGCGGTGGTCCACCCGCTAGGGCGTAGAGTCGATAATGGGGCGAGGTGGTCGTGCGTTCCAGCAGCTTGGCGCCGCGTTCGGTGAGTTGCCAGTTCAGGGGCAATCCTTCCATATGGGCACCGCAGACCACTACCGGAATTTGTTTTTTGTCTCCGGCGGGTTGGTATGACGGTTCCCGGTAGGTCAGGCCCGTTGTCCCTTGGGGAAGGCCGAACAGCGCCTGAAGCCGGTTGGCGATGGAGAGCAGTTTGCGGTCATCAAAGGTATCCGCCACCAAGGTGATGCCGAAGGGCAGGCCGGCCTTGGTGAAGCCGGCGGGCACCGCCAGGGAGCACAGGTCCAGAAGATTCATGTAGTTGGTGTAGTAGCCCAGCTCGGAATTCCGGCGCACCGGTTCTTCGGCGATCTCCGCCAGGGTGAACAGACGACCGGCGGTGGGGGTGAGCAGGCAGTCGATGCGCGCCAAGGTTTCGCGAACGGTCCGCTTCAGCGTCTCCAGCTGGTATTGGGCTCTGAAAAGCTCAATGGCGGGGGCCTCCCTGCCGGGAGCGATGATGCCGTAAGTGACCGGCAGCAGGGCGTCGGGCTGCTGTTCGATCAGGGGGCTGGCGGCGATATAGCGCTCGGCGACCCAGGGGCCTTCGTAGAGCAGCCTGGCGGCGGTGTCGAAGGGGGTATAGTCGATGGGTACGATCTCCGCACCGGCCTGGGCAAGTTGCTCCATCGTCTCCAGGTAGCTTTGCGCATAGGCTTCATCACCGAAGAAGCGAAGCTGTTCTTCAGCGATGGCGCCGATCGTCAGTTCACCCTGCCAACGGCCGTAGTGACGCCGGTTGTTGCGGTAGGGGTTGGCACGGCTGTAAGGATCTTCCACGTCCTCACCTTCACTGAGAGCGAGCAGTTCCGCTGCGTCGTCGCAGTTCAAGGCAAAGATGCTCATGCAGTCCAGGCTCTGGCAGGCGGGCAGCATGCCGCGCGCGGAGAGCAGGCCACGGCTGGGTTTCACGCCCACCAGATTGTTGAACCCGGCAGGCACGCGGCCGGAGCCGGCGGTGTCCGAGCCCAGGCTGAAGCTGGCCAGCCCCAGCGCCACGGCCACGGCCGATCCGGCACTGGAACCGCCGCTGATGTACTCGGGGTTGAAGGCATTGGCGCAGGCGCCGTAGGGAGAACGGCTGCCGACCAGGCCGGTGGCGAATTGGTCCAGATTGGTCTTGCCGACCGGGATGGCCCCGGCGGCCAGAAGCTTTTCCACCACGGTGGCGGAGCGTTCCGGGGTGTGGCTGAACGCCGGGCAGGCGGCGGTGGTGGGAATGCCGGCCAGGTCGATGTTGTCCTTGATGGCGAAGGGGATGCCCCAGAGGGGATGACTGGCGGGGTCCAGTTCGCCTAGCCGGTCCAGGTAAGGTTGCAGCTCGGCCGCGTCGAGGCGGTGGATCCAGATGTTTCGGTCCGCGTAGGTCTCGGCGCGGCGGCCGATGTCGGCCAGCACCTCGGCGGGGGTGGTAACGCCATCGGCATAGGCCCGGCGCAGGGCCGGCAGAGAGAGGTCGGGAATCATCACATCTCCTCCAGCACCACCAGCGGGTCGCCAGCGCGGACCTGGCCGCCTTCGCTTTTCAAAAGACGGGTGACGCGGCCGTTGACCGATGCAGTGACGGCGATCTCCATTTTCATGGACTCCAACACCAGCAGGGTATCGCCGCTGCTCACCCGGTCGCCCACCGAGACCTTGCTCTGCCAAACGCTGCCGGAAACCGGGCTGTCGATAACGACGCTGTCCTCCGGCCAGTCGGCGGTGGCTCCCTGATCGCTTTCCGCTTCGGTGTGGGCGAAATTGAATTGGCCGCTGGCGTGCCAGCGTGCCAGCTCCTCGTCGAATGCCTTCTGGCGCTGCCGGGTGAATTGCTGGATGTCGGTCTGGTTTTCGGTCACAAAGTGCTGATAGTCCGCCAGACGGAATTGGGTTTCCTCGATGCGTAGCGGATAGCGGCCCTGGGGGAAGTCCCGACGAATCCGTTGCAGTTCGTCGGCGCTGACCTCGTAGAAACGGATCTGGTCGAAAAAGCGCAGCAACCAGGGCAAGGGGAATTCCGCCGTCTTTCGGTAGCGGTTCCACATTTGCAGCGTTCGCCCGACGAACTGGTAGCCGCCCGGCCCCTCCATGCCGTAGACGCATAAATAGGAGCCGCCGATACCGACGGAGTTTTCCGCCGTCCAGGTTCGGGCCGGGTTGTACTTGGTGGTCACCAGACGGTGGCGCGGGTCGATGGGGGTGGCCACCGGCGCGCCCAGGTAGACGTCGCCCAGGCCCATGACCAGATACGTGGCCTCGAACAGCACGCGTTTGACCGCGTCGATGTCAGGCAGGCCGTTGATGCGCCGGATGAATTCCAGATTGCTGGGGCACCAGGGGGCGTCCTTGCGTACCGACTGCATGTACTTTTCGATGGCCAGGCGGCAGGCCGGATCGTCCCAGGAGAGCGGCAAATGCACGATGCGCGACGGGACCTCCAGGGTGTCCAGTTCCTGGGCCAGCTCCGCTTCGCCTTTTTCCAGGTGCGCCAGCAGATCATTGTGCGATAAGCGCTTCGGGTCGAAGTGGACCTGAAGCGAGCGGATGCCCGGCGTCAGTTCCTTCAGGCCCGGCGGTGCGTTGCGTTCCAGCCAGCCCATCAAGGCATGGGCACGAAACCGCAGGCGAATGTCCAGTTCCAGCGGACCGTATTCGACCAACAGGAAATGGTCGCCGGCAGCGCGGTAGACGATACGTTCGCCGTAGCGTCCGGCGTCCAGGGTCTTTAGGACGGGGCTGGGTAGGTCCGCAGCCGCGAAGCCTGCGATTTCCGTGTCGGCCGGCGCAAGAGTGTCGATGGCCCGGATTTGTGCTTCTTCCAGCCGCAGTGCGGTTGGCAGATCGACCCCGAGGAAACGGATCTTGTCGCCGGCACGCAACTGGCCCAGCTTCCACAAATCGGCATGGATGACCGTGGCCGGGCAGACGAAGCCGCCCAGCGAAGGCCCATCGGGGCCCAGGATCACCGGCATGTCACCCGTGAAATCGACACTGCCGAAGGCGTAGGCATTGTCGTGGATGTTGGAGGGGTGCATGCCGGCCTCGCCGCCGTCCGGACGGGCCCATTGCGGCTTCGGGCCGATCAGACGTATGCCGGTGCGGCTGGAGTTGTAGTGCACCTCCCAGTCCGTGGAGAAGAAGGTCTCGATGTCGGCGGGGGTGAAGAAGTCCGGTGCGCCGTGGGGGCCGTAGATCACCCGCAATTCCCAGTGGTTACCAATGGCCGGGCGCAGCGTTTCCGGGACTTCCCCCATGGTGCGCTGCTCGGTCTCGCCCAGGTGCAGCACGTCGCCGGCCCGCAGCGCCCGGCCGTTGTGGCCGCCGAACTGGCCCAGGGTGAAGGTGGAGCGCGAACCCAGATACCGCGGGCATTGGATGCCGCCGGCCACACACAGGTAAGCTCGGGCTCCGGCATCGCGAATGCGCCCCAGGTGCAGGGTGGCACCGGCGGGGATCTCCACCACCTGCCAGAGCGGAACGGGTTTGGCGTCAATTCGCGCCTCTATGGCCGAGCCGCAAAGCACGATCTGGGTAGCCTGGCTGAATTGCAGGCTGGGTCCTTGCAGGGTGATTTCCAGCCCGGCATCGTCTTCGTCATTGCCCAACAGGCGATTGCCCAGGCGCGGGGAATAGCCGTCGAAAGGGCCGGAGGGCGGTACACCCACATGCCAATAGCCACGCCGGCCCAGGGCGTCCTGCACGGTGGTTTGGGTGCCGCCCTGAATCACGTCGATGCGTGCCGGCACCGGTTTGAAGTCGTTCAGATAGCGGGTGGTCACCTGGCCGGCGGCCAGTACCGGGTCGCGCACCAGCTCGCGCAGATAGGGCAGGTTGGTCTCGCCGCCGTAGATGTGGGTCTCGTCGAGGGTTCGTTGCAGATGGGCCAGGGCGTCGTCGCGGTTTTCGCCGTGGACTATGACCTTTGCCAGCATCGGATCGAACCAGGGCGATACCTCGATTCCGGCCTCTATCCAATGGTCGATGCGCAAGCCCTCCCTGGGCGCGGGCCAATCCACGTGGGTCAGCATGCCGGCGCTGGGCTGAAAATCCCGGTAGGGGTCTTCGGCGTAGAGACGCACCTGGATGGCATGTCCGTGGGGCAGCAGACCGATGCGGTGCTCGTCCAGGTCGATGCGCTCGCCGGCCGCCAGGCGCAGCATCCATTCAACCAGGTCGACGCCGTACACCTCCTCGGTGACGCCGTGTTCCACCTGCAAGCGGGTATTCACTTCCAGGAAGTAAAACGCCTCGCTGGATTGGTCGACGATGAATTCCACCGTGCCGGCATTGCGGTAACCGACCGAGGCCAACAAACGCTCGGCGGTACTGTGCAGGGCGTGCCGGGTGCCGGAGGACAGGTTGGGGGCCGGGCATTCCTCCACCACTTTCTGATTGCGCCGCTGGCTGGAGCAGTCGCGCTCGCCCAGCGCCAGCGCGTGGCCCTGGCCGTCGCCGAACACCTGTACCTCGATGTGTCGCGCCCAGGGGATGAACTTCTCGATGAACACGCCATCGTCGGCGAAGTGGCTGGCGCCGAGGCGTTTCACCTTGGCGAAGGCGGCGGACAGCTCGTCGGCGTCGTGGCACAACTGCATGCCGATGCCGCCACCGCCGGCCGTGGCCTTGACCATCACCGGGTAGCCGATCTGGTTTGCCATGCCCAGGGCGGCGGCCTCGTCGCGCAACAGTTCCGAGCCGGGCAACAGCGGAACGCCGGCCTGTTGCGCCAGGGCGCGGGCGCGGTGTTTCAGGCCGAAATCGCGCATCTGCTCGGGCGTGGGGCCGGCAAAGGCGATGCCTGCCGCCTCGCAGCGTTCGACGAAGCCGGGATTCTCGCTCAGGAAGCCGTAACCGGGGTGGATGGCCTTGGCGCCACTTTGGGCGGCGATGTCCAGCAGGCGTTCGACGTTCAGATAGGTGTCGGCCGCGGGACCTTCGCCCAGGCTGTAGGCTTCGTCGGCATTGCGGACATGCAGGCTGTCCGCGTCCGCCTCGGCGTAGACCGCCACCGAGCGCACGCCCAACCGCCGCAGGGTGCGTTGGATGCGGACCGCGATGGCACCGCGGTTGGCGATCAGCACTTTGTCGAACATGATCCGTCCGTTGCGGGCCGTCCCGCGTATTGGGTCGAACCGGCGTGGCCGTCCACGCCGGGGTGCAAAAATCTTTTCTGGCCGCGTGGCGAAGGCGTTATCACGCCTGCCCGTACTGAGGGAGACGCGCCTACTTCCAGGTCAAAATCTCGATCGGCGTCGGGTTATACCCGTTGCAGGGGTTATTGAGCTGTGGGCAGTTGGAGACCAGCACGATCACATCGGTGCAGGCGCGCAGCTCCACGTATTTCCCCGGTGCCGAGATGCCGTCCTCGAAGGTCAGGCCGCCGTCTTCGGTGACCGGCACGTTCATGAAGAAATTGATGTTGTGTCCGATGTCACGTTTGGCGATACCGAATTCGGGGTTTTCCGCGATGGCCAGCATCCAGCTGTCCCGGCAGGCGTGCATGGCGCGCTTTTCCAGGTCGTAACGAACGGTGTTGCTCTCGGTGGCGCAGGCGCCGCCGATGGTGTCATGCCGGCCGCAGGTGTCGGCGACGATCTCCAGCAGGGCATTGCCTTCGTTGGACAGCAGTGTGCTGCCGGTGCTGAGGTAGAGATTGCCCTGTTCGCGAATGGTGTCCACGGCACTGTAGCGCTGGCTCGGGTCCTTGGCGTCGAAGAACAGGGTATCGGCGGCCTGATTGCCTTGCAGGTCACGGATACGGACGGTGCGGCCGGCCTTCAGCCTGGCGATGTAATAGTCGCCGGCGCCGACCGTGCTGCGCGTGTGGGCGTGTTTGCGGCGCAATTCACTGGTTTTGAGCATGTCGGTGATCCTCACGCACCCAGGTGGTACAGGGCGTTGTTCTGGAAGCCGCGCTGGTTTTCCGGGCGGAAGTTCTTGCAGTAGTCGTCGTCGGCCACCGGCCACGCCAAGCCCAGTTCGATCTCCACCGCGTGGTAGGGGTAGGTCTCGGCCTGATTCAGCGGATGCGGGCAGGTGTGCAGCAGCACCAGGGTCTCCATCTCGAAACGCAGGTGCACGCTGCTGCCGGCGGGGCTGTGGCCGGGTACCAGACTGAGGTTGCCATCCATATCGGCCGCCACCTTGCTGAACCAGTTGACGTTGGCGGCAAGGTCGGCACGCCCCAGGCCGTATTTGGTCAGTTCCACCAGAAAGGCGTCGTGACCGTTCTGGTGCCAATCGTTGCGGTCGTTTTGATAATCGCGCTTGCCCCAACGCTTTTTCACCGTCTTGGCGTCGACGTTGCCGCAGACGGTCTCGTGCCAGCCCAGGTCGTCGCCGACGACGGAGCAGAAGATGCGGCCCATGTCGGAATAAAGACAATTGCCGTGGGTAAGTTTGAAGGTGTGCTGACACTTGAGGGTATCGGGGGCGTTGTAGCGCTCCAGCAGGTTGTGGGGGTTGTAGAACAACATGCCCACGTTGCCGCCGCCGTTCAGATCGGTGAGGCGCATCTCGGTGCCCCGGCGCATGATCAACGACCAATGGGCCGCGCCGGGGAGTCGGGTGGTGTAGAAACTGGATTGCATCGGAGTCTCCGCGCTCAGGCCGGCACCGGGTGCAGGCGATCGTCGATTTCTTCGTAAAGGGCGCGATCCATGTGACCCACGGGCAGGTCGTAGGTGATGGTGGCGCCGTAGGCGTGAGGGGCCTGGGGGTCGTAGCGGGTCTTGTCGAATACCCACAGCCGGGTACCCAGGTAGAAGCCCTCTTTGATGTCGTGGGTCACCATGAATACCGTCAGCTTGTGCTTGCGCCACAGAGACAGCACCAGTTCCTGCATGTCGGCGCGGATGCCTGGGTCCAGGGCGCCGAAGGGCTCGTCCAGCAGCAGGATGCGGGGCTTGCGGATCAACGCCTGGGCGATGGCCAGACGCTGGCGCATACCGCCGGACAGTTCATGGGGATAGCGCTTCTCCGCCGAGGCCAGGCCCACCGAGGCCAACATCTCTCTTGCCTCGTCCTCCGCCTGGCGCTTTGCCGAACCGAACAATCGGCCCAGCAGCGGGCTGTGTTCGAAGGCGCGGGCGATGGTGACGTTTTCCAATACCGTGAGATGGGGAAACACCGAGTACTGTTGAAACACGATGCCACGGTCCAGGCCCGGCTCGTCCGGGACCGGATTACCGTCCAGGGTGAGGGTGCCTCGGGTGGCGCCCTCGGTGCCCAGCAACAGTTTCAGAAAGGTGCTCTTGCCGCAGCCCGAGGTGCCCACCATGGTGATGAACTCCCCCTCGCGCACCTTCAGGTTGATGCGCTCCAGCACCACATGATCGCCGTAGTGCTTCCAGAGGTTTTGCGCCTCGATCATGATGCTGCTCCCTTGTGATGCCAGGGATACAGCCGGCGGCTGAGCCAGGCCAGGGCCATGTCCAGCAGGAAGGCGAGCAGGGTGATCCAGGCCACATAGGGGATGATCACGTCCATGGACAGATAGCGGCGCACCAGAAAGATGCGGTAGCCGAGTCCGTCCGTGGCGGCGATGGCCTCGGCGGCGATCAGAAACAGCCAGCCGGTGCCCAGGGACAGGCGCACGGCATCGATCAGCCGGGGCATGATCTGCGGCAGCAGCACGCGGAAAAGGATCTGCATGCTGTTGGCGCCCAAGGTTTGCGCCTTCACCAACTGCTCGCGGGGCATTTCCAGGGTATGTTTCTGCAAGTCCCTGGCGATGAACGGCGCCACGCCGATGACGATCAACACCACCTTGGAGAGTTCGTCCAGCCCGAACACGATGAACAATATCGGCAACAAGGCCAGCGGCGGCACCAGCGAAAATACCGTGAGCAGCGGGGACAGCGCCACGTTCACTGCCGGCAGGGCACCGGTCAAAAGGCCGATCAGCAGACCGATGATCGCCGCGATGCCGATGCCCAGGCCCAGGCGTTGCAGACTGGCGGCGGTATCGGTCCAGAACAGATACTCGCCGCTGCGCTTGCTGGGTTGCAGGGCCATGCGGTCCAGTGCCGAGCTCATCTGCTCCAGGGAGGGCAGGAGTTTGTCGTTCGGGTTCTCCGTCAGGCGGGCGTCCGAACCCGCCAGGTAGAGCGCCAACACCAGGGCCAGGGGGATCAAGCCGAGCAGCAAGGCCCAGGGCCGCGAGGGACTGAGATTGACCAGTCGTTTCATGGTGGCGGGCCTTGCCGATTTGCTTACAGCTTGCCGTCGGCGGCCATCTGCATGTAGGCCGGGTCGAAGCGCAGCTTCACGTTATCCGCGTTGCCATAGATGCCCGAGGGGGTCTCGACGCCGATAAAGCCGGCATCCGGGGCGCCTTCACCCAACAGACCATGATCGAAGGAGAACTCGGCCACCGCTTTCATGGTGGTCTTCAGGGCGGCGCTGTTGGTGAAGGCCACGGCATCCTTGGCCTGGTAGAACATCTTGGTGCTGGCCAACTGGGCCTCGTAGCCGGCCAGATCGGTACCGGACGCCTCGCCCATGGCGGTGCGGGCGGCGATACCGGCCTTGTCCTTGCCGCTCATCAGGGCCATGGTCTCATACCAGGCGCCGGTCAGGGCCTTGCCCAGCTTGGGATTGGCGGCCAGCGTCTCGGTATTGATCACCAGCAGGTCGATAATCTCACCGGGAATCTGCGAGGAGTCGAACACCTTATGGCTGTCGGGCATGGAGAGGATCTCGCTCAGCAGCGGGTTCCAGGTGACCACCGCCGTCACATCCGGCGTGGCGTAGGCCGCCACCATGTCGGCGTCGGAGGTGTTCACCACGGTCAGGTCGGATTCTTTCAGCCCAACACTGTCCAGGCCCCGGGCCAGCAGATAGTGGGAAACGCTCAGCTCCACCAGATTGACCTTCTGGCCGGCGATGGACTTGAGATTTTTCTTGCCCTTGAGCACCACCCCGTCGTTGCCGTTGGAAAAGTCACCCACGATGAGTGCCGTGCTGTCCACGCCACCGGCGGCGGGAATGGTGAGGCCGTCCATGTTGGTCATCACGCAGGCATCGAAAGCGCCGGCGGTGTACTGGTTGATGGACTCGATGTAGTCGTTGATCTGCACGACCTCGATATCGATGCCGTACTTATCCGCCCACTTTTTCACGATGCCGTGATCGGCAGCGTAACCCCAGGGCATCCAGCCCACGTAGATGGACCAGGCGACCTTGAAGGAATCGCGGGCAAAGGCGGATGGGGCGAGCAGGGTAAGGGCGAGGAGAAGGGCTAGGCGCTTCACGGCAAACCTCCTGAAGGTTACACAAAAGAGCACTCGTGACTTTTCGGTCAAGTCGAGGTCTCCCGGGCTTTTGTCCCGCCGTGTAACCTTCCCCTGGAAGGTCGACCGCTCTCGGACCAGACATCGCGGCGAGCCGCGACCGGAACCCTAGCGTTCTATTGTGTTCACCAGTGGATTACGACTGTCACTGCCGGTCGTGAGTGCCTGGTGATGGGAGTTAAGCAGGTTTGGGGCCAGGTTGGGAAAGTGGCGGTTTGGCGGGGTTTTGGGGGAGATTTGCGGTGGCTTGCGGGGTTGGCGTGCTCGTGGAAGGGGCGGCGGAGGGATGGTTTGCATCATCTTGGTGCAAATCGGCGAGGCATCGCAAATACACTGGGTGTCTACCGGTAGTACTGTTCGATTGACGCGCTGCAATGGCAAGTCCTCGTCCGCCGGTGCCGTTTACTCGCGTCAAGCCACACGAAATTCAGCGGCCTTCCCCATGGCCGCGGGCATGTTCACCAAGGCGTCCAGGCTGAACAGTGGCAACTTGCCACGGTGCACATCAGAGATGCGTGGTTGGGTCACCCCAAGGCGTTTCGCCGCTCGCCCTGATGCCACCCCTCCGCGTCGACCTGCTCGACGATTCGGTCCATGAGATCTGCCCGAAATTTCAGATTGAGGGATTCTTTAGGGGTATCTGAAGTTGCATCGAAGGCATCGTCAAAGACCTGTTTCATTTCGCACTTCAGGCCGATCCCAGCACCGCACCCAGCGGGCTACGAACCGCCAGCCCGCCTCGCTGAATTACATGGGTATAGATCTGCGTTGTGCGAATGTCCGAATGCCCGAGTTGCTCCTGAACTGTTCGGATATCTGCACCCCGCTCCAGCAAATGGGTGGCGAAGGAATGACGCAGGGAGTGGCAACTGGCCGGTTTGCCGATGTCTGCTTCGACAACGGCCCGTCGAACAGCCTTTTGCACGGCGCTCTCATCCAGATGGTGGCGCCGATAAATCCCGCTACGCGGGTCTTTCGATACATGCGTTGCTGGAAACACATACTGCCAGCCCCATTCTTTGGGCGCGTTCGGGTATTTGCGATCAAGCGCGAAAGGCAGATAGACAGTGCCACATCCTGCCGCTTTATCTTGCTCAAATAAGGTGCGACGGTTATCAATGTGGCGCCGTAGCGGAATGATCAATTCATCGGGTAGGGTAACCACCCGATCCTTGCCTCCTTTGCCATGTCGAACCAAGATCGCACGATGCTCGAAATCCAAATCCTTCACACGCAATCGAACGCTCTCCATCAAGCGCAGGCCGGAGCCGTACAACAGACACGCTACTAACCAATGGGTGCCAGTGAGTTTTCCAAGTACGGTTCGAACCTCGTCGAGCGTCAGTACTACGGGCAACTTCGCAGGCTTTTTTGCGCGTACCACTCCATTGATCTGACCCAAGGGCTTTCCCAAAACCTGTTTGTAGAGAAACACCAAGGCGTTGAGCGCCTGGTTCTGGGTGTTGGCCGATACCTTGCGGGTCACCGCCAGGTGCGTGAGGAACTCCCCCACCTCAAACTCACCCATGTCTTCGGGGTGGCGTTTGCCGTGGAACAAGATAAAGCGTTTCACCCAGTGCAGATAGGCTTCTTCGGTGCGAATGCTGTAATGGCGAACACGAATCGCGTTTCTCAGTTGTTCCAAAAAGGGGGACGGGCGTTTCTCCGGGGTCATACGGGCTCTCCATCTCTATCCGTTCTCTTAAATCTAACGTCATGCGATGAAAAACACAAGCCTCGACAGGGCGGGATAGAGTGCCGACGGCCGCCTATCCCGCGTTGATACCGGCCGATTGCCGTCTATCTCCGCCGTAGTTGCTGCTGTGTGCACCTTGCAGAGATCGCGTTAGGTTGACAGAACGCCCTGATTTGGCTTAGAAAGAACGGAAGTTGGAGAGGTTTTCTGGATGTGGGTATCTAAGGTGAGGCAGTGGGGGATAGGCGGATGATGTCCGTGTTTAAGTGCGGACGA
>JAGRGI010000208.1 GCA_020445565.1 Chromatiales bacterium
CCGACGTCAGCGTCAACAAGGCCACACGAGCGCTGTTTGCCCGGGCCCACACGCCGCAACAGATGCTGGCCCTGGGGCTGGATGCCGTCACAGAACACATCCGCACCATCGGCCTGTACCGCACGAAGGCGAAGAACCTGCTGGAGACCTGCCGCATCCTGGTCGAGCAGCACGGTGGCCAGGTGCCGCGTTCGCGCGAGGCACTGCAGGCGCTGCCGGGCGTGGGCCGCAAGACGGCCAACGTGGTGCTGAACGTGGCCTTCGGCGACCCCACCATCGCCGTCGACACCCACATCTTCCGCGTCGCCAACCGCACCCGCATCGCCCGCGGCAAAACACCGCTGGCGGTAGAACAGGCCCTACTGCGCCACGTACCCAAAGAGTTTCGCCTCAACGCCCATCACTGGCTGATCCTGCACGGCCGGTATACCTGCATTGCCCGCAAACCTCGCTGCGGGGCGTGTATCATAGCGGACCTTTGCGAATATCCGGATAAGACGGAAATCTAGCCATCCCATGTACAGCCAGGACAGAGACCAGTTGCGCCGCGTCTATTGCAGCGTATTTGCCAAGATGCACGACGACGCGGCCATGGAGCCCATGGAACAGGCCATCGCCCGAGTGATCGGGATGCACCCGGAGTACCACCGCCTGCTGGCGAGCCCTGAAACTGCCATCGGCGCCGACTACCTGCCGGAAATGGGCGAGAGCAACCCGTTTCTTCACATGGGACTTCACCTGGCCCTGCACGAGCAACTGGCCACCGACAGGCCCGCCGGCATCCGTACCGCCTATCAGACCCTGATCTCCGTCCGTGACGTTCACGATGCCGAACACGCCATCAGTGAGTGTCTGGCAACCGTCTTGTGGGAGGCACAGCGCGATCACCGCGAACCGGACGAGGCTGCTTATCTGCGCTGCATTCGTGTGCTCGCTGGCCTGGAGAGCGATGGGTGAGCGGGGCGATCGACTATCACCCACGCATCGCCAAACGATTTCGGGGTTTTCTGCCCGTTGTCGTGGACGTGGAAACCGGTGGTTTCAACGCCGCCACCGACGCCCTCCTGGAGATCGCCGCGGTCACCATCGCCATGGACGCCGATGGTTTTCTACATCCCGTTGAAAGTCTGCACGCCCATGTCCAGCCCTTCGAAGGGGCTGTGCTTGACCCCAAGGCCCTGGAATTCAACGGCATCGATCCGCACCATCCGTTTCGCCTCGCCAAACCCGAAAAAGAGGCCCTGGAGACGATCTTCGCGCCGGTACGCAAAGCCGTGAAGGCCAGCGCCTGCAATCGCGCCATATTGGTGGCCCACAACGCCTTCTTCGATCAGGGTTTCGTCAACGCCGCCGCCGAACGCTGCAAGATCAAGCGCAATCCGTTTCATCCCTTCAGCAGTTTCGATACCGCCACCCTCGGCGGTCTGGCCTTCGGACAGACGGTATTGGCCAAGGCCGCGCGCACGGCGGGGCTGGACTGGGACCCGGACCAGGCCCATTCGGCACTCTACGACACTGAACGCACCGCGGCCCTGTTCTGCAAGATCAACAACCTCTGGCTTGAGGCGCAGCGCCATATTCGCGGATTGGGAGACCTGGCCGAAGCGGATCTGTACCGCATGGCCGGCATTCCGGAGCCCGAACCGCCAAACCCATGAGTGTCATCGAATCGCAACGCCGGAATATGCTATAAGCCAGCGATCCGAGCCGCTGGATACCGCAGACCCTCCCATGCCATCCGAAACCACCCTTATCGAGGCCCACAGCCTGTGCCTTGCTCGCGGCGAGCGTCGTGTGCTCCATGAGGTGGATGTGAGTGTGGACCGGGGCGAAATCGTCACTCTTGTGGGACTGAACGGCGCCGGCAAATCCACCCTGGT
>JAGRGI010000001.1 GCA_020445565.1 Chromatiales bacterium
GCTTTCCCGAGATGATGGACGGGCGCGTGAAGACGCTGCACCCCAAGATCCACGGGGGGATTTTGGGGCGGCGCGGCATCGACGACGAGGTCATGGGGCGCAACGAAATCCCCAACATCGACCTGGTGGTGGTCAACCTCTACCCCTTCGAGACCACCGTGGCCAACCCGGACTGCGACCTGCCCACCGCCATCGAAAACATCGACATCGGCGGCCCCACCATGCTGCGCGCCGCCGCCAAGAATCACACATCCGTGGGCGTGGTCGTGGACTTTGCCGATTACGCCGAGGTCATCGCCGAGATGGACGCCAACAGTGGCTCGCTCACTGCAGCAACCCGCTACCGTCTGGCGGTCAAGACCTTCGAACACACCGCCCGCTACGACGGCGCCATCGCCAACTACCTGGGGGCATTGAATGCCACCCAACAACGCCAGGACTTTCCCAACACCATCAATCTGCAATATCGCCAGGTGCAGACCATGCGCTACGGCGAGAACCCGCACCAGCGCGCCGCCTTCTTCGTCGAGCACGGCATCCAGGAAGCCTGTGTGGCTACGGCCACCCAGGTGCAGGGCAAGGAACTTTCCTACAACAACATCGCCGATACCGACGCCGCCCTTGAGTGTGTCAAGCAGTTCGACGACAGCCCTGCCTGCGTCATCGTCAAGCACGCCAACCCCTGCGGCGTGGCCGTGGCGCATGATATCGGCAGTGCCTACGAGCGGGCCTACAGCACCGATCCGGAATCCGCCTTTGGCGGCATCATCGCCTTCAACCGCGAGCTGGACGCCGCCACAGCCAAGGCGATCGTTGACCGCCAGTTCGTGGAGGTGATCATCGCTCCCACAGTCAGTAGCGAGGCCGCCCAGGTGTTGGCCGGCAAAAAGAACGTTCGCGTGTTGTCCTGCGGCAATTGGTCAGGCGAGCGGCCGGCCGGCCTGGATTTCAAACGGGTCACAGGGGGCCTGTTGGTGCAGGACCGCGACCTGGCCCTGAGCAACGAACTGCGCGTGGTCACTAAACGCGCCCCGACAGATCAGGAGATGAGGGACCTGCTGTTCACCTGGCGGGTGGCAAAGTTCGTCAAGTCCAATGCCATTGTCTACGGCCGCGACGGTATGACCGTCGGTGTGGGTGCCGGGCAGATGAGTCGGGTGAATTCGGCACGCATCGCCGGAATCAAGGCCGAACAGGCCGGACTGACGGTGCCCGGCTCCGTGATGGCCTCGGACGCCTTCTTCCCCTTCCGCGATGGCCTTGACAACGCTGCGTCTGCGGGCATCGTCGCGGTTATCCAACCCGGCGGCTCCATGCGCGACCAGGAGGTCATCGAGGCCGCCGACGAGCACGGCATTGCCATGGTGTTCACCGGCATGCGCCACTTCCGCCACTGATATCGCTGTTGGATTCCTCTATGAATGTTCTGATCATCGGCGGCGGCGGCCGCGAGCATGCACTGGCTTGGAAGGTGGCGCAGTCTCCCAGAGTGGAGCGTGTACACGTCGCTCCCGGCAATGCCGGTACCGCACGCGAAGCGAAGATGCACAACGCCCCCGTAGGTGCAGAGGACATCACCACCCTGGTCGAATACGCCCGGCAAAACCAGATCGAACTGACCATCGTCGGCCCCGAAGCCCCTTTGGTGGCCGGTGTGGTCGATGCCTTTTCAGCGGCGGGCCTGCGCTGCTTCGGTCCCTCATCCGGTGCCGCACAACTGGAAGGCTCGAAGGCATTCACCAAAGACTTTCTCGCCCGCCACGCCATCCCCACGGCAGCCTATGGTAGCTTCACCGACGTCGATGCCGCTATCGCCTATATCCGCGAACAGGGCGCCCCCATCGTGGTCAAGGCCGATGGTCTGGCGGCCGGCAAGGGCGTGATCCTGGCTCAGACCGAGGACGAGGCCATCGCCGCTGTGCGCGATATGCTGGCCGGCAATGCCTTCGGCGAGGCCGGCCATCGCGTTGTGATCGAAGAATTCCTCACGGGGGAAGAGGCCAGCTTCATCGTCATGGTGGACGGCGAGCATATTCTGCCCATGGCCAGTTCCCAGGACCACAAGGCCCGCGACAATGGCGACCAGGGCCCCAACACCGGCGGCATGGGCGCCTACTCCCCGGCCCCGGTGGTCACACCCGAGATCCATGCCCGTGCCATGGCCGAGGTTATCGAACCCACCGTTCGCGGCATGGCTGCCGAAGGCAATTCCTACACCGGTTTCCTCTACGCCGGCCTCATGATCGCCCCGGATGGCACCCCCAAGGTGCTGGAATACAATGTCCGTTTCGGCGATCCGGAGACCCAGCCGATCATGATGCGCCTGCGCTCCGATCTGGTGGATCTGTGCGAGGCCGCACTGGACCGGCACCTCGACCGGATAGAAGCCGACTGGGACCCGCGGGTCTGCCTGGGGGTGGTGATGGCCGCCGGCGGCTACCCCGACAGTTACCGACGCGGCGACGCCATTTCCGGCCTGGACCGAGAAGAAGGAGAGCAAAAGGTGTTTCACGCCGGCACGGCGGAGCGCGATGGTGCGGTAGTGACCAATGGAGGGCGTGTCCTATGCGCCTGCGCCCTGGGCAAGAGTGTGCGGCATGCGCAACAGAGCGCCTACCGGCTGGTTGAAAAAATCCACTGGGACGGCGCCTATTACCGCACCGATATCGGCTATCGGGCGGTGGCTCGGGAACGCGGTTAAACCGCCCCACAACGCTCTCGCCAACGAGCAATCGGGGCACATTGTGCGGATTGCCACAACTGCGCCAAGGCGTCGCTAAACATGTCCCCCGAATGCAGATTCTGAAAACTCACCTCCTTGCCATTTGCCGCATACAACGTTGCACATACATGCCCATTGACGATAAAAAAACCCATTCGAAGACGTATCGTCTTGGGCAATGATCTGTTGATTCGTATAAATTTTTAGAATTGAAAGGAGTTTTGACAGGGATTCCCTCCGCTCCAGATCGAGTTCGCGAAACGCGTTGATCGCCTTCAGGGTCTGCGGCTCTACTTTCATGGCGCCCCTCCACTGATCTGCATCTACCCTTGCCAGCAATATAGGCAAAGGGCCACCGACTCGACCCCAGCTCTGCGCATCCACGACCGAAATTACATCGTAGGACATGCTGGGTAACGCATAAAAAAGAGATCCGTGCCTTGAAATTAGACACATCCTGCCAATAAGCGATTACCGCAACGATGTGTCAGTTATTCGTCCCCATCAACGAGCAGGAGGGACTATTCCATGAAGTCATTGCATCGAATTTACATTAGCGCCTTGGTGTGCGCAGCTACCGCTACCAGCGCGGTGGCCCGTGATCCGGACGTCATCACACGCAAGTTTCTGGATCCAAGCGGCAAGCGGGTAGGCACCCTATGGATAATGAATATTGCCGACGGCCCGGACATCGCCAATATGAAATTCGAGCGCCTGCCCCCCAACAAGGTCTTGACCGTCCATCTGGCCGAAAGCGCGCAGATGGGCTCAGTGCCGACTGTTTATGTTGGCCACTTCCAAACCGATGAGAACGGAGACGGACAGTTCGACCTTCAGATGGAGCTTTACAATACCTACATCACCGCAAATCAAGGCTTGGAGAACGACTCAGGGATCGGTCGCACCGAAGAGATAGGCATACCTCCTGGAGATACCGCCAACGGAGGAAAGGCAGTTCCCCTGATTCACTTCCGCATTTATAGCGGAACGAGCAGCGCAGGTGGCGTTCGCAGCGTCTTCGGACTGAGCCCGAACCTGGTGGGCGGCGGACACATAGCTTCGACCGACAAAGCATTCGGCTGCTGCTACGAAGTCGGCAACTAAGCCCATCGGCCAGCCAAACGCTCACCGAGCCTGCGAGGGGTGCTCCTTTTCGGCTGAGGAGGACTCCCTTACTGACGGCAGGCTCGACCTCGGCCGCACGAAAAACGCCTACTCAGATTGACGGCTTGGCAGACAATGTTCGGCATCTGCCAGCTATGTTCCTCGGCGCGCCGTCAACACGACCACTAACCTTCATGCGGGCTTACCAGATACTCGTCGATCTTCGACAGGAATGTAGGAATATGAAGAGGTTTGGTCAGATACTCGTTGAATCCGGCGGTTTTTCCCTTTTCCTTATCGAACTCCATGGCGTTGGCGGTTACAGCAAAGAACGGCGTGCTGGCAAAACGCGGGTCCTGGCGGAGTATGTCCAACACCTCGAAACCATCCATGCCGGGCATGGAAATATCCAGAAGGACAAGGTCTGGCGGTTCACTCTTCGCAAGTTCGATACCTTTTTCTGGCAGGTTCGCAGTCCTTAGGTCTATATGCTTCCGAGGCTTAAGTGCCTTGGCCACCAACCTCAGATTGGCAGGATTGTCTTCGATATACAGGACCCTTGCCATGGGAGCAGAAGGTATGGCTTCGCCGGCGCGAAAGCTGGATGTCTCTTCCCCATGCGTTGGCACACGCACAGCGGGCGTCTGCACATTCAATAATGGCACGTCGAAGTAGAAGTCCGATCCGCGGCTGACCTGACTGTCAACCTGAATTTCGCTGCCAATCATTTGTACGATGCGTTTGGTGATGGTCAGACCAATTCCCGTACCTTCGATCGAGGACTGCTCGGCCTTCAGCCGATTGAACGGTTTAAACAACTCTTCGAGCATATCCGCAGCAATGCCAGGGCCGGTATCCTTGACGGAGAGTCGCAACATATTGCCATCCACACGTAAGGCCGACAATTTCACACTGCCGTTGGGCCGATTGTATTTTATGGCGTTAGAGAGCAGATTGAGCAAAACCTGTTTGATGCGGGTGTAATCGGTCCATATCACATCGCCGTCTGAGACCTCGACTTCCAGGCTGATCCCTTCCTTCTCCGCCAGAGTCTCCACAAGACCTATACACTCGTGAAAAAGGTCGGCCAACAGCACTCGTTCCATGCTGAGCTGGACCTTGCCCGCCTCGATCTTGGACAGATCCAAAATTTCATTGATCAATGTCAGCAGATGACTCCCCGCCTTGGAGATCTCCTGAATACTCTCCAGCTGTTCACTGTCCAGCTCATCGTCCATCTCCAGCAATTGACTGAAGCCCAGGATAGCGTTTAGTGGAGTTCTGAGTTCATGACTCATATTGGAGAGGAATTCGCTCTTCAACATATTGGCCCTTTCGGCATTCTCTTTTGCCTGGGCCAAAAGTCTTTCTGTTTCCTTGCGTCTGGAGATATCGTGAAACACGGTGACCGAACCAGTCAACTCTCCCTTGGTAAACAGAGGCATGGAGACCACAGAGACGGGAAAGACCTGACCATTGCGATTGACGAACTCTTCATCATCTGAGCGGTAGGTCTCATGAGTCATCACAGCCAAGTGGATGCGACAAGCCTCGGCAGGTTCCAGCCTGCCCTGATTATCCAACTGATGATGAATGGTCTCATGGATACCGCGCTCGGCGAGTTCTTCCAGTGTCCAGCCAAACAGGCGCTCTGCCTCAGGATTGAGGAAATGGCATTTTCCGTCGGCATCCTGCGCATACACACCCTCACCGATCGTATCAGTAAGATTCTTAAGGAAGCGGTTGTTCTCCCTGATTTCCTCTTCAAGCTCCTTCATCTGCGTGACGTCGGTACGGATGCAAATGTACTGAAATGGCCTACCTTGATCGTCCAGAAAAGGAACGATAGTAGACGACATCCAGAAATATTTTCCCGCTCTGGAACGATTCTTTACCTCACCATGCCAGACCTTGCCGGCACTGATGGCGCGCCACATTTCGGCATAAAATTCATCGCCATGCTCACCTGATTTAAGAAACCGGTGGGTTCTTCCGAGTAATTCCTTACCGCTATAGCCGGTCACATCGCAAAAGCGATCGTTCACATAGGTAATATTCCCTTCCACGTCCGTGGTGCTGACAATCGCATGCTCATCCAGAGCAAACTTCATAAATTCCAGATTTCTGGCCAAATCAGAGAGTTCTTCATTCGATCGACGTATCTGTCTCAGCAATCGCATCGCCGCAATAAGAACCGCGGCAATCACCGCGATCGAAATGAACACCTGCACTCTGCCGTAGAAGTCCCGCTTCTGATCCAATGATTGACGAATCTTGATCAGCTCTTTCTGACTCTCGAAGAACAGCCGGTTGGCATTCTCAGTCATCCGAGTAAACAGGGGAGGAAACGTTTGCAACGTTTCTTTTATTTTGGCGATGATTTCTATGTATTCCTCCCTTTTGGAATCCCTCCTGTACTCATCTCTTTCACCCAGGAGCTTGAGCAGATTCTTGGTCCTTTGTCTTACCACGATAAGTTTGGGAGAAAGATCGATGGCTTCCAGTGTGAAAGGCGATTGTCTGTAGGGTGCGTAGTGATGCTCTCGGGTCATCACATCCTGGCTCTCGATGTTCAGCCTTGTGGTACGCGTGATGACTCCGCCTTTTTCGATCACATGGATGCTTTCCTCAAGCCGGTCCAGGGTACCCTCAA
The DNA here is from genome assembly GCA_020445565.1 of Chromatiales bacterium. Lineage (GTDB taxonomy): Bacteria > Pseudomonadota > Gammaproteobacteria > JAGRCI01 > JAGRCI01 > JAGRGI01. The sequence goes on from JAGRGI010000001.1 coordinate 6,480, forward strand.
TTTCCTTGAAGACCCAGGTCTGGGCACGAGCACCGGTGGTAGCTGCCATCTGGTAGGTCTTGGCTTCCAGACGGGAGAGGTCATTGGTGAGGAGTTCACCGATAAGCACGCGGGTCTGCTCGTTCGCCTGCCGCATATCGAGATCCTTGGCCAGTTTGGTGACCACTTGGTCAACCAGCAGCAGCAGGATAAAACCCACCAGATTCAGGGCAATGATAAGATAAAACCGATTTGGCGATACACCGACAGATCTGCTCTTTGGTAAGGCAGACGATTCGGCGTGTCTTGCGCTCGCAGATGTAGTCATTCCTGGTGGTCTGATCTGAGTTGGCCATCCAGGAATCCATGCCGGCGCATGATGGCCTGCCCTGCGTCTGACACCGCAAATTGCATAAAGCCCTTTGCCAGCTCCGGGTGGGCCGAAAACGTCAGGAGATTGAGCAACAGTTTCTTTGGCGGAGCGACGTCCGGATCAAGATCGAGCACGCTGATCTTCTGACGGTTTTCTTCGAAAAAACCCGTCGCACGCCAATTCAGGGTGACATCTGCCGTGCCTTCCTTCAGAGCATGGTTGAGATTTCGGGAATCGGTAGCCAGAAAAATGATGTTTTTCCGAACTGCCTCGTAGAGCCCGTGTTTATCCAGTAGATTCCTGGTCTCACGCCCGATACTGCCGCTGCCGGGATCGCCTATGACCACCTTGAGATCTTTGCGGGCAAGGCTGTCCAATTGGGCCACGATCTCTTTTGGATTGTTCTTTTGGACAAAAAGAGCCGCTTGGTTGTAGCCCAACTCGACGAACTCACCCAGCAATCCCTCCGCCAGATGTTTTTCACGATAGGAGGCGGAGCCTGGGAGGTAGAGGTCGCCCTTCCTGGCAAACTTAAGGCTTTGATACAGATCCTCCGAACCACCTTGGATAATGGTGAATTTCGCACCCAATTCCGGCTCCAGCAGCGTAGCCATCTCTTTGATCGGCTTTACCATGGTGATGCCGCAATAGATAAGCATTTCGGTCCGTTTCGATGCCGTTTGGGACTCGTCGACGCCGTTGTCATGCGCATTCTCTTGTGAGCACGCAGACAAGAAGGCGATCGCAAGGCTGGCGGCAATGGAAAGCAGCGACTTTGGCATTGACCGGTCTCTGAATCGGTGAGTTGGGGCACGATGAATCCGTGGCTGGACAAGCAGAGAACCGACCCGCCACGCGGCCAGTGAATCGCTGCTCAAACTCCTGCGCCTTCCTTTTCAGTATCGGACGACCAGGGCGGAGTCTTGAATCCCTGGGTACCACCAATGATCGCCCTGTGGTATCCACAAGCAGCCAACACGCCTGTGACCACCGAAACCGCACGGACCAGGGTCTCCCAACACATTGTATGCACTAAATATTGTCGGAAATGAGCCTCGTTTAACTCAGGGGTGCATGAAAGACGAGCAGCGCGATGGGCATTCTTAGCCCTAATCGCCACCAGGGAGCGCCCAAACGGTCTACCTGAAGAGAGGTAGCATTTTTACCACAGCGAACCGGTAGCAGCGCCAACGAGGCGCATTGGCCTGGAAGCGGAGGAGACCGACTTTCTTGTCTCGGCCCCTTGCCTATAACTGACGTGTTCCGATCACTTTCCCGGAACATGAACAAGGCGACGAGGGACAACGCAATACGAAAAGGACCCGCCGAAGCTTGAGTTTCTCGGAGACGGAGCGGAGTATATCCACAGACTTAAAATCACTAGCAGACGCCTGCGTTTCCGGGGTGATGTATGCAGCGCTATAAAATAGTTCATCACACCTATTACAATTTTTCCGAAGCCATCCGCTTGGGTCCCCACCAGCTCAGGCTGCGGCCTAGAGAGAACTACGCACTGCATGTAACGTCTTTCTCTCTGGAAATAACACCGCCAGCCTCATTGTTATGGCAGGTGGAAGTAGAGGGGAATTCACTTGCCGTGGCAACTTTCACTACACCCACAACGCAGCTTTCGATCAAAACCGAGGTGACCATTCAGCAATTCAACGAGACTCCGCTGGATTTCCTGGTCGCTGACTATGCGGTCGACTACCCGTTTGTCTACCTTCCCGACGATAGAATCATGCTGTTGCCCTATATGGCATTCCCGGCTCCCGAGACAAGAGAACGGTTGATGGAATGGCTGGCAGTCCTATGGACACCCGGTGATCAGATCCAGACCTACAGCCTGTTGCAGCGTCTCGCCTCCTACATCAATCAATCTTTTTCGTATCAGATCCGGGAAGCACCAGGGGTGCAGTCATCCGCGCAGACGTTGGATAAAAATAGCGGTTCGTGCCGTGATTTCGCGTTGCTGTTCCTGGAAGCGGCGCGCTGTCTTGGCTTGGCCGCGCGTTTTGTCAGCGGGTATCTTCATTCGCCGCCCTCAGAAACCGATTTTGGCGCGACTCACGCCTGGGCGGAGGTCTACCTGCCAGGGGCAGGCTGGAAGGGTTTCGACCCTACCAGCGGGGAGATCGTCGGCAGCGATCACATAGCGGTGGCGGTGGCCCGTCTGCCTGATTCGGTCCCACCTGTCGCGGGATCCTTCTTCGGAAATGCTGAGTCGCACCTTGATGTGGGGGTCTGGGTCACACGGTTGAACGATTTTCGACAATCCTCATGATGTCAAAGATACCGATCATCTAGTTTCATATGCCTGCGATACAGAGCGACACCTCGACCAACAAGGCGTAAACTCCACTCTTGAACAGAGCGCCAGTTAGCGCCGTCCCTCTACGCATCGAGTTGCCTCAATGGTCATGGAAGGACACCGTCCTGACCCGTCGGTAATGGCCATCAAGTCCCGCAAGCACCGTTCGCAATGGTGCTTGGTCACAACACCTCTAGCGCGGTACATCCAATGCAGCAGCTAACATCGGAAGGTCAGCGGATCGTCAACGATCTCGCTCAGCGTTTCGGCTTCAGTCCCGATGCCGTGACACACATGCTGTTTGCGGTGCTCAACGGCAATGGCTCCATGGCCCAATTCAACCACTCCGAATTTGGCGGCTCCGGCCAGTGGATGAAGGGTGGTATGTTGATGCTCGGAGACATGTTCAACTATGCCCTGAAGGGAAGCGTCGATGCCCTCTGTTCAGAAATCTCAGGGATCCTCGCCAACCAACCCGGACTGTTGCGCAGCGGCAGCTTCCAATCCCAGAGCCAAAGCGGTGGCGGGCAACAGAATCAGGCGGCCGGCGCCCCCATGGGGGACTCCAGCCTTTTCGTGCCAGATCCCGCCTCCCACTGGTGGCCAAAGGATCTGGGGCAACCGAATGCGACGGGCAACCAAAACAACGTTCGCTATGCTTACTTCGCCAACGCCCATCGCTTGGCGGTGGAGACCAATGGCCAGATCTGGGTCTACGACACGCTTGATCATCAGATCGGCGGCTTCTCTCAGCAGCAGGGAATCGGCGGTTCGATCCTGTTTAGCAGCCAGTACGGCACCGTGGTTCTCTCCAGCTTGCCGGTGATCTCCATCAACGGCCGACCCCAGGAGCAATCGCGTCCGGAGCTTGCCCCGACAACCACCTCCTCACCTTCTGCAAGCACGGTTCCACAAGCGGAGTCCGACATCTTCTCCGCCATCGAACGGCTTGGTGACCTGCGAGCGAAGGGCGTACTGACCGAAGAGGAGTTCACTCAGAAGAAAGCGGAGCTGCTGGGACGCCTTTAGGCTGTACCGACCCTGGATTTCGCGCCCGTTGGATCGATTGTGCGTTCGTTAGTGCCAGGGAACCACGCCAAGCGGTTGTTCGCTGCGAACGCGCATTTCAGCCAAAAACTCCAAGAAGACAATCCAACCAGATGATTATTCGACAGAAACACTCTGACAAAGCGGCCCTGTCATGAGTCCGATTGCGCAGAGGGCAGAGTGCTAAACTTAGGGTCTTCCCACTTGGAATCCAAGTCCGCTCATGCTCACATTTAAACAGCCCCCGAAAGAATACGGCGATATCTATCTGGAGGACACGGACCGTCCGCTACCTGAGGTCCTCAACCCGAACACTCGATACATGTTTCTTGGCGACATCGCCAAAGGGGGAAAGTCGCTGATCAAATCCTGCAAGGATCTTCACCTTTCACGGGTGGTCGCCTACAAGACTCTCCGTTCCGAGTTTGTAAATGATTCGATAGAACAGACCCGCCTGCTAAGGGAGGCACGCGTCTCCGCCATGCTACAGCACCCCAATACGGTGCCCACCTACGAAATCGGCCGTGACCGGCGGGGCAACTACTATTTCACGATGAAGTTGGTTCACGGCTATACCCTGCGTGAAATCATGAATTATCGCGAGCGTTATGACCTGACCCAGCTGGTGCATGTTGTCGAGCAGATCGCGCACGGACTGGCCTATGCGCACGCCCACGGAGTCGCCCATCGCGATATCAAACCGGAAAACATTTTGGTCGGACCTTTCAACGAAGTCTTGCTGCTGGATTGGGGGCTGGCCAAGGTCTGGACCAAAGATGGCAGGGCGAGTGCGGATGAGGGCCAGGAAGGAACCGAGTTGCCCGATTCCGACAAAACGATCACCGGCCACGGCAAGTTGCAGGGGACCCTGTGTTATATGTCACCGGAGCAAATCCACCGCGACCCGAATATTAGTTACAGCACCGATATCTACAGTCTGGGCTCCGTGCTTTATGAACTGCTGGCCGGCCGTACGCCATTCGACAGCGAAAAGACCTACGAGATTCTCGATATGGTCGAAAACCAGCAACCGCAGAGGCCGTCAGAGGTCAGTAAATACCCGGTCCCCAGAATTCTCGAAAAATTGTGTCTGCGAAGCCTCAGCAAGACCCCTACCGGTCGACCGGCTTCAATGGAAGAGTTCATAAACGTACTGCAACAGGATTGGAGCTCAGATCTCATCAAACGCAGGCGCTGAACCGGACATGAAAAAACCGGGGCGATTGTCCGCCCCGGTTCTCGGGCAAAGGCTCCCAGCCTTCGGTCGACGCGCCTGGGATCAGGCCAGGGCTTCCTTGGTGACCTTGACGATGATGGCGGCCACTTTGTAGGGATCGGCGTTGGACGCCGGACGGCGATCTTCCAGACGCCCCTTCCAACCGTCCTCGACAGTACCGATCGGAATACGAATGGAGGCACCGCGATCGGACACGCCATAGCTGAACTGATCGATCGACTGGGTCTCGTGCTTGCCGGTCAGGCGCTGCTCGTTATGCGCCCCGTACACAGCGATACAGGCGCTGATGTTCTTGCCGAATTCTTCGCAGATCTTGGTGAAGATGGTCTCGTCACCAGATTCGCGCATGGGGCCGTTGGAGAAGTTGGCGTGCATGCCGGAACCGTTCCAATCAGTGTCGCCCAAAGGCTTGGGATGCCAGTCGACGGACAGATCGAATTTCTCCGCGGTGCGTTCGAGCAGGTAACGCGCCAGCCAGATTTCGTCGCCCGCACGGGCCGCGCTCTTGGCAAAGACCTGGAATTCCCACTGGCCAGCAGCCACCTCGGCGTTGATGCCCTCCACGTTGAGACCGGCTGCCAGACACAGATCCAGGTGCTCTTCGATCAAGTCGCGGCAAAAGGCATTGCGGGCGCCTACAGAGCAATAGTAAGGGCCCTGGGGCGGGGGATATCCACCAGCGGGAAAGCCGGGTGGCAGGTTGGTGGTGGGATCCCACAGGAAATACTCCTGTTCGAAACCGAACCAGAAGTCGTCGTCATCGTCGTCGATGGTGGCGCGGCCATTAGTGACATGTGGCGTGCCGTCGGCGTTCAGGACCTCGGTCATAACCAGGTAGGAGTTCTTGCGGCCCGGATCGGGGATAACCATGACGGGCTTCAGCAGGCAATCGGAGGCATTGCCTTCAGCCTGCTCGGTGGAACTGCCGTCGAACGACCACATGGGGCAATCTTCCAGCTTGCCACTGAAGTCCTTGCGGACCATCGTCTTGCTGCGCAGGCTCTGGGTAGGCTTGTAGCCGTCCAACCAGATGTATTCCAACTTACTCTTCATACGTGACTTCTCCGAACAGTGGATCGTTTTTCAGGCCGAGGGCCAGTCATGTGCCATCGTGACCGGGCAACAAGCTGGCTTGCCCGGAACCGATAAAATCGAAAACTCAGGTGTGCAGGAACAGTGCCAAAGGCAGCTTCGGCCCTGGCCGGCAGACGTTATTGCGGTGCTTTGCGAAGCGAATTCAAGGGTTAAGAGCAACCGCGCCGGGGCTTGGATCCGGTAGCACCGAGGGGGCCATGCACCGACATAGAGCGCATTTCCGACAAAAGCCCTCATTACGCATCATGTTGGTGCACAATACATCGAAAGCGCACCCGGCCAGAACATGAACGGCCGGAGGGCCCGAAAAACGTCAACCCAATCTGAACAACGTGGCGTTCTGTTAGCGTGGATTCGCCCCAGTTGATTGCCGGCACAAACCGCACATCGCTGGCCAAGCGGTTTAGATTACGCTATTTCCATATCCAGTCAGCGATTCACGGCAAGCGAACTGTCCAGGGGAGGCAAGCCGGCAAAACTTTCCACCATTCGTTCATTCCATACCCGATTGATATTCTTGAGGTACTCGCTCTCAGATTCAAGATGATAATATTCGCCGGGCATCAGTGAATTTGCACGGTAGATCTGAATGTCGATTGGCGGACCGACCGTCAGGTTACTACGCATCGTGGAATCCATCGACACCAGCGAACACAAGGCAACGGTGTGCAGATCCGTTTTGCTGTTGATAATACGATCCAATATCGGCTTGCCGTACTTGCTTTCCCCAATCTGCAAAAAAGGGGTTAGGTCAGATGCGGAAATGTGATTACCCTGTGGGTAGATCAGAACCAGCTGCGGCGGGCTGCCATGCACTTGCCCACCGACAATAAATGACGATTCAAAGGTAGCGGTTCCCCCTGTCTTGTTTTGCTGTTCGACACTGAGGGCACCGATGTAGTCTGCCGCCTCATGAAGATCCGCGACCGTATTCAAATTAATGTCGGCAGAATTTGCGATGTCCTTGGCTAACCGATCTATCACTGCTTGCGTAGTGGCGAGGTTGCCGGCGGAAAGAATGACATATTGTCGGTTACCATCCATTCCAAAGCGGAACATCTTGGTGTAGGTGTTGATTTGGTCAGCGCCTGCACTGGTGCGGGAATCAGAACAGAAGGTGATACCCTCATCGACGAGCACCGCAACGCAATAAGTCATTCTTAACACTCTTTGTGTGTCAGCAGGGACAAAACCATGCCTGTTGATCCAATCCGCTCCAAACCAGATTCAGGCATGCTCTTTCTATAGAGGATTGTACTGAAGATCCATGACTGGTCCATTGGCCTGTACTCCGCCACCTCCGTTCAATTTTAGCCCAGCATCCATAGGCCGAGTACCCCCTCAGTGAGGAGGCGCGCTGGCTTGCTCTGGATGGACCAGCAGCAGAATGAGGGCGATGGCGCCTCAGATGCCATACCTTACCCAGCAACTGGCTCAAGCCGTTACCTGGCAGGCGCTCAAAATCACTTCAAGGAAGACACTCCTGCATCTTCTCGGAGACTGTTCGCAGGCACGCCGTCAGGCCAATGCTTGGAGATAACCCAAAAAAAGGGGTAAATAACCCTATTCTCACCCGACCGGATTGGGGCAAATAACCCAAACGCCTCCGCTCTGGGGTTTGGCCAACTCCCAGGCATGTTCAGATTAAATCAATAGATTCAATCATCTAAGAAATATTCTTCCCAAAGGGAACACCCCTGGCACAAACACTGCCCTTTCCGCTCTCACCGAAACCCAACAGGCAGCCGGCGTGAGCAATACCTCCAAACAGCCCAGCATTCTTGTGGTCGACGACGAGTGGCGTCTGGCACGCAATATCGCTCGCTTTCTGGAACGCAATGGCTGGCGGGCCACGGCAGTTTCCAGTGTGGAGGCGGCCAATGCGGCGATCACGGAGCAGCTACCGGATGCGGCGCTGGTGGATTTGAAGTTGCCGGACGTCAGCGGAGCAGAGCTGTGCCGGATGTTGCACGAGCGTTATCCGGATCTGCCAGTGATGGTGATGAGTGCCCGTATTGCGCCGGAACTGGAGCCCAAGCTGCGCGCGTTCGGCGTGCGGGCCTTTCTCACCAAGCCGTTTTCCCTCAACGACATGCTGAGCCAGGTGAACGGGCTGGGTATCCATCGTCAGGCTACGGCGCCGGCCAGGCAGTTGCGCCTGGTGGAGGGCAGCCCCGCACCCAGGCGCGGCGGCCCGCGCGTGGTGCTCTACTCCCACGACACCATGGGGCTGGGGCATATGCGGCGCAATATCCTTATCGCACGCAGCCTGGCGGAGTCGCGCCTGAAGGCGAGCGTGCTGCTGGTTTCAGGAGCGCGGGAAGTGGGGCGTTTCGAGCTGCCCACGGGTATTGATTGCCTAGTGCTGCCTTCCTACCGCAAGTCCGCCGAGGGCGCCTATTTTGCCCGCCATCTGGACCTGGAGACCCGCGAGCTGATGCGGCTGCGCTCCCACACCATCGCCGCATCGGTGAGCGCCTTCGAGCCGGATGTGATGATTGTCGACAACGTGCCCCGTGGCGCCTTGGACGAATTGGACCCGACACTCACCAGCCTCAACGCCCGCGGCCACACCCGCTGCGTGCTGGGTCTGCGCGATGTATTGGACAGCCCCGAGACGGTTCGTAAGGAGTGGGAGAAACGCCGCAATCTGAGCGCCATCGACTGGCACTACGATCAGGTGTGGATCTACGGCGATCCGGCCATCTACGACCTCTGCGAGGCCTATGGTTTCGGCCCCAGCTTCGAAAACAAGGCCCGTTTCACCGGCTACCTTGACGCGCGCCGCCGGGCCGTCCCGAAACCGGATGCCGTCACCCCATTGGCATCGGACGGCCCAGCAGACCAGCCGGACCGGCCCTACAACCTCTGCCTGGTGGGCGGTGGTCAGGATGGCTACGCCCTGGCCCGCGCCTTCGCGCAAGCCCCGCAACCGCAAGGACAGCTCGGCATCCTCATCTCCGGGCCCTTCATGGCGCATGACCACCTGGCCGAGCTGCAAGCCATCGCCGCCAGACGCGACGACCTGCGCGTGCTCGGATTCGTGGAAGAACCGACCCTGCTGCTGAAAACGGCCCGCCGCGTGGTTGCCATGGGCGGCTACAACACCGTCAACGAGGTGTTGGCCTTCGCAAGGCCGACGCTGATCGTGCCCAGGGTGCGACCCCGCCGGGAGCAGATCGTGCGCGCCGAACGCCTGGCGGCGCTGGGCCATGTGGACATGCTGCATCCCGATGCCCTGCACCCGTCGGCCATCGCCAACTGGCTGGCATCCGGCACCCAGCCCTGCCCCGCCAAACCTATCGAACTCAACGGTCTCGACCGCCTCACGGAACTGGTGGAAGACCTGATCACCCCGAGGAGCCAGAGCCATGTCCGTGCCTGAACCCATCCGTGTCGGCTATGTCGTGAAACGTTATCCGCGCTATTCGGAGACCTTCATCGTCAACGAGATCCTGGCCCACGAGGCGGCCGGCGTAGCGGTGGAGATCTTCGCCCTGCGCGGCCCGGAGGATACGCATTTTCAGGACATCATCTCGCGCGTACGGGCGCCGGTCACCTATCTGCCGGATCGTTCGCAGAAGGCCAGCGACCTCTGGGACTCGCTCCGCGAAACCGCCGAGACCTGCCCCGCCACTTGGTGGAATCTGCACCACGCCGCGACCATGGAAGCCCGCGAGGTGGTCCATGCACTGGCCCTGGCCGCCCATGTGCGACGCCGCGGCATCACCCATCTGCACGCCCATTTCGCCACCTCCGCCTCCGCCGTGGCGCGGCTGGCGGGGCGGATCGCCGAGGTACCCTACAGCTTCACGGCCCACGCCAAGGACATCTTCCACGAAGACGTAAATCAGGAAGAGCTGGCCCAGCGGATTCATGACGCCGCCGGCGTGGTGACGGTCAGCGACTACAACGTGAGTTACCTGGGCGCTCGCTTTCCGCAGCACGCCGACAAAGTCCGCCGCATTTATAACGGCCTGGACCTGGACCGCTTTGCGTTTACGCCACCGACCGATCGCGACCGCCTCATCCTGTCCGTTGGCCGGCTGGTGGAGAAGAAGGGCTTCGCCCACCTGATCGATGCCTGCAAGCTGCTGAAGGACAGGGGTGAGCCCTTCCAGTGCGCGATCGTCGGCAGCGGCGAGGAAGAAGCGGCGCTGCGACGCAGAATCCAGGCACACGGTCTTCAGGACCAGGTCCACTTACAGGGGTCGCTGCCACAGCGGGCGGTCATCGAACTGATGCAGTCGGCAGCGGTGTTCGCCGCGCCTTGCGTGGTGGGCAAAGACGGCAACCGGGACGGGCTGCCGACCGTGCTGCTGGAGGCCATGGCCCTTGGCACGCCCTGCATCGCCACGGACGTGACCGGTATCCCCGAGATCCTCCGTCACGGTCACACCGGCCTGCTGGTGGCCCAGGAACAGACGCAACCCCTGGCCGATGCCATCGCCGACCTGCTCAACGATTCCGCGCTGGCCGTTCGCCTGGCCCGCAACGCCCGTAAATTGATGGAAAAGAATTTCGATGTGCATCACAACGCCGCTCAGGTACGCGAACTCTTCCAGCGCGATGCGGTGCCGACGCCGAGGCGGATAGCGGTATGAAAATCGTCTACTGCTGCGCCGATCCGGGGGTGCCAGCCTTTGGCCACAAGGGTTGCTCCCTGCACATCCAGGAAATGTTGCGCGCCATGGGTCGCAAGGCGAACCAACTGGTTCTGCTGTCGAACCGACCGGGCGGCCCACCGCCCGAGGACCTGGGCCAGGTGATCGTGGAACCCTTGCCGGAACTCCCCAAGGGCGACGACGCCCGCCGCGAACTGGCCGCCCTGGCGGCCAACCGGGATCTGGCCCTGGCGATGCGTGCCCACGGCGACTGCGGCTTGTATTACGAGCGCTATTCGCTGTGGAGCTATGCCGGCCTGCAAGCCGCCCACCTGGCGGGCATCCCGACCGTGCTTGAGGTCAACGCCCCCCTGATCGATGAGCAGCGCCGCTACCGCAGCCTGCACAACCCGGACATTGCCTATCAGTGCGCACGCAAGGCCTTTGCCGCCAGCGAGGTTATCGCCGCGGTATCCGCCGAAGTGGCGCAGTGGCTGGACACCTTTGCCGAAACTCGCGGGAAAGTGCACGTTGTCCCCAACGGGGTGAACACGCATAGGTTCTCTCCTGAGGTGCCGGCGTCCCTGCCTGCCTGTCCGGGCGAGTTCACTGTGGGTTTCGTCGGCAATCTGAGGCCCTGGCACGGCGTGGAAAACCTGCTGGAGGGCTTTGCCTTGCTGGTAAGGCTGTTTCCCGCTTCACGCCTGCTGGTGGTGGGAAACGGACCGGAGCTGGAGCACCTGAAAAAACGCGCCAGAGAATGGGGAATTGCCCCCAGGGTGGCGTTCGTCGGCGCCGTGGCGCCGGATCGGGTCCCTGGACTGCTCACCTCCATGGACGTTGCCGTGGCGCCCTACCCTGATCTCAGCGAGTTCTATTTCTCGCCGCTCAAGGTCTACGAGTACATGGCGGCGGGCAGACCGGTGGTGGCCAGCCGCATCGGACAACTCGAGGGCCTGATCGAACACGGCTACGACGGCCTGCTCTGCGAGGCCGGCAACCCGCAAAGTCTGGCCGACGCCCTGGCGGGGCTCAAGGCCAGTCCCGCGCGGCGCGGCCGCATGGGCAGGCGGGCGCGGGCGAAGGTTTGTGCACACCACACCTGGAACGCCGTGGCCGACAGGGTCCTGCGGCTGGCGACGCCACACCGACGCTGGACCGGCATCTCGGGGACGGGCTGACATGGCAAGACCCGTTTCCGTCTTGGCCAGCGTGCCGGGGATCAGCCACTTTCTACGCGTGTTCGCGCCGTTCGTGCGTCCGCAGCGCGGCCTGATCGGCGGTGCCCTGATCGCGTTGCTGCTGGGCACGCTGCTGCGCATTCTGGAGCCCTGGCCGCTGAAATTCGTCATCGACCGCATCGCCGGACAATCGCCGGAACGGGGACGTGTTTCAATTCAAGCCATTCAATCCTGGGAGCCCACCACCCTGCTGTCCGTCGCCGCCCTCGCCCTGGTCGCCATCGCGGCGCTGCGGGCGGGCGCCAGCTATTTGAGCACGGTGGGCTTCGCACTGGCCGGAAACCGCAGCCTCACGGCCATTCGCGCCGCCCTGTTTCGGCATATTCAGACCCTGTCGCTGCGCTTTCATGGCAAGGCGCGCGGCGGCGATCTGGTGGTCAGGATGATCGGCGACGTAGGCATGGTGCAGGACGTGGCCGTGACCGCCCTGCTGCCGCTGCTGGGCAATGTACTGGTGCTGGCGGGCATGTTCGCGGTGATGCTCTGGCTGGACCCCGGCCTGTCGATGATCGCCCTGTCCACACTACCCCTGCTGGCGCTGGCCACCTGGAAAAAAGGCAGGCGGATTCGCGAGGCGGCGCGCAAGACCCGCAAGCGCGAGGGTGCCATGGCGGCCACCGCGGCGGAATCCTTCGGCGCCATCAAGACGGTGCAGTCCCTGTCCCTGGACGGTCGCTTCGCCGAGGACTTCTCCGGCCACAACAGTGCCAGCCTGCAAGAGGGCGTGCGCGTAAAGCGCCTTTCCGCCGGCCTGGAGCGGGGCGTGGACGTGCTCATCGCCCTGTCCACCGCCCTGGTGCTCTGGTTCGGCGCGCGCCGGGTATTGGCCGGCGAGTTGTCACCCGGCGAGCTGCTGGTGTTTCTGTTCTACCTTAAGGGCGCCTTCCGTCCACTGCGGGATTTCGCCAAATACGGCGCAAGACTGGCAAAGGCATCCGCCGCGGCGGAACGCATCGTGGAGCTGTTCGAAACCGAGGCGGAGATTCGCCAGCTGCCCGGCGCGCGCAAGGCACCGGCATTCAAGGGGGACATGGCGTTCGAAGGAATCGGGTTTGCCTACGAACCCGGCCACCCGATCTTGCGTGGGATCGATCTGCGTATCGCTGCCGGCAGCCACGTGGCTTTGATTGGTGCCTCCGGCAGCGGCAAGTCCACTCTCTCGTCCCTGCTGCTGCGCCTCTACGATCCACAATCCGGCCGGGTATGCATCGACGGCGCGGACATTCGCGGATTTACGCTGGAATCCCTGCGTGGCCAGATCAGCGTGGTGTTGCAGGACACCCTGCTGTTCGCCGCCAGTGTGCGCGACAACATCGCCTACGGTGCCGGCGAGGTGAGCGAGGAGCGCATCCGCGAGGCGGCGAGACTCGCCCTGGCGGAGGACTTCATCCTCGCCCTGCCCCAGGGCTACGACACGGTTCTGGGGGAGCGCGGCGTCACCCTGTCCAACGGACAGCGACAACGCCTCGCCATTGCCCGCGCAGCGGTGCGGGACACCCCCATCCTGATTCTGGACGAACCCACCACCTCCCTGGACCGAGAAAACGAACGCTTGGTATTGCGTGCTCTCACCCGCCTGGCGTACGGCCGAACCACGCTGCATATCACCCACCGTCCGGAAGCCGCTCGCATTGCCGACCGGGTGCTCCATCTGGAGCAGGGCACTATCGTCGAACAGGGTCATCATGATGTACGAGAAGACCACAATGAATTCACGGCGGGAGCGTCGCAACAGCAAGACTCCCGGAGGCCAGATCGTGACGCCGTCATCCTCGTCGGCAGACGCTGAGCTGTTGCGCAGGGATCGCGAGCTGCCGGCCTTGGGCGTGCTGCTCAGCCCCGAGGAACTGGCCGCCGAGATCCGTCGAGCCCTGCCCCAGACGGGCGAGTTGACGCTCAAACGGGATTACATCCGCTACAAACCGGGGATGAGCTGCCTGGTGGGTTACACCGGACAGCACAACGGCGAGCCGCTGAGCTGCTACGCAAAGACCTACCATGAGTCGGCAGCGGTCAAGCTGGAGAAGGCCGCCGAACGCAAACAGATCGAAGGTCCGCTGGGACCCGGCGTGTTGATACTGCCGCAGCGCAAGCTGGCGGTCTCGTTCTTTCCCAACGACAAGGAACTGCACTCCCTGCGCCGTGTCGCCGACCCGGCCAGTTTGGCGCAACTAAGTAAGGAATCGGATCTGGTGGGTTTCTCCACCCTGGCCTACAAACCGGAGCGGCGTTTCGTCGCCCGCCTGGACGGAGCGGACGGACCCAGGGGGGTATTGAAGCTCTATAAACGTTCCACTTGGCAGCGAACCCTGGCACAGGCAAAGCTGGCCGCCGAGGTGTGCTTTCTTCCCCAGGTCGCCTGCATCCGCGAGCACCGCCATGCGCTTGTCATGACGTGGAAGCCGGGAAGGACCCTGACGGAAATCCTATTGAGCGGCGAGACACCCGGTGCGCCGTTAAAAGCGGCCGGTGAGCGATTGGCGGAGCTACACGCGCACCCGACGGTAAACCCCGTTGAGATTCGCTCAGCGCACAAAATGCAAGGGCGGCTGGAGGCGGGTTTTGACACCCTGAGCTGGCTGTTGCCGGCATTTGGACCACTCGCTCGGCCACTCTGGGATGCGGTTCAATCGGCCCTGACAACGCTCGATGCCGGGTCGGACCTTTTGCACGGCGACTTCTATTCGAACCAGGTGCTTGTCACCGACGAGGGCGTGGCGCTGCTGGATTTCGACGAACTGCACCTGGGCCGTGGCGAGAGTGACCTGGGCCTGTTCATCGCCCACCTGGAGTACGAGGTGCTGCGGGGCCGGATCGAGGCGCGCGCCGTGCCGGCGCTGACCGAGGCTCTGCTGGCAGGCTACCGCAAGTCAGGTGATTACGACGAAGACATGCTGCGGGTTTATACCGTCCTGGGCCTGCTCGAACTCGCCCACCGGCCGTTTCGCGACTGCCTGCCGGACTGGCCCGAGGCAACGCGCCGTTTGTTGGAACGCAGTCGCTGGCTGCTGCGCTCGACCCTTGGCCGGCCAGCCAAGGCAATGGCGAGGGACGCAGCCATGCCCTGTCTGGACGAGGCGCTAAACTCACTGCGCTGCGAACCGGCGCTCCTGGCGGCGATGGGCGCGCCGGCCGATGCCCGGCTGACGAGCTGCCGGCTGTTGCAACATAAACCCGGACGCCGGGCCGTCATCGAATACCGGATCGAGGATACACAAGGCGAACGCCGGATCATCGGAAAGTGTCGCGCCAAGGGTTTGGACACCCGAACCTGGAAGCTCATGGAACACCTGTCGGCGGCACCGGTGGCCGTTCCCCGCCCGCTGGGCACGGTGCCATCGCTCGGTATGTGGTTGCAGGAAAAGGTGAGTGGCAAAACGGCATGGGAAGTCCTGTCTGATCCGCGTGGGATCGAGGCCGCCCGGCGAATTGCCGAGTCACTTTTCAGCCTGCACCGGGCCGGGCCGGAGCCGGAACGCAGTCACAGGATCGACAACGAGCTTGCGATCCTGGCCGAGCGCCTGAAGGAGGCATCGAAGGTCAAGCCGGACTGGGAATCGCGTATTCGCAACATAGCCGAAGCCTGCAACAACCTGCGCGGCAAACTTGCCGGCCGCCCCAAAACCGGGATTCATCGTGACTTCTACCCGGACCAGGTACTGTGTGACGGCGCATCGGTCTGGCTGCTGGATTTCGACCTCTATTGCCTGGGCGACCCGGCCTTGGATGTAGGCAATTTCGTTGCCCATCTGCAAGAACATTCCCTGCGCAACCTTGGCCATCCCAACGGCTTCGTCGCCGTACAACAGGCGTTCATCGAGCGCTATCGGGAAGTGTCGGCAGATCCCGGCCTGCCGGAGGCGGCCGATCTCTATCGCCGGCTCACGCTCGCCCGGCACATCGCCATCGCCCTGCAACTACCCGAACGCCGGCCCTTCGCCGAGCGTGTACTGGATTTTTGCGAAGCCGAACTCGGCACCCATCACGACCTGGTTGTGAGTTGACAGTATGTTGCGTCACCCCCGACTTGTTTTACTCGGTCTGCTCTTTACGGGCCCGCTGCTGGCCGCCGGCAACGGTAATGGCGGCTTTGAGTTCTCCGCCCCACCGGAGGCCCGCCTGGCGTTGACGCCCAATCTCTGGTTCGGCTCGGACCTGGTCACCTCCCTGGAGTACAGCAACAACCTGGACCTGGACCACGAAAAGCCCGACCACCTGACCCTGTTGGAACCGGAGTTGCGCGCGGTATTCGCCTACCAATCCAGCCCGAATTGGCGTTTGTACAGCGAATTCCAGGCGGACGGCCGGCATTTTTTCAGTCAGGGAGACGACAACGGCGACACCTCTGAGGGGCATCTGCGGGTCCGGCAGGCATACGTACAGTTCCCGCAAATCGCGGAGAATCTGTCCCTGACCGTGGGACGTCAGCGTTTCAAGGACCCGCGCTCCTGGTGGTACGACGAGCGCATCGACGCCTTACGGCTGATCTGGCAAAAGGACGAATTCGACTTCGAGGTCGCCGCCGGCCGGTCCAAGGCATTCCCCGAAGACCATGCCCACGCCGGCACCAGCGACAGCAACGACTATTACATCCTGCGCGCCGGTTACCTGCCAAAGAAAAAATCCGAATACAACGCCTACCTGATCGCGCGCCGCGACAACGAATCGGACAAGCGCGAAAACCCGGTGTTTCTCGGCGTGCAGGCGGTGGGCAGAATCAGCTCCGACCTACGCTACTGGGCCAATCTGGCAGGGCTGGGCGGTAGCGCCAAAGGCCGGAAGCTACGCGGTTTCGGCGCCGACTTGGGGATCGTCTGGCGAGCCGACCTACCCTGGGAGCCGTTCATCGGCCTGGGAGCCGCTTTCGGCAGCGGCGATGCGCGGCGCGACGACGGGGTCGACCGCAACTTCCGCCAGACCGATCTGCAGGACAACGAGAGCCGGGTATTCGGACGCACCAGCTACAACATCTACGGTGAGGTGGCGGATCTCGAACTGAGCAACCTGTACATCTACTCCCTGGTACTCGGCCTGCAACCCAGCGACGACAGCTCCATCGAACTGGCCCTGCTTCGTTACCGTCAGGTGGAGGCGGCGGACGAGCTGTTCGACACGGATCTGGAAGAGGACCCCAACGGCAGGGACGCGGACATCGGTCGGGAGATCGATCTCATCGCCGCCTATCGGCCCAACAAACGCGTAAAATTCAGCCTTCTGATCGGCGCGTTTTTCCCAGGCAAGGCCTACGGCTCCGACGACGACACGGCCTGGCTGGCGAAATTGAAATTTTCCGTTCGCTTTTGATCCGCTTGTAGATGATGATTGGGAAAAAGACCTTTTCTTACGCAACTTTGGCATAAGACACAGGGCGGACAAACGTCCGCCTGACTCTCACACTCCGTTATAATTTTCTCTGCTACCCGTCTCACTCATTAATTACGCAGAAACCGTTACCGAACGGGTCTGCACAATAGGCGATAGAACCCCATTCAGCACTTTCACCCCCCTCATGAGACCCGCCATGCTGCTTCACTCTCTCAACAATTTCATCTACATTCTCGGCAAGAAAGTCCAAATGGACAGGTGTCCAATGACGGGAATAATCACGCTTAACCACATCTGATGGAACCGGTTTCGTTCCACCCTCTTTCTCTTGCAAATAAATATCACAGTTTTCGGTTGAAAGTACCGACATGCTTTCACCCTGATCTCTGACCTTCTTGCAACCCAGCGCTTCAATATAAAAGGTCTCCGCCTGTTTCAAGTTTGAAACATCAATGCTCACAGAAAGCTTTATCATAAAATATCCTCATCCGATTAAATTTTTTTGATGCATGACCAATAAGAAGTTACCCGACGTGCGACGGCATGACCGATAAATAGCCATCGAACCCGACCTGCGATCCGCTGCCTTTGGCCCGATTCTATCCCAGTTTCCGCGGTTTGGGCGAACGCGGGCGCAGGCGGCACACATTACCCCCTTATTGTTCCTAGTGAAATCTATCCAACCGTTTCCTGGTCTAGACTAAGCAGACCACCTGAATTAGTTCGGTCTGGGTTGAGGGAGGCATTCCGGTCCGTTGATTTTCCTGCATGAGGGTAAGACGGGAACATGGCAAATACTCTCGGTGAAGAGCCCGCCTACCGGATCGAAAAGGAGTTGTTTCACCGAGGCGGAAACACCGTGTGCCAGGCAACGCGACGCCGGGATGGGTTCGCGGTGCTTATCGAACTCGGGCAGGGAGACGATGCCGGTAATGCCCTTCGCGAGGAATGCCGCTTGCTACGGACCTTGCCCCGGCAATCGGTATTGCCCGATCCGCGCATTGAGAATGTCAATGGCGTTGACGCCTTGGTCTGCGATGACCCCGGCGGCAGTTTTCTCTCCTCCCGGCTCGATGGCTCGCCCATGGGAACCGGGGAGTTCCTGGATCTCGCCCTGGCAATCGGCATCTGCCTGAAACGGGTCCATGACGCCGGCGTGGTGCACCGCGCATTGCAACCGGAGTGTATCTACCTGGAATCCCGTGTGCGCGGGGTGCGCTTGACCGGCTTCGCCAGCGCTTTGTCGGCGGCGAGTCCGGGGCAAGATGACATCAACTGCCGAATCGCGGAGGGTTCCCTCACCTACCTGGCCCCCGAACAGACGGGATTCGTCAATTGCCTCGTCGATTCCCGTTGCGATCTGTATGCACTGGGTATCCTGTTCTACCGCCTGCTCACCGGGCATTTACCCTTTGAATCCGAACAGGCACTGGATCTGGTTCACGCGCACATCGCCAGCCAGCCCGAACCGCCCGATTCACTCGTTGCCGCGATTCCGGGACAACTTTCCGCCATGGTGTTAAGGCTGCTTGCCAAGGACCCGGAACAACGCTACCGAAGCGCCGCCGGGCTGGCGGCGGATCTGCGCCGCTGCCGCGACGAGCTGCGAGACCTGGGATACATCAGCGACTTTGCGTTGGGCGAAGAAGACCCGATGGATCATCTCCCCATTCCTCATCGCTTATATGGGCGGGAACAGTCCCTGTCGCAATTGTTGTCCGCCTTTGAACGTTGCAAGCAGGGCGGAACGGAGTGGTTCGGCGTTTTCGGCTATTCGGGGGTGGGAAAGAGTTCGCTGGTGTTGGCGATGCGCCAGTCCGTTGTCCTGTCGGGGGGCCGTTTCACCGCCGGCAAATTCGATCAGCTGAATCGGGATCAGCCATACTCGGCTCTGTTCAAGGCCCTGGGCGATCTGGCCCGGCAAATGCTCGGCCAGGACAGCGGCACCTTGAAACGCTGGCGGGAGAGCATACTCACCGCCCTGGGCGCCAATGCCGGCGTGATCACTCAGGTCGTGCCCGACCTGGAGCTGGTGATCGGGTCCCAACCGCCGGTGCCCCGTTTGAGTCCGATTCAGGGCCGCAACCGGCTGGAACTGCAATTCCAGCGTCTTCTGGCCGTCCTGTGCAGCCCCGCCGAGCCCTTGGTCCTTTTCCTGGATGACCTGCAGTGGGCCGATATCGCCAGCCTGGAGCTGATGGTCACCCTGCTGAGTCACGATCAGGTCCGCGGGCTGTTGGTCATTGGCGCCTACCGGGACAACGAAGTGGATTCGTCCCATCCCCTTTCCAGCGCCTTGCGGCATTTTCACGATCGGGGGGTGACGATTTCAACGTGCCCCCTGTCACCCCTGTCGACGGACCATTTGCGTTCGCTGCTCGGCGATACCTTCGGCTGTTCCGCATCCAGCGTTGATTCCCTGGCCGACCTGCTGCGGGAAAAAACCTTGGGAAACCCCTTTTTCACCCGAGCCTTTCTGCAAAGCGCCTTCGTGAACGGACTGATCCGCCACACCAGCGGCAAGGGCTGGGAATGGGACAGCGCGGAGATTCGCCGCGCCCAACCGACAGACAACGTGGTCGAATTGATGGCCAACCGAATTGTCCGCCTGCCCGAGGACAGCCAACGGCTGCTTGAGGTGGCAGCCTGTATCGGCAACGGCTTTGACCAGGAGACCCTGACACTCGTGGAGGACGGCGAACCCCAGGGAGTCCGCCATGGACTACTGCCGGCACTGAAAGACGGATTGATCGAATCCCAAGGCCAGGGACGCTATCGTTTCAGCCATGACCGCATCCAGGAGGCGGCCTACGGCCAGGTACCCGTGGAGCGACGCGCCGGACTGCATCGACGCATCGCTGAGCTGCTCCTGGCCCAGTTCCCGGACCAGGAGATCCCGGAGCGTCTGTTCGAGATTACCGACCAACTCAACCGGGCACTGGATCTGCTCCGGAAGGACACTGAGCGGCGGCGGGCCGCGGATCTCAACCTGGCCGCCGGCAGCCGGGCCCGCCGTTCGGCGGCATTCGAGGCCGCCTTGCGCTACTTTGACTACGGCATTCAGGCGCTGGGCGAAGGGCACTGGGAACGGGACTACGATGCGGCTTTTGCCCTGCATCTGGGACGAGCCGAGAATGCCTTTCTCTGTGGCGCCACCGATATAGCGGAGGCGGACACCGAACAGTTGCTGACCCATGCCCGATCCGATCTCGAGCGTGGCGAGGTTCATGCCCTGTCCATGGTTCGCCACGAGACCGCCGGCTGTTTCGGCAACTCGGTCACCGATGGCCTGGCTGCTCTGGCCCTATTCGGCATTCACTTTCCTGACGGCGCAAATAAGAAGGAGCTTGCCATACCGCAAGCACTGACGCGTATCGAACAATTGCTGATGGGTCGCGAAATCGGACATTTGCTGGCATTGCCCGAGATGCAAGGCGAAGAGCTGAAGATGTGCATGCGTCTGCTCATGACGCTTTGGCCCTCCGCTTACATCGCTGGCGACAAGCCACTCACGGTACTGATCGCGGCCCGCATGGTGGAACTGTCCTTGCGCCACGGCAATACGCCGGAATCCGCCTACGGCTACGTTACCCACGCCATCACCCTGGGAGCTCTGTCCCGTGACTACGCCGCCGCCTATGCGTTCGGCCGTCTGGCGCTGGCGGTCAATGACCGTTTCGACGATCTGCGCTCGCGGGCGAAGATCAATCATATGTTCAGCTGCTACATCGGCTTCTGGCGCCGCCCCATCGCGGAGAGTTTTCCCTATTCCTCCGCGGCCTACAGCAGCGGGCTCGAATCCGGGGATTTCGTCTACGCCGCCTACGGCTGTTTCCACGAAAGCTGGCATGCCCTGTTCAGCGGTATGGAACTGGATCGTTTTCAACGGGAATACGCGGCCAAGCTCGACTTCCTCGAACGCAGCGGCAACCGCAGCTTTTACGATGCACACCGTCTGATGCTGGCCTGGGGCCGGGGATTGCAGGGTGAGTCCAGCACAGCGGGCAATCTTCAGTCGCGGGACTTCGACGAGCCGGCCTATCTGGACAGTTACCGCGGTGTGGATTTTTTCCTGGCCTTTCATCACATTGCCCGCCTGCAATTACTTTACTGCTTCGGCGACCTCACAGCCGCGCGCGCAATGCTCGATCAGGCACGGCAGGCAGCTAGCGGCATACGCGGTATGATCTGGGACGCTTGGCTGTGTTTTTACGGCGCACTCACACTGACCGCCGGGGGCAACCTCACCGCCGATGATCGGGAACAGCTCGACCTATGGATCGAACTGATGCGCTTGTGGGCCAAGAACAGTCCCAGCAATTTCGAACACCAATACCGCCTGCTACTGGCGGAGCGTGCGGTGCTGGTCGGCCAAAGCGCCGACGCCATCGACGCCTACGAGGCGGCCTTGGACGGGGCCGATACAGCAGGATTCGTCCACCACCGGGCGCTGATCAGGGAGCGATACGGCGAGTTCTGGCTGCGCCGCGGCAACCGCCGGCTGGCCTATTTCCATTTGGAAGACGCTCTGGCCGACTACCGCACCTGGGGTGCCCAGGGAAAAGCCGCGCAGTTGATCGGAAAGCACCGAGGGTTGATTGGCAATGCCCCACCGCGCGCGACAGCCAAACGGCACGGCCTGGACCTGTTGGATGCGCAGGCCATGGCTACCGCGGCCTCCGCCCTGTCCGGGGAAATTGACACCACGCGCCTGATGCGCCAACTGCTGAAACTGTTGCTGCAAACGACCGGGGCCCGTTTGGCGGTGCTGTTCGTCACCAATGGTGGAGAACTGATCCCCGAAATGGAGGGACGTGTAAAGGGCGGGGAACTTACTATCGGACCGCCCGTCAACTTCAATTGGAAGGATCGGGCGGAAGAGCGCATTCTGAACTACGTTCATCACAGCCTTCGGCCATTTCATCTCGGCGCTACGGAATCCGACCGCACCCTGCTACCGGAGCGCGAAACCGCTTCCCTGGGCTCGGTGCTCTGCGTTCCGGTGCTGAACCGCGGTGAACTCGAAGCGCTGCTCTACTTGAACAACGAACTGGTGGAAAACGCGTTTACTCCGCAACGCCAGATGTTGGTACAGACCTTGGCCGCCCAAGCCGCCATCTCCTTGCGGAATGCCCACCTGTTTGAAGGTCTTCAGCAGGAATCCCGGCGACGGGACCGCGCGGAAGCACGCCTGCGCGAAGTCGCCGCCGGCACGGCATCGGCTGTAGGCGGGAGCTTCTTTCGGGAACTGGTTCAGCACCTCAGTCGCGCCCTGGATGTGCGCATGGCCTTCGTAACCGAATGCCTTGAACCGGAGAAACTGCGGGTTCGGGCGCTGGCCTTCATCGATCAAGAACGGTTTCTGGATGACGTGGAATACGAACTGACCGGCACGCCTTGCAGGGATGTTATCGACGGCGAGACCTGTTTCTATCCAGATAGGCTGGCCGAACGCTTTCCCAAGGAGGAAGGGCTCACATCGTACCTGGGCGTACCCATGACCGGCGCCGACGGTGAGGTAGTCGGACACCTGGCCGTGGTAGATGACAAGCCCATGGTTGCAGCAGCAGAAGATGAGGACTTGCTGCGCATCTTCGCGGCACGGGCAGCGGCGGAGCTACAGCGTCAACGCGCTCAGTCCGAAGCCGATCATGCCCGTATCCTGCTGGAAGAACGTCAACGCTTGGCCGCCATTGGCGAATTTGCCTCGATGATCGCCCACGAAATCCGCTCGCCCTTGACAACCATTGGCATGGCACTGGATTTTCTCGAAAACGTGGAACTGCCACCCAATGCGGAAAAACGTATTCGACTGGCCCTGAATGAAAGGGACCGCTTACAATCCCTGCTTAGCGAGATGTTGCTTTACGCAAAACCCCAGGTGCTCCAGCGTGAATCAATTGATCTGACGGAACTGGCACGAGAGACTCTCGTGGGGTTGGGCCAGGAAACGGGCAGCGAGACCTGCCGGGTGGATGCGTTGCTGCCGAAGTCGCCCATGAAAGTGAGCGGCGACCGGGACAAGCTCAAGCAAGTACTGATTAATCTGCTTACAAACGCGTTGCAGGCCACGGGTCCGAACGAAAGGGTGAGCCTGCAAATTCAGAAAGGCGAAAGCGGTGGACATCAGATCGAAATCCGCAATCCGGGGCAGATACCGCCTGAAACTTTGGCACGGCTGACCGAACCATTTTTCACCACCAAAGCACAGGGAACCGGGTTGGGATTGGCGATTGTCCAGCGCATCCTAGAAGCCCATGACGGCAACCTTTCTATTTCCTGCACACAGAAAGAGTACATTTGCGCCGCGGTTTTACTGCCGCACTGTTGATCGGTCCGCGACACAGAGAAAAGGGAAATTAGCCAATAAAATAGTCGACCATTTGTAGCTTATCGCGTCTATGCCAATTGATGGGAGAAAAAACCGGACATCCTTTTCATCTTTTTTTACCCATCTCTCGACTCCCGAACGGCATCAGTAATATCTTCCGTCGTTGCTTTGGTTTTAATACCAGGAACATCAAATGGCGGTTTCCTTTTCTCCTTTTTCGCTTTCAACGTAAACACCCCTCCATCCCTTCGACGAATCTCAATCTCTTGGGGTTGCACAAAATTCAAGAGTCTTGAAAGATTCTGCACGTTTCCGATTAGGTAAATACCTTTATATCACCTACTCCACTACGTCAACATCAAGACCCAACGAGACTTATTTCATACTTCTGTCCAGCTTGATAAAAGCACAGGATAAGGATTTTCGAGCTGAACAAAAATGCGTCAAAGTCGTAGATATTGTGATCGGTAGCGAGCCGCAAGTTTGCCTCCACATCCACAGCTTACCGGCCTCATCTCGCGGCATGGCCGTCTCGCATACGTACATGACAAACGGCAGACTATCCAGCCTCAAGCGGCCAGATCTCGTGGAAACATCCGTCGCGCCACCTGTAAACCCCAGAGAAACCGCGACTGGCGTTGGGCGCACAACGCCACTAGGTTGCTTTCCGCGCCAATGGCGGTTCCAA
>JAGRGI010000048.1 GCA_020445565.1 Chromatiales bacterium
CCCATGTTCTCGAACTTGTCGGCCAACTCCACTTCCTTGGCAACGGACACGCCGTCCTTGGTGACGGTGGGGGCGCCGAAGGACTTGTCCAGCACCACGTTGCGGCCCTTCGGGCCCAGGGTAACCTTGACGGCGTTGGCCAGGATGTTGACGCCGTGCGCCATGCGGGAACGGGCGTCGTCGCCGAAACGGACTTCTTTAGCTGCCATGGGATTTTCCTCTCGCTTGGGGATTCGAATGTGGGGTAACGGCCGGCACTCAGGCCTCGATCACAGCCATGATGTCGTCTTCGCGCATCACCAACAGCTCTTCGCCATCCACCTTGACCTCGGTGCCGGAATACTTACCGAACAGGATCCTGTCGCCCGCCTTCACATCCAGTGGACGCACGGAACCGTCGTCAGCCACCTTGCCGTTACCCACCGCGATGATCTCGCCACGCACCGGCTTTTCAGTAGCGGAATCGGGGATGACGATTCCGCCCGCCGTGGTCCGCTCCTCTTCCATGCGCCGAACGATCACGCGATCATGCAAAGGACGAATCTTCATGAGATTAAATGCTCCTGAAAGGGTTGGTGGTAACACCAGGGGAGCGACTGCTAGCACTCCCCCTTGTTGAGTGCCAGGAATGATAGCGGCAACACACCCAAAGTCAAGGCCCTCGAAAAATCAGCGAAAGCCGCAAGTTAGCTCCTACCAGCAGGCCCCAGGAAGCGCCTGCCGGGTCACAGGCTTTGCGTTCCGAGGGGTTTCGGCAGACCGGGGCGCCGCAGCGCCAGGTGGAAATCGCCATCCATCGGCACGCCTCCTGGAATATCACGGCGCTGAAATCGGTCCTATTCTTTTTGACGGGCGGTGTATGGAGAACCTATCGATGGCTGAAACATTGTTGGTGTTTTGCACCTGCCCGGACCAAGTCGCCGGCGAATCACTCGCGGCGACGCTGATCGAAGAGAAACTGGCGGCCTGCGTAAACCTGATACCGGGGCTACTATCCATCTATCGCTGGGAGGGCCGGACGGAGCGTTCCAGCGAATGCCTGCTGTTGATCAAATCCGATCAGACCCACTACCCGAGGCTTGAGATGCGGCTACAGGAGCTGCATCCCTACGAACTTCCGGAGATAATCGCGGTCCCTGTGACACGGGGCCTGCCCGGCTACCTGCAATGGGTCACCCGCAGCCTGGAATAAAAAGTCATGAAAACACTATTGCTCTCGCTATTGCTCCTGCTCCCCGGATGGGTCGCTGCCCAATCGGATGCCGACCTGCTGGAACCCGACAAAGCGTTTCAGGTCACATCCCGCCTGGAAGGCGGCGACCGTGTGGAAGTGACCTACAGGATCGCCGACGGTTATTACCTCTATCGCGACAAGCTCAAGATCCGCAGCACCACGGATGAGGCCGGCTTTGGCAAACCGGAGTTACCCAAAGGCAAGATCAAGAGCGACGAATTTTTTGGCGACGTGGAGATCCTGCGCGGCACCGTGGTGGCTACTTTCCCCATCACGAGAGGAGGCTCCGGCGCCGTGGACCTCAAGTACGAGGCAGGCTTTCAGGGATGCGCGGATATGGGCATCTGCTACCCGCCGCAGCTACATAAGGGCTCGGTGCAGCTGACTGCACTGAGCGAACCTGCCAGCGAGACCAAGTCCAAGCCGGCCGCACTGGAATCCCTCACCGGGCTAGGCAAAAGCCTCGGCCTGATGGATGCGAATGACGATGTCCTGCCACCGGAAGAGGCGTTCAAGCTGATCGTCGACGTCCAGGATCCCACTACGCTGAGAGCGGTCTGGCAGATCGCCGACGGACACTATCTCTACCGCGACAAATTCAAGTTCGCCCTGCGCAACCACGATGGCGTGGTGCCGGAAGCCGTCGCCATAGCGGAAACCGTTCTACCGCCCGGTGAAGAGAAGAACGACGAATTTTTCGGTCTCATCCAGGTTTTTCATCATAGCGTGGAGGCAACGATACGTCTGGCCCGCAGCGATGCTGCCGCCCGCACCATCACATTGGAGAGCAGTTATCAGGGCTGCGCCGAGGCCGGCATCTGTTACCCGCCAATCAAGGAATACACCGAACTGAAGCTGCCTGCGGTACCGGCCGGCCAGACACTGAGCGCGCCCGCGGCAACCGCGGCCGCCAATCCCGGCACAGCGCCGGCTGCGCCGATCTCTGAGCAGGACCGTCTGGCCGCGTCCCTGGCCAGCGGCAGCGGCTGGCTTACGGTGCTGAGCTTCTTCGGTTTCGGCCTGCTGCTGGCCTTCACGCCTTGCGTATTTCCGATGATCCCGATCCTGTCGAGCATCATCGTCGGACAGGGCCGCAACATCACCACCCGCCGCGCCTTCACCCTCTCCCTGATTTACGTGCTGGCCATGGCAGTGACCTACACCATTGCCGGCGTGGTTGCCGGACTGTTCGGCAGCAATCTGCAGGCGGCCTTCCAGAACCCCTGGATTCTGAGCAGCTTCGCGGCGATCTTCGCACTGCTCTCCCTGTCCATGTTCGGTTTCTACGAATTGCAGATGCCCAACGCCATTCAAAGCCGCCTAACCATGCTCAGCAACAAGCAAGAGGGCGGCGGATTCGCCGGCGTGGCCGTCATGGGTCTGCTTTCGGCCTTGATCGTCGGCCCCTGCGTAGCCCCACCCTTGATGGGGGCACTCATCTATATAGGCCAGACCGGCGATGCCTTCCTCGGCGGCGCGGCACTGTTCGCGCTGAGCATGGGCATGGGCCTGCCATTGCTGGCGATCGGCACTTCAGCAGGCAAATTTCTGCCCCGCGCCGGCGGATGGATGGACACCGTCAAAGCGGTGTTCGGCGTGCTGATGCTGGCCGTGGCGGTCTGGATGCTGGAGCGCATACTGCCCGGCCAGGTTACACTGGCGCTCTGGGCGCTGTTGCTGATCGTGCCCGCCATTTACATGGGGGCGCTGGAGCCACTGAAGGTGGAGTCCACCGGCTGGCAAAAACTCTGGAAGGGCCTGGGCCTGGTAATGCTGGTGTATGGAACCGTGCTGATCGTTGGCGCCTCCTCCGGCAGCACCGACGCCTTCCAGCCCTTGCGCCTGCTGGCCAACGGTGGGGGCCATGGCGGCGGCGCCGCGGCGGCACAACACGAGCTGCCGTTCAAGCGCATCAAATCGGTGGACGATCTCGACCGGGAAATTGCCGCCGCCTCCCAACGCGGGATGCCGGCGATGCTCGACTTTTATGCCGACTGGTGCGTATCGTGCAAAGAGATGGAGAAGTACACCTTCTCAGATCCCGAGGTGCAGCAAGCCCTGGCAAATACGGTGCTGTTACAGGCTGACGTAACCGCCAACGACGAGCAGGATCAGGCCCTGCTGAAGCGCTTCGGGCTTTTCGGGCCACCCAGCATCCTGTTTTACGGCGCAGACGGCCAGGAGCGCAAGGGCTATCGGCTGGTGGGATACCTGGAGGCCGAGAAATTTCGCGCCCATGCGGAACAGGCCATCCGCTGATCACACCCTCACCCCCCGGCCGGCGTCGCCCCGCCGGGGTCTGCCTTCAGGTTTTTACATACATGGAAAACAAACGCGATCTCGTCATTGTCGTGGTCCTGGCGATCGTCGGCCTGACCAGCGGCCTCGCACTCCAATCATGGCTCAGTGAGCCGGAGCCCTTAAACGACAGCTCAGGACGCGCAGCACCGACCACACAGGCACCGGCCACCCGCCCGGACTTCACGCTCATGGATACCACCGGTAAATTGCGCAACGTCGCCGAGTGGGACGGCAAGGTGATGGTGGTGAATTTCTGGGCCACCTGGTGCCCCCCCTGTCGGCGGGAAATACCCTCGTTCATCGAACTGCAAAACGAATTGGGTCCGCGTGGACTTCAATTCGTCGGTGTCGCCATAGACGATGCCGACAAAGTACGCACATTTACGGACAAGTTCGCCTTCAACTACCCCTCCCTGCATGGCGAGTCTGACGCAGATGCCGTGAGCAGCCGTTATGGAAACAGGGAAGGCGTTCTACCCTACAGTGTGGTGGTGGATCGCCAGGGCAATCTGATCTACGTGCATCGGGGACTGCTGAGCAAAGATAAACTCCTGAGTGTCGTCACCCCGCTGCTATAAGTCCCGACCCACCAGCATTTCCCACCTACCTCCCTTGTAACTCCGGCGATTTTTCGTGAAACCGTCGAAAAATCCCCCCAAGTTTGCTAATCTTCGCCCAAGCTGAATTTTCACAAGTTAGCGACTCCGCCAACACGCATGAGGGCAAGATTGATCACCATAGCGGCAAGTTAGGCGAAATTGGCGGCATTTTTCCGTTTTTTCCTGACAAACCCGTTTTTCGTGACAACCCATCCACATGGCGACCATATTGGTACTCAATGGCCCGAACCTGAATTTGCTCGGCACCCGGGAGCCGGGGGTCTACGGCAATACCACACTTCGGGACATCGAGACGGCCTTGCATGAACAGGCACAAGCGGCAGGTCACAGCCTGCTGTTTCGCCAAAGCAACGCCGAACACGAGTTGATCCAATGGATACACGGGGCTGGCAGCGAAGGAGTGGATCTCCTGATCTTCAATCCGGCCGCCTACACCCATACCAGCGTGGCACTGCGTGACGCCGTATTGGGCGTGGGCATACCACTTATCGAGGTGCACCTGTCGAATGTGCATAAACGGGAAGAGTTTAGGAGACACTCCTACTTTTCCGACATTGCCCTGGGCACCATCACTGGCCTTGGGGCACATGGCTACAATTTGGCCTTGGACGCCGCGATCCGCATCATCGAGCGCGCGCAATAGGCACACAGGCGGCGCCCCCATCTGGGGCCGCGCCAGGGTAACGAACACAGCCAATCGGACCGTCCATGGATATCCGCAAGATCAAAAAACTCATCGAACTGATCGAAGAGTCGAACATTGGGGAAATCGAAATTCAGGAGGGCGAGGAATCGGTTCGCATCAGCCGATGCGCCGGCAACGCCCCCACCCAATTCGTCCCCACCTACGCGCCACCACCTCCGGCAGCCCCATCGGCGGCGGCATCGGCCTCATCCGGCGAAGAAGAGGAAGAGGATCGGATTCCCGCCGGGCACGTGATCACCTCCCCGATGGTAGGCACCTTTTACCGCGCACCCTCCCCTGGCGCACCCTCATTCATAGAGGTGGGTCAGCATGTGGATGTGGGCGACACCCTTTGCATCGTCGAGGCCATGAAGATCCTCAACCAGATCGAAACCGACAAGGCCGGCACCGTGGCCGCCATACTGGTGGATAACGGCCAACCCATCGAGTATGGCCAACCCCTGGTGGTTATCCAGTAGGGTCGCAGACCTCTTGAAGCCCTCGCGCCACGCTCTTTTGCCGAAACGGTATCGACATGCTGGATAAAGTTCTCATCGCCAATCGCGGTGAAATCGCCCTGCGAATCCTGCGCGCCTGCAAGGAGATGGGCATTCGCACGGTTGCTGTGCATTCTGAGGCCGACCGGGATCTCAAACACGTACGCCTGGCCGACGAATCCGTGTGTATCGGCCCCGCCCCCTCTGCGGGAAGTTATCTCAATATCCCCGCCATCATCAGCGCCGCCGAGGTCACCGACGCGGTTGCGATCCACCCTGGCTACGGTTTTCTGTCGGAGAACGCCCAGTTTGCGGAGACCGTGGAGTCGAGCGGGTTCATTTTTATCGGCCCCAAGCCGGACACCATCCGCCTGATGGGAGATAAAGTCTCCGCCATCCAGGCCATGAAGGAATCCAAGGTGCCCACGGTCCCCGGCTCCGACGGCCCGCTAGGCAATGACATCGACGAAAACTTGCGCATCGCCCGAGAAATTGGCTACCCCATCATCATCAAAGCGGCTGGCGGCGGCGGCGGGCGCGGTATGCGCGTGGTACGGTCCGAGGCCAGCCTGCCCAATGCGATCGCCATGACCCAGGCCGAAGCCGGCCAAGCCTTCGGCAACAACATGGTTTACATGGAAAAATACCTTGAGAACCCGCGCCATGTGGAGTTCCAGGTATTGGCCGACACCCATGGTAATGCCATCCATCTGGGTGAACGGGACTGCTCCATGCAACGCCGTCACCAAAAGGTGGTGGAAGAGGCCCCCGCCCCCGGCATCAATGATCGCCAGCGGCGCAAGGTGGGCGAACGCTGCGCCGAGGCGTGCCGCAAAATCGGCTACCGCGGCGCCGGCACGTTTGAATTTCTGTACGAGAACGGCGAATTCTATTTCATTGAGATGAACACCCGCGTGCAGGTCGAACACCCGGTAACGGAGATGATCACCGGCGTGGACATCGTCAAGGAACAACTGCGCATCGCCGACGGGCAGCCGCTCAGCTATCGGCAGAAGGATATCGAATGGCGCGGCCACGCAATCGAGTGCCGAATAAACGCCGAAGATCCCAAGAACTTCTACCCCAGCCCGGGACTCATCGAGCGTTTTCACGCGCCGGGAGGCCCCGGTATCCGCGTCGACACCCACATCTATGGCGGCTACTTCGTGCCGCCCCACTACGACTCCATGATCGGCAAGCTCATTGCCCACGGCGAGTCCCGCGCCGCCGCCCTGGCACGCATGCGCTCAGCGCTGGACGAGATGATCATCGAGGGCATACGCAGCAATATCGAACTGCACCGCGACATCATCAGCGATGCCGCCTTCGCCGCCGGTGGCACCAACATCCACTATCTCGAGCAGAAGCTCGGGCTCTGAGCCTGAGAAGCGGCCTCCTCGGAGCCCGTCAAAGCACTACCGATCATGCCCTGGCTGCAAATCTCTCTGGAACCCCCCTCCAGCCACGTGGAGCAGGTAGCCGAGCTACTGGAGGAGTTGGGCGCCGTCTCGGTAACCTACGGTGATGCCGCCGATCAGCCCGTATTGGAACCCGGCCCCGGCGAAACCCCATTGTGGCAGCGTACCCGCCTGACCGGGCTGTTCGAGGCCAACACAGATCCACGCCTGATACGCACCGCCCTGGAGGTCGCCCTGCCGGCGCACTGGCTGGAAGATTTTCAGCAGGAGACCCTCGCCGATCGCCCATGGGAAAGGGCCTGGATGGACCACTTCGGCCCCATGCGGTTCGGCAACCGACTCTGGATCTGCCCTCACGATCAACAGCCGCAGGACGTCGCGACGGACAGCGTGATACTCAAGCTGGACCCCGGCCTGGCGTTTGGAACCGGCACCCACCCCACCACGGCCTTGTGCCTGCAATGGCTCGATGGCGCAGACCTGAGGGGCGCCACCGTCCTCGACTACGGCTGCGGTTCCGGCGTCCTGGCCATTGCCGCCCTGCTGCTGGGGGCCGAACGGGCAATCGGCACCGACAATGACCCCCAAGCATTGGAGGCCAGCCTCGAAAACGCACGGCGCAACGGCGTCAGCGAGCGTTTGGCGCTCTACGCACCGGAAGCGCTACCTGAGATCGAAGCCGATATCACCCTGGCAAACATCCTGGCTGGCCCCCTGATCGAACTCGCCCCGCGACTGACGAGACTCACCCGAGCGGGGGGGCATCTGGTACTTTCGGGCATCCTTGGCGAACAGGCGGGGCAGGTCTCGGCGGCCTATGCCACGGCACTGACCCTGGACGAACCCATGGTGCGGGAAGATTGGGTGCGAATCCACGGTGTTCGCTCGCGCGCCGACACGGATTGACCCCATGCTCACCCAGTGCCCCCATTGCCGTACCCTCTATCGAGTCAGCCGCAGCCAACTCAACGCCGCACAAGGCATTGTCCGATGCAGCGGTTGCCGACGCGTGTTCAATGCGCTGGAAAATCTGACCAGCGAATCTTCCTCGAACGCCGCACCCGACGCCGAACCGGCGCCAGGTACACCAAGCCGCAGTGGCAAGTTTGTACGCACGTTGGCCTGGGCCTTTACCGGATTCCTGTTGCTCGCGCTGTTGGCGGCCCAGGTGCTATGGGTGGAGCGAGACTTGTTTGCGCAAAACCCGCAGCTACGCCCCTGGATGGAACGGTTTTGTAACTACCTCGATTGCCAACTGGAGCCGCTGCGGAACCTGCAATCCATGGCGGTGGTGGACAGCGACCTCCGCACCACCCCCACTGGCCACCACTTCCTGCTCAACATCAGCCTGCGCAACGATGCCGATTTCCCGCAGCCGCCCCCGGCTATCCAGGTACAGTTATTGAATGCACGGGACGAAGCCATCGGCCAGCGCACCTTCGCTCCTGAAGAATACCTGGCCTACTCCGGCGCAATCGACCGTTTATTGCCGGGGCAGCTTCTACAAGCTGTACTCGAACTGGCGGCATCGGCCCAGGATGAGGTACAGGGTTACAAAATCGAAATCCGTTGAGGCGCGCCTGGACGCAAGAATTGACACCAATTGGAGCCTCCACTTTGGTATTATTCTTAGCGCAGGTACGGCAACATAAGTCCCGGACAGGGCGTAGGGGCGCTTAAACGGGAATCCAGGGGATGCTAGAACGCTTTCGCAGGAAAAGAATCCTGAAGCAGGCAACGGGTAGCAACAGTTACGCCAAGGCCAAGACCTATGTCCGCGACAAGCGCATCAGCTCCATCGAGAGCGAAGCCGGCGTGGTCCGCGCCAAAGTGGACGGCCGATTTCGCAATTATTGGGTCAGCCTGTTGTGGCAAGAGGATGACCGCCTTGCCAGCAATTGCACTTGCAGCGAATGGCAAGAGAAAGGCATCTGCCGCCATGTCGTCGCCCTGGGCCTGCATTTGATCGCCACCAACAGCCTGCGCAAGGTTTCGCTGGAGGAGGCCGAGGCCATGGTCGACGAGGAGGAAATTGCAGAAGCGCCTCAGCCGAACCCGGATAACCAGGCCGCCGAAGACTTGTCCGCGGAACCTCTGCCGGCAGACGACAAAGCCAACTTAGGTGAAGAGGATTTGCCTGAGGACGAATCGTCCCGCGACCCCGAAGACGAACGCGAAGGAACGGCACAAGAACTCGGCAGGGACGAGAAAGCGAGCGTCAAGGACTCCCACTCCCAATGACCGCCGAGGCAGCGCTGTTGTTGGTCTTCGCAATATGGCCCATAGCCGGCGTAGTATCCCTGCGGCTAGCCCGGCACCGCGGCCTGACCATTCCCGAGGCCGAAACCTTCCCCCAAGTGCTGGGCCAAATGTATCTCTGGCCGTTCATTCTGTTCCGCTACCGTAATCAAGACCGGCGCTAAGGCAAGCCGGAACACGCCGCCAGAAAAGCAAAAAGGGGCGCATGAGCACCCCTTTTTGGGAGCGACCCGACACGCGGATCGCCTACGGCATAGCCGCGAGATCAGTCGCGAATCGAGCCGGCTTCGGCATGGGCAAGGTTGATTACCTTGTCAGCCAGAGTCTGGTATTCGTCGCGGTACTGACGCAAAAAGGTGCCTTCTTCCGCAGTAAAGAAGTCCTTGCCGCTGACGCCTTTCTCGTGCTCCAGCTCGATGAATTTGCCTTGCAGCTCCAGCATCCGCTGAATCATTTCCTGTTTTTCGCTCATCGGTCTACCTCAGTAGTAGGGCATTAGTCTGTAAAGACACGCTAATATAGGGTAACACTGATCAAGGCGTATGCCCACGCCCTCCAAATGGGATAGATCCCCTCCGGAAGGTTGATCAAACGGGGTAGTCGAAGCCGCAGAGCTTCGACCTGGCCATTGGCAGATTGACGAATCCCGTACTTTATCGCGGCCATAGCATTCAAGACAAGTCTTCCCGCCTCTCTGCACCTCGCGTTGCGGCGCCGAGCCGGATGCCGATCGACCCGGCAACTGCGAGAATCAGTGCCGACAAAAGCAAGCCCAGGGTTTGCAACGCAGGCACGGCAACGGCCGAGGACAGCAATACCGGCCCGCCAGGATCAACGTTGGCGCCAGCGTCGATCCGTCGATCTGCAACTCAAAAACACCTGCATCAGTCGTGGGAACGGTCTGTTTAGCAACTCCAGGGAGCCCGTTTTGCGCACATTTGTCAGCGCGCAGACGATCCCGTCTCCAGCGGGTAGATCGATCTGCTGGGGATCGGCGTTGCTGGCACCGGCCACCTCGGCGCCAAGGCCGTCGCCATCCAGGTAGGAGATCACGCTGGCGCAATCGGCCAGCGCACCGTGGACTCGCCCCCTCACGCAACTGACACAAGCCCGCAGGCCATGCCCGACACAAAGGTTGCAGACAGGCTGTTTCCCGAGCAGAAATGCTTGGACCTCAATGCAGCTGGCAGTCATAGGAGTCAACATCACGTAAGATCCGCATCCTACGTAAACTAGCGCAACATCTCTGCCCGCTGAAACGTCACCCCGCCGGCACGGTCACGGCGGAGGTTGCCGTTGCCTGAGTACCTGTCCCGAACCACGCTCCCCGGTAACGCTGAAGACCGGGCCTTCAGCCGCCATTTACATCAGCGTGAAGCGATTTTCGGGTGCAGCCACCAAGAGCAACGCTCCGGTTTTGCTGTAAAGTGTTGCAACAAGGTTTCGAACCCTCTTCGGGTCTTAATTCATTCGTCCACCCGCTGCGCATACATCGCATCTTTCCAAGAAGGAGACGACAGCCATGAACCAAAACCAACGTACTGCCGTCGTAGCCGGGCTTGGCGAAGGTCTTGGTGCTGAGCTTTGTCGTCAGCTCGTCGGTTCGGGATACCGCGTGGCAGGGCTGGCGCGCGGCCCGGAAGCGGGGGAAACGCTGCTGAAAGGTCTAGGTCGGGCACACTTCCTGCCACTATGTTGCGATTTGACCGACGCGAGTCAGGTCGATGCCGCCCTCACAGAGGTGGAGAACCGTTTTGGCGCACCTGGTCTGTACATTCACAATGCGGGCCGTTTTCTCGGCGGGGCCTGTCAGGACACTCAGCCTGAGGAATACGAAGCGCTGTGGCGCACCACCTGCCTGGCGGCAGTCCATGGCATACAGCGGGTCCTGCCGGACATGCTGGAGCTCGGTCGAGGGACCCTGCTGATGATCGGCGCGACGGCCTCGGTCAAAGCCGGCGCCAACTTCTCGGCCTTCGGTGCTGCCAAGTTCGCCCTGCGCGGCTTGGCACAATCTCTGGCACGGGAATTAGGGCCGCAGGGCATCCATGTCATTCACTTGGTCATTGATGGGGTGCTGTGGGGCGAGCGCGCCCGCGATCAGTTCGGCATGAGCGAGGCGCAATGCCTGGAGCCGGCCTCGGTGGCGCGGACCTGTCTGAACCTGGTAGAACAGGAACGTAGCGCCTGGACACACGAACTGGATATTCGGCCGCACGTGGAGACCTTTTGATGAATCAGGCACGGGAACATCCGGCAGCCCACCCAAACGACGACCAAGGGACGCAGATTCACCCCGACTTCAGCAGGCCGCTGGCAGTGGATACGGCACAGATGGACTGGCAGGCATCGCCCGCAGTCGGCGTGTGGCGCAAGCGACTGGAACGTATCGGCGACCAGAACCCACAACTGACCACGCTGGTCCGCTTCGAGCCCGGCAGCCGTTTCGGTCGCCACGGCCACCCCGGCGGCGAGGAGTTTCTGGTGCTGGGCGGGGTCTTCTCCGATCATTCTGGAAACTTCCAGGCCGGCAGCTACGTGCGCAATCCGGAGGGCTGGAGCCACGCCCCCTGGACAGAAAGCGGCTGTGAATTGTTCGTCAAATTGCGCCAGTTTCCAAAGGACGATCGCAGACGGGTCGTGGTCGATACCGGCGCGGAAGGCTGGCAGCCGACCCAAATGGCGGGGCTGGAAACGATGCACTTGCACTGTCTCGGCAATGAGGCCGTAGCGCTGTTTCAAATAACGCCTGGGGCAACCCCGGTGGAAGCGGAATTTCCCTTGGTAACGGAGATATTGGTGCTGGACGGTCTGCTCGAAGCTGGAGAGGCTGCCCACCCAGCCGGAACCTGGCTGCGATTCCCCGCTGGCACGGCGGGCATATTTCACAGCCAGACCGGCTGTCGATACTACTGCAAGACCGGGCGCCAAGGCGTGAAACTGTGAGAATGAACCCATGAGCATCGTACGCCGTACAGCAAGCCTGATGACGACTCTTTCCGCGATTCCGTGCCGGTGGTTATCATCCTGGCACATACCGTCCCTTCAGGCACTGCTGAAGACTGCTCGTCCTGCCCGGTAGGCATTGGCGAGCCTAAAGCCGCCGGCGCCCATCGCTTCCAACTCTTGGTCAGCCATGTTTCATATTGAGCAAAACACTCCGCCGCCATCCTTCGCCCTGTCCGAACTCGGCTTTCGCCCTTTCTTTACCGCCGCCAGCCTGTTTGCGATCGTCGCCATCGGCATCTGGATGGCAGAGTACTTTTTTTCGCCCCTGTGGGTTCAGGCACCTATTGGCTCCATGCACTGGCACGGCCACGAAATGATTTTTGGTTATACGATGGCGGTAATCGCGGGCTTTCTGCTGACTGCGGTGGGCAATTGGACCGGCCAGCCTGGGTTGCGCGGCCCCGCCCTGCTGGGCCTGGTCGGGCTCTGGTTGATTGCGCGGCTCGCCTATTTTGTGCCAGTGCCAGCAACGCTCACCGTCTCCGCGGCAGCCGACAGCCTGTTCACGCTGGGACTGATCGCCGCCGTGGCCTTGCCGGTGGTGCGCGTGAGGCAATGGCATCAGCTCTGGATACTCGTGATATTGGCCCTGCTGCTGTTCAGCAATCTGTATGTTCATATGGGCTGGCAGGGTTATGCAGGCGATGGCATTCGCCAGGGTCTGTACCTGGGCCTCTATGTGGTACTGGCCCTGATTTTCGCCATTGCCCGGCGCGTCCTGCCGTTTTTCATTGAACGGGGCGTCGGCGGAAACTTCCAACCTGTGAACCGGCGATGGGTGGATATCGGCAGCATGGCCTTGTTCCTGGTCTGGGCCGTCACTGATGTGTTTCTTCAGCAAAGCGACTGGGTGGCCGCCCTGTCCGTCGGACTGCTGGTGCTCCATGGCGTGCGTCTGCGCGATTGGTATACACCGGCCATCGTCAAAGTACCGCTATTGTGGTCCCTCTACGCGGGATACGGTTTTCTATTACTTGGTTTTCTGCTCAAGGTCCTTTCGCCTTGGCTGGCGATACCGCCCACGCTCGCACTGCACGCCTTCGCCTTTGGCGGAATCGGGCTCATCACGCTCAGCATGATGTCCCGTGTAAGCCTCGGCCATACGGGCAGATCCGTGTTCGAACCACCGACCTCCGTGCAGTTCATGTTTTACCTTCTGGTGCTGGGAGCACTGGCCCGCGTGGTCGCACCGATCCTCTCCCCATCCCACTATCCAGTCTGGATCGCGACATCCCAATCGCTGTGGATACTCGGCTTCATGCTGTTCGCCTTTATCTATCTGCCGATGCTGGTCCGGCCGCGCATAGACGGCAAACGCGGCTGAAGCGTCGAGTAACGGACGCAAGCAGGGTTCCGGGAGGTGGAAAATGGGACCGTTGGTCTCGTCACTGTGCCGATGCAATAGCGTTATGATTCGATTAGGGATTCACCGGACGGTGAGGAGAATGGCCGATGTGTCGGAAGCCTGATCCGTGCTCATACAGCAAGCCATTGCAGCGGCCCAATTCTCCTTGAGCCACAAACAATGCCGCTACTTCCCTTTAAAACGGCAAACACGACATCCGTGTTCACATGAAAACAATTGAATTTATTGGTGGGCCGTGAAGGACTCGAACCTTCAACCAATTGATTAAGAGTCAACTGCTCTACCAATTGAGCTAACGGCCCATTGTGAATGGGGTGAGCGATGGGAATCGAACCCACGACCACAGGAGCCACAATCCTGTGCTCTACCAACTGAGCTACGCCCACCATTGAAAGCGACGTTGCCGGCTGCCGGAGTTTGGCGCGCCCGGCAGGACTCGAACCTGCGACCCTCGGCTTAGAAGGCCGATGCTCTATCCAGCTGAGCTACGGGCGCCAGGTATATCCCGGAGATTGGTCGGGGTAGAGGGATTCGA
>JAGRGI010000209.1 GCA_020445565.1 Chromatiales bacterium
TGATCGGCCGAATCGACTACGCCATCGCCGTCGCTGTCCAGTTCGCAACCCCTGGCATCGACCTTCGCACCAGCGGCGGTACCGGGGCATTGATCGGCGGAATCGACGACGCCGTCGCCATCGCTGTCCAGTTCGCAGCCCTTGGCATCGACCTTGGCCCCGGCAACCGTGCCGGGACATTGGTCGGCCGAATCCACGACCCCGTCGCCGTCGCTGTCCAGTTCGCAGCCCTTCTCATCCACCCGCGTATCGGTAGGTGTGTTGGGGCAGAGATCCCAGGAATCCACGACCTTGTCGCCGTCGCCATCCCTGTCGCAACCCTGGAGGTTTACGGCAACGCCGGAGCGGGTACCCGGACACTGGTCGAGACGATCAACCACACCGTCGGCGTCGCTGTCCTTTTCGCAACCCTTCGCGTCAACAGTAGACCCCGCCAGCGTGCCAGGGCATTGATCCAGACGATCGCTGACACCATCTGCATCGGTATCGATCTCGCAGCCAGTGGCATCCACATCGGCCCCCACGGCCGTATTCGGACAGAGATCGCGCGAATCCGTCACACCGTCCTCGTCGTGGTCCGGCTCACAGCCGGCCCCGGTCACCTTCAGACCCGCCAGTGTGCCGGGACACAGATCGAGAATATCGATGATGCCATCGGCGTCCGTATCGGGTTCGCAACCTTCGGCATCCACCCGATGACCGGCAGGGGTGTCCGGGCAGCGGTCCTTGCCGTAGGGAACGCCATCCCCATCACGGTCGATCAATCGGTACTTGAGGATGAAGGTGAGGTCGTTGGTGTCCTTGGCATAAAAGGCCAAGGTGTTATTGCGCTGTACCCACTCGCCTTCCCTGTTGCTGGAATACGAGAGGATCTCGAAGCTTCGCGGAAAGATCCAGGCATACACGAAGTCGGTGAAGTTGCCGGGCGCGTTCCACATGCCGAAACGACCATCCTCTCGCATGACAGCGTTCCAACTGGTGAATGTGTACACACCATCCCCGTCCACCGTCACCTGATCGCCGAACTGATCGGGATACATGACAACGAAACTGCCCTGAGTAAACTTCAGGGTGTTGACCGTAGAGTCGGATTCGCCGTCCCACTCGTAGTCATTGGGCGAGATGTAATAGAAATCGTCCAGGCCGATCTTCTTGTCGACATGAAATGAGTAGCTGGGATGACTGGTGCGCATGGCACGGTGGAGCAGATAGCTCTTGCCGTCTTCGTTCAGGAAGATCAGGTTTTCGCTCACCACGGTGGTCGCCAGCAGTGTCGCCGGTAACAGCCATAGCGCAAACGCCAACAGCAGATACCTCAAAAGACCTCGATGCATGATTGTTCTACCTCGGCCCCAGGGGGCCTGATTGGTTGTCTCGCCGAGATTCGGTCCACCCTCGCCGGACCGACGAACGCCGCCCTCCAGCCGCGCCAAAACCCGCATTATACGCACCAGGGGATCACAAACTGATTACGCACAAAGCACGAAACCGTAAAAAATATTGGCAAGCAACCCCGCCGCTTGGACAGTCGTGCAGACAGTCGAGCGCCTGAGGTCGGTCTTTATCCGCACCCGCCGACGTCTACAAACTATGCAGGTAATCCATCATCCAGGCACGTTCTCCCACGTTTGGCAGATATCCCTTGGCCGCCCCCAGGTTGTCCGCCACATGCTTGACCTTGCTGGTCGCCGGGATTGCACAGGTGACCGCTGGATGGCCGAGAATGAATTTCAGAAAGAACTTCCCCCAGGTATCGATGCCCCAATCACGAACCCGCGGGGGCAACGCCTTGCCGCGCACCGCCCGAAACAGCGCGCCGCGCTGGAACGGCCGATTGACGATGACCGCGCAACCACGATCAGCGCACAAGTCCAACAGCCAGTCCTGGGCCTCTGGCTCGCCCATGGAAAACGGGAGCTGAACGAAATCCAGGGGCTCCTTGCGAATCACCGCGGCCAGATCGTCAAAGGCCGGTTCCACATAGTGGGTGATACCGATGTAGCGGATCTTGCCCGCCTCCTTCCAGGCCCGTAGCGTCCGAAGCTGCGTTTGCCAGTCCAGCAGATTGTGAATCTGCATCAGATCCATGGGGCGGGTGCCGAGCAGATCCATGGAGCGCTCCATCTGGGCAATACCCTCGTCCCGTCCCTCGGTCCAAACCTTGGTTGCCATGAACAAACGATCGCCGACTCCCAGGGCACGCGACAGCTCTCCCACCACGGCTTCGGCACGACCGTACATGGGCGAGGTATCCACAAGGCGCCCACCCAGCGCCACAAAGCTTCTCAAGACCTCCGCAACGGCCAGACGTTGTTCGGCAGATGGCCCCACATCAAAGCTGCGGGCGGTCCCCAGCCCCACCAGGGGCAGACGCTCACCACTGGAGGGTATGGCCCGCTCCAGGAGGGTTTCGGCGCCGCGAACCGGAACGAGGCCACCCCACATCAGCGCGGCGGCGCCGCCCAGGAGAAAACCCCGACGGGTGATACCATAGACATCACGTTTCATGGATCAGCCTTTTACAGCAGAACTTCCGGCGAAAAGGAATGTGGGGCAAAAACCCCGGCAGGGTTGGGCGGCTAGGACTCCAGGCCCAGTGCGGAACGCAGCGTCGCCAGCCGCTGTGCCTCGCTCTCGGGAGTATAGGCCACGGCCGGCGAATGGCCCCAAACCGGGGCGGGCCAGGCAGGATCGCCGCGAAACCGGCAGACATGGTGAAGATGCAGTTGCGGAACGATATTGCCAATGGCTGCAACATTCATCTTGTCGGGCTTGAACAGGCGTTCCAGACAGTCGGCAAGCTGGCAGGACTCTTCCAGGAGGGCGATGCGATCCGCCGAGGCCAGATGGTGAATCTCCCGCATATCCGCCCGGCGCGGCACAAGGATCACCCAGGGGTAGCGAGCGTCATTCATCAGAAGCACCCGGCACAGCGACAGATCGCCGAT
Organism: Chromatiales bacterium; assembly: GCA_020445565.1. Lineage (GTDB taxonomy): Bacteria > Pseudomonadota > Gammaproteobacteria > JAGRCI01 > JAGRCI01 > JAGRGI01. The sequence continues at coordinate 2,949 of JAGRGI010000209.1, forward strand.
CAAACGGGTGTCAGCGGTAAGGCGCGGATGGAGTTCAAAACCAGACACGAGGCGCTCCGATATCCGTTACAAACGGGGAGCATTGGAACCCTTGAAGGAGGCCAAGGCAATAAACAAATCAAAGTGAGCCGGTGCGGTTCACGCGCTGGACCTGTGTCGCGCCACCTCAAACCTATCAGCCAGCCAGACCAGCAATTCCGCTTCCGGCAAGGGCTTGGCGTAATACCACCCCTGGCCGTAGTCGCAGCCCATGTTGAGCAGATGCTCGTGCTGGCTCTGTTCTTCCACCCCCTCGGCGACCACCTTCATGCCCAGATTGTGGGCCAATTGCACCATGCTGCGCACCACCGCCTCGGTCGCTTCATCCTGCAACATGGCGGCGACGAAGCTCCTATCGATCTTGAGCCGCTGTAACGGGAAACGTGTCAGGTGGGTGAGAGATGAGTAGCCGGTGCCAAAATCGTCCAGGGCGAACGAGACGCCATGAGCGTGAATCTGCTCGACTATCTCTCTGGCCGTGCGGGGATCGCCTATGACCGCAGTCTCGGTGATCTCGATGCACAGACGTTCCGGCTCCAGCCCGCTGAGGTCCAGCTGCTCAACGACCACTGGCGCGGTCGTCGGGTCCTGAAACAGTATGGCGGACAGATTCACGTGCACCCGCAGGGGCATTTCCGAGCGAGCGGCGAATTCGCAGGCATGACGCATCACCCAATTGTCGATCTCGGCGATCATGCCGTGTTCTTCGGCGATGGGAATGAAATCTGCCGGAGATACCCAGCTACCGTCTTCACGGTGCCAGCGAATCAGGCTTTCCACCTCGGCAACCCCGCGATTGGCCAGTTCCACGATAGGTTGATAGTGCAAGGTGAAGCCATCCTGTTGCAGTGCCTGACGAAGGCTCTCCAACAGTTTTCTGCGCTGGACGCTGGCCTCCAACAGTTTTGCGTCGAACAACTGAAAGCGGTTTCTGCCGAACTCCTTCGCCTGATACATGGCGGCGTCGGCGTTTTTCTTCAGGCGCTCCGCGTCTACCCCATGATCGGGAAACAATGCAATACCCACGCTACCGCCGATCTGCACTCTGTGTTCTCCAATGAGAAAGGGCTGACGCAGCGTCCGGATGATCTTTTCCGCAATGGGAACAACATTCGTGTTGTCGCGAATGTCCTGCACAATGACCGTAAACTCGTCCCCACCCAAGCGGGCCACGGTATCCTCCGCCCGCAGGGCCTTCGCAAGGCGTCCTGCCACCTGCACCAGCAAGGCATCGCCGACCGAATGCCCGAGGGTATCGTTGACGTCCTTGAAGCGGTCCAGATCGACGAACATGACGGCCAGCTTGCGGCCATGGCGCTGGGCAGCAATGATCATCTGCCCAAGGCGGTCATTGAACATGGCACGATTAGGCAAACCTGTGAGCGGGTCAAAATAGGCCAATTGTTGCAGGCTCTCCTCGGCCTGCTTCAGTTCGCTGATATCCCGCGCCAGACAGATGTACTGCGCCGGCCGTCCTTGCTGATCCAGCACCGCGTTGATCGTCATCCAGAATGGCAGTACCTGGCCAGACTTGGTTTTATTCCAGATTTCGCCCGTCCATTGAAAGCTACCGCTGGTCAGCGAGTTCCACATGCGGGCGAAGAATTCCTTGTTGTGCAAACCGGAATTCACCTTAGCCGCGGTCTGACCGATGAGTTCATCGCGTTCGAAGCCCAATTTACGTTCGTAGGCCGGATTCACATCGATGATGCGACCATGCCCGTTAGTGATCAGGATGGCCTCATCCGTATTGTCGATAACCTGTTTGTAGAGAAACAAGCGACGTTCGGCGCTCTTGCGCTGGTCGATTTCGACACGCAGGTTGCGGTTGGATCTGGTCAGATCCTCGGTGCGCTCCGACACCTTCTCCTCCAACGACTGCTTGGACTCCAGAAGGGCTTGCTCCGCCTCGATGCGCACGTCGATTTCCTTTAACAACTCCACATTTTTCGCCGCCAGGGTCTGCTCCTGCTCGCCAACCCTTCGCAGCGAGCCGCGGAATACCTCTATCGCCGAAGACATGCGGTCGAGTTCGTCGGCATCGCCGACCATCTCGTCCGAGGCTGCCGACTGACTGAGCGTGTTCAAAGTCCGAATCTGCTCTTGCAGCCGACTGGAAAGTCGGGCAGAAGAGGTGTAGCCGAAGAACAACAGCACCATGGCGATTAGCAAGCCAAACAGTGCGAATCCCCGCAAGGTATTGCGGTTATCGATGACATGCCGGGAAACCTGTTGGCGCAATTGCATTCGCACGCCGTCCAGGCGTTCGGCGAAGTTTTTGTGCATGCGCGAGAAATGTTTGTTTGCCTCCACCAGATAGCCAGCCGCCAGATTCAACTGTACCGACGTCATCTCCACCGCGCTGGTGGCACTGGCCCTGTACCTCTCCAGTGCCTTGGTCAACTCGGCAACCTGGGCTTCGTCAAAGGCATTCAGTGCTGAACTTGCGGCCGCGTTGTCAGCCAGATGTCTCATGTCCTGAATAACGGAATGGATTCCGTCGAGGGTCTCCCGGCCCCGGTCGTAGATCTCTCCTTCCTCAAGGCTGGGGGCTTCGTATAACAGCAGATACAGCGCCATGTGTTGACGGGACAGAGCAGCAAACAAATCCGTGTAGCGATCCAGTAGGCCCATATCCTCCTCGGCCAACTGCACCAACAGGCGATTCGAGGATTCAGCGTGCCACAAATAGGTACCGGTAAGGACCAGCACCAGTACCAGACCCACCAAAGGTCCGGCCAGCAATCGCTGACGCAGAGACAGACGCAACAGTGTCATTCGAGCAACGCGGTCACATCAGTCGACTCAATGCAGCTCAGCCCACTCATCCGGTTCGACCTTGCCCAACGCACGAAATCCGCCTTGCCCATCGGCCTGGAGTACCCAGGCCACCCCCTCGGGTTTCGGCCAGATCCCGGAGGCCTCCCTGAGATTGGCCGTGTGCGAAACAATAACGTTGTTCATGCCCGCCTCCGGGGTAGTGGCAAGCATGGCGCGCAGAGCGTCACTAATTTTTTTGCGTTCTTCAGGGCCAGCGGTAACCGCGTAATAGAGACTCTCATTGGGCTGATGTCTTCCAAAGGCCAGCTGCGCGGTATCCCGGCAGCGACAGTAGGGGCTGGTCTGCACGTCGCCTATGCGAATACCCAGCCGGGCGATGGACTCGCCAATGGCTCGGGCATCCGCGCGCCCCTCTGACGCGAGATTGCGCTGCGTGCTGCAATCCTCAAGGTCTACGGGATGGTGATCGTCATTCATGTGGTCGGTGGCGGCATGACGGAAGTACAGCGTATAGCCGCCCTGGCGCAGTTTCTCCACCAGTTGTTGCGGCGAAAACACCGCCTCGACAACCGGCTGATCCGCCAGCGCGCGTGCCTGCATGGCAATCGGCAAGACCACAAATATCAGTAGTCGGGAAACCGTGCGGTACATGAAACTCTCCCTGAACAGGATGAGGGGTTGCTTCCCCAGTAACGTCCAAAACCGGGAAACCTTTATTCTCCGGCCCTCTTCAGTCCGGCGACAGGCTGCCGAAAACCAGGATCTCTACCCCAATTTTCACGACGGTTACCCGTCTGCTGGTGCTGGCCGCAACTTCCTTGCTATGGTCGAAGCGGGAGCACCGACTGCCTGCGGCTCAAATCTGCCGGCTGCCAACCTTGAAACAAAAGGCCATGGACCAAGAACTCAAACCGCTTACGGTCATCATCCTGCTACTGTTCTTCGGATCGCTGTTGGCCGGCAAGTTCTGGGCCGGCGGCAAGGCACTGGACGTTCCCCGCCTCACCCACCTTGCCCGGCACCCAGACGGGCGTCTGTTCGCCCTGGCCGGGGACAGCCTGTTCGCCTGGCGGCACCCGGGCGGCCCCGCCGAGGCTATTTCCTTGAACCAGTTCGGTGCCCACACGGCGGTCGGTGACCTAGCCTTCTTCTCCAATGGCGACTTGTTGCTACGCCGTGGTCCTTACCAGCCGAGCCTTCTGGAAAACCTCTTTCGCTTCAACCGGCTGACACCACCGGGCCCCGAAACCAGCCCCATCGCCGAGCACGGTCTGGCGCGCTGCCGGGTCGAAACCCGCGACTGCCAACCCTTTGGCGACACCCGTTATCGATTGAACTCCGTGTTCCACTTGGCCGTGGAACCCGATACCGACCGCGTGATTCTCGCCGACACCGACCGTCACCGCTTGATTCTGTTGAGTCCCGATGGTACCGAACTGGATCGTCTGGAGGGCGAGTTCCGCTTTCCCAACCATGTGCTGTTTCATGCCGGCACACTCTATGTGGCCGACACCAATCACCATCGCATCGCCCGCGTGGCGATCGGCGACGGCGGTTTCGGCGCAGTACAAACACTGTTCCGCACCAACCCCACGGCCGTTATCCTTGAACAACGAACCTGGCCCAGCGCGATGCTGCCGGTGGACCGGGAATGGTGGGTAATCAACAACGACAACGACATGGGCGACGGTTTCATCCACCGTTTCAACTCCGAGGGGGAGTTGCTGGGCAAGATTTCATTGCCGGACAAGACCGAACCGAGTTGCCTTCTAAACCTGGGCCGCGGCGTGTTGATCGCCGATTACGACAGCCAGCGTCTTCTTTATGCCGTGGGTGACAACTCACCCGCCAGCGAGGTAAAAATCCCCGGCCTGGATGTGATATTGAAAAAACGCCAGGAGGATCAGACACACTACGAACGAATCGACGCCGGCTTCACCTGGGCCTTTGCCCTGTCCCTGCTTGGCGGTTTCTTCTATGCCCTGCGCGGGACAAAATTCCAGCTGAGAACCCCACCACCCTCGAGCCCGGCAGCCAGCCCCTCGGAATCGTCGATTCGAGCCGATGATCCCCGCATCCAATGGTTGGAGCGCACTCCCTGGGTACGACGATTGAAGTGGCTGCTACCCCTGCTGTTCGGCCTGTTGCTGCTCAATCTGGCCATACTCAACAATCTGATCGGTGCCTGTTCCCGGCAACTGTATCAACTCGAAGCCTTGCTAGTGATCGGTGTCAGCCTGCCCGTCCTGTACACCTGGGCCCAGATGCGCGCTCGCCTGGGCATTATCGACGACATGGTGGCGGTGATGGATTGGCGCAAGCGCTTCGCCGTGGGCAAGGGACCACGTGTCCTGCATTCCGTCATGGGCGTGATCGTCGATGAAGTGGTAGTGGTCCACTCCACCCGTAAAGGCCATGCCCTGTTCGAGAAACAGCGCTTTGAAAATGAAGTACGTCCGCTGCTCGCCCAAGGGCAAAGCATGAGCAACTTCGGTTTTGAGCGCCTCCAATACCGCTACGACCCGGCCGCGCTGATTTTACTTCTGGCGCTGCTCGGACTGATCGTCATGGGGATTGCCTTATATTTTGGAATTTGAGCTGAACGTCGAACAAGAGGGTGGGTTCCGTCGCCGGGCACATCGGTATCGATCGGCGGTTGACCGCCTTCGGACAGAATTTGCGCAGTCCCTCATCGCCATCACAGACCAAATGCACGGCCAGGTCCGGACAGCCAAGGGAGGAATCCCGAGTACGCGACCCAGGCGTGTCGAAGACGGCATCCTTACGCCAGAACGCGAAAACGGGTTGGTTGGAACCAGCCCCTCGGGGCTGGTGCACTTCAGCGCAGCCATCTGACTGTAACAGCCAGATTTTTGCAACCTGGCAAAGTCAGCACATCAAGCCAAACGGCCCGGTCGACTACGGACGAATCGCCTGGGTTTCGATTTCGTCCTTGAAAGCGCTGTCGGTTTCTTCCGGAGACAGTGCCGGTTGCGAGGGACTGGCGCTGTTCAGCCAGTTGCTGACGTTCGACAGGTCTTCCTCGACCAACGTTCCGGCACTTTGCCGCAGGCGCAAACCGTTGACGATGTAGAGGTAACGTTCGCTGGAGTAATTGCGGCGGGCTCCATAGAGTTTTTGCTGTTCGTCGAGCACGTCGACGATGGTGCGGGTACCCACTTCCAGACCGGCCTGGGCAGCTTCCACGGCACTTTTGGCGGAGACCACGGCCTGTTTCAACGCTTTCGCACGGCTGATGCTGGTTGCTACGCCACGGTAAGTCTCCTGAGTGGAACGTGTAACCGATCGCAACTGCTGGCGTTCGGCCTCCATCGCCTGGGTACGGCGATACTCCGCCTGACGGATGCGCGAGTCGGTACCGCCTCCTTCGAATAGCGGCACGGCCAATTGCACGCCGATACTGCCGTCTCTGGTACTGGAGGCACCGAAGGTTCCGCCACCGGATTTTGCGTAGCTGTAGGAAGCGACCACATCCACCGTGGGATAGTGGCCGGCGCGCTGAACCTCCACTTCTTTTCGGCTCTGCTCGGTCGCGGCCCGCGCCGCGTTCAGGGCCGGATTGTTCTCAGTGGCCAGTCCGATCCAATCGTCCATCATGGCCGGGGCCGGCGATAGCAGGGGAATCTTGCCAACCATCTGTTTCAGAGGAGTAAGTTCCCGCCCAATGATTTCCCGCATGGAAGAATAGGCGTTGTCGAGCTGATTCTGGGCGGAGAGTTCGTCCGCCACCGCCAAATCGTAGGCGGCCTGGAGTTCCAGCACGGGTGTGATGGCGATCAATCCGACCTCGAAGCGTTGTTTGCCCTGCTCCAGTTGGCGACCGATGGCCTCTCTCTCGGCGATGCGGAATTGCAGCGTATCGATGGCGCTGAGAATGTCAGTGTAACGCTGCGCAACACGTACGATGAGATCCTGCTCCGCCGCCGTGACCTGATATTGCGCCTCGGCGACCACCGAATCGGCCTGGGCATAGCGCTCAAACCGGTCTTTTCGGTACAAGGGCTGGGTAAGGTTCAGGCTGTAGCCGTTGCTGTTGTAACGGCTGACACCATCGGAGGCGACGAGAGAACTGCTACTTTCACGTTTTTCACGGTTGCCGAAGGTGCTGGCGCTGAGACTCGCGTTGGGCATGAGCGCCGCGTAGCTCTGTGTCTTGGTTTCGCCAACCGCCTGAAGATTGGCATAGGCAGCCTGGAGCTGTGGATCGTTTTCCTGGGCATAGCGGTAGACCTCCATCAACGTCTCCGCCCGTACCGGGGAAATCGCCACAAACCCAAGCAACAGGGCAGCCGCCCGACCAATGGGACGTAAAATCATGAATCCACCTCTATACACCATGGCATTGGCAGCCAACCATCGAACCGCGGTTATCTGCGTTGCAGTTCTCTAGCGGCCCGAATCAGCAGAACCGATAGGCATTTTGACGAGTATAGACACTCGTCTGCCGCCAGCACGAAAAGCAACTTATGGCAGCATAAGATTGTCGAATATATTAACGGATGCTAATACTTCGCCATGGCGGTGTCCACCACTTTCGCCCAGGCATCCACTCCGCCACGCAGATTGATGACGTCGGAAAAGCCGTAGTGCTCAAGGTAGCGGGCGACTTGAAAGCTGCGCACCCCGTGATGGCAAATGACCACGGTCTGGCGATGAGGATCGAGGTTTCTTAACGACATGGGGATTTGCCCCATGGGGAGGAGTTCCGAACCGTCGATATGGCAGATACCGAACTCCCAGGGTTCGCGGACGTCCAGGAGCAAAGGCGGCTCGGGCACCGCCTCCAGGTGTTCCTTCAGCTCGATGGGAGTGAGATCGCGCACCGCGACAAGGTCAAAACACAAATTTGGCAGGCTGAGGGACGTTCTCCAGGGGTGCCAGGACCGTTTCGAACAGGTTCTCGCTGGACCATTCCTTTTCCCCTACCCTGGTGATCAACCATGCCTCCATGGCCGGCTCCTCGCCGGTGACGACAAACAAGCGCCCGCCGATCTTCAGCCAGCCCTGCAACCACTGGGGCATGACAGGGAAGGAACCGGTCGCGACGATGACATCATAGCGATCTTCGGACTCGGTGTGAGCCAGGGCGTCGCCGACCTCCAGGGTGACGTTCTGGAAACCGGCGGAACCAAGACGCTTGGCAGCCTGATCGGAAAGATCCTGATGCAGCTCCTTGCTGACCACATGCCGCCCCAGCCGGGCCAGACAAGCCGTCAGCCAACCGCTGCCGGTACCGATTTCGTACACCAGATCGCTTGCCTTCACACCCAGAGCCTGCAAGGCCCGCGCCTCCACCCTGGGCGGCATCATCGACTGACCATGACCGAGAGGAATCTCGATATCGGCATAGGCCAGGTTGCGAAAGCCCTCGGGAACGAAATCCTCGCGCGGCAGATCGTTCAGCAGGTTCAAGATGGTAGGATCAAGCACCTCCCAGGGGCGGATTTGTTGCTCGATCATATTGAAGCGCGCTTGCTCGAGATTCATCGATTCGCTACCCGATTGCTTTCATTGCCTGACAAACCGGGCAAGGGTAAGCGCTTTGCGAAGGCTGGGCAAGTTAATGGACAGTTAGGGGGTTGTTGGCTCGCCGACGTGAGACACCCAACACTTGGCGAGCGACATTCCCAATGACACACCCCGGAATTCATCACCATCGACAACACCCGCAGGGTAAACCCTCTCATAGGCTTGACCCAGGTCTTTTATCCTCGCAAAGGGTTTGACAAGCCCTGGCGGGCGTCCTATCTATGCCTTGTTCGCCAACCCGCCGTCATGCGAACCTTTTCTCGTTCAAACGAACCCCACAGAAGAACCGACATGTCCGACCCAACTACCGCCGATCTCATAGCCAATGCCCCCATCACCCAGGAACTCAGCACCGACGAGTGCGCCGTGTTTTCCGGCATCGTGGAACGCCAGACCCTGGCCGATAACGAACGTCTGTTAAGCGAAGGCACGCAGGACGACAGTCTGCACATCATCGTCAGCGGTCGTCTGGCGGTGGAGAAAGACGGCGGTGTGGGTGAAGCCATGGTGTTGACGGTACTGAAGGCGGGCGATCTGGCCGGTGAATTGGGCTTTATCGACGGCACCGGGCACAGTGCGACCCTGCGTGCCCTGGGTGAGACACAGGTAGTCACCCTGCACCGCGAGCGGTTCGAATCCCTGCTGCAGACCCATCCACAGATCGTCTACAAGATCATGCGGGCGGTGGTGCGCAACGTGCACAATGTGGTTCGGCGCATGAACGCCCAGTACGTGGAAATGAGCAACTACATCACCAAGGCCCACGGTCGCTACTGATCGGCTGGCTTGCGCAACAGCGGCCAACGCTTCAAGCGACGATAACGCACACCGGTGCCCACGGGCACCGATTCCATCAAGTGAAAGCCGCTGACCCACCAGTGCACCGGGGCAATGGCTCCGCCAGCCGAGAAGCCGCGCACCCTGCGGGCAAGCGTGATGTGGGGTTTGTAGCGTCGTTGTTCCGGGTCGAAGCCCAGATCCGCCAGGCCGCGGGCCAGACCGGCAGCCAGGTCCGATAGCGGCTGCGGCGTTTTCGACGGGGCCATCCAAAGTATCCCGCCCTGACGCCAGTGGCCGAGCCTGTCCAGGTTCAGACGGAACGAATTCAATTGGATCGTCTCGGCCATGGCGTACAGCTCGCCCAAGCGCCCCTCCGGCACGCTGCCCAGGAAGGCCAGGGTCAG
>JAGRGI010000210.1 GCA_020445565.1 Chromatiales bacterium
GCATCTGGCAGTCCATCAGCACCAGGTCAAAGGTTTGCGTCTGCAAAATCTCTAAGGCGGCACGGCCGTTTTCGGCTACCGCGTACTCGCAGCCGAGCAGTTCAAGCATCTCGGTGGTGACCAGGCGGTTGATAGGGTTGTCCTCCACCAGGAGCACGCGCCGTCCTGCCACCGGTGCGGCATCGTCTGCGGGCAGTTCGCTGACACCGGCAGAGTCATCCGCGCTCGGCGCACTGATGGCCAGCGGTATGCGCACGGTGAAGGTGGCGCCGCGTTGCGGTTCGCTGTCCACGGAAATCTCGCCTCCCATACGGGTGACCAGCTCACGGGAAATGGCCAAGCCCAAACCGGTGCCTCCGAAACGCCTGGAACTTGAATCGTCACCCTGGCGAAACGACTCGAAGATGGTTTCCTTGTCCTGCTCGCGCAGGCCGATACCGCTATCAACCACCACAATGCTCAATTCCACCCTGTGAGAATCAAGGGCGGCGGCGGACAAAACGATACGCACGAATCCATGTTCGGTGAACTTGACCGCGTTGGAGGCCAGGTTAATGGCGATCTGCCGCAGCCGGGTCAGGTCCCCTATCAGTCGGTCAGGCAACTGCCGATCGGAGATCTCCAGCTCCAGACGCAACCCCTTGCGGGCCGCCAATTCTTCCATGAGATAGTAGACTTCTCGGATCATGGTGCGCGGGTCGAACGGCTCTTCCAGCAATTCCAGCTTGCCTGCCTCGATCTTGGAGAAATCCAGAATATCGTTGATGACGACCAGCAAGGTGTCCGCCGAGCGCAGGATATTGCGGGTGAGTTCCTGCTGGCGCGTGTCGAGTCTGGTGTTGGAAAGCAGTTCGCCCATACCGATGACGCCGTTCATGGGGGTGCGAATCTCGTGACTCATCTTTGCCAGAAACTCGGATTTGGCCCGGTTGGCCGCTTCCGCCGATTCCATGGCCGAGCGTAGTTCCGCTGTGCGTACCTCTACCTGCTGTTCCAATTGGGCCCGATGGTGTTCAAGGGCCTCCTGGGCCTGGCGTCGCTCGGTCACCTCCCGGTTGAGGGCTGTATTCATGTCTTGCAGGCGATTCTTTGCAGAGGTGAGATCGTCCACCAGGGTTTCGTTGACGAAGCGCAGGCGCAAGGATTCCACCACGGTCTGGTTTGCCGTCCAGGCGGAGCGAACCACCAGGGCGACAAAGATGAAAAAGGCCGGCAGGACGATCAGATAGGTCTGGTGCGAATCCAGTATCACTTGACTGAACAAGGTAATCGGAATCGGCACCAGGTAGATCAAAAAGGCCGGAAACCATGCCGACAAAACCGTCGTGGACGAAGCCAGCACCCCCAGTATCACCATGATTACCAAGGTCTGGTGAAATAGCGGCAGGTCAACGAAGAACAGCACCGGCAAGGCTGACCAGCCGGCCGAGGAAGCCACCGTACCCAGCATGTAGCGGTTTACCCACTGCCGATAATGACGAACGCCATCCTTGGCCTTGGCGTAGTTTTGTGCGAAATAGATCCTTCCCAGGGAACTGGCCACCATATACCAAAGCCAGACCAGGCAATGGGTCGGATCGGCCACCGGCAACAGCGCGATCATCAAGGGTATCGCGATACCCAATATGGCCAGGTTCGCCGCCCAGGCATTGGCGTACAACAGGCGAACCTGCTCGGCGGACACCCTGGGGTCGGCCTCCTCGGAAAATCGGAAGTGTCGCGAAGCCCGCTCCAATAACGTCTGTGTAGTCATGTCCGGTGAAATGTACCACGATCGCGAGCGCGAACACCGCCCCGCCAACCATTCCCATCCGCCCATCTTTTCCGCGACGGACGGCAAGGATACGGTATGTGTCTATCAGGAGGGCAATCGTCGCACCCTTACCCTGGGCAGCAATGTTGCCCAGAGCGCCCTGGACCTCAGCTTGCCGGCACGCCCGGTGTACCGCTACACACAAGGCATACTCATCAGCCTGCTGTTGCGCCCGGCCCCGGAGCGCATCACCCTGCTGGGTCTGGGCGGCGGCTCTCTGGCACACAGCTTTCGGGCCCTGCTGCCGCGCTGCCGCATCCAGGCCGTGGAGCGTTCCGCGTTGGTGTTCAATGTGGCCAGAGACTGGTTTGGCCTGGCGCAGCTGGACGACCTGGATGTGCATCTCGGCGAGGCAGCCGGTTTCCTCAAATTTGCCGCGCCCACCGATCTGCTCATCTGCGATCTCTACGACCCACGGGGCATGGACGGCGCCCAGGAGAGCGAGACATTCTTCGACGACCTGATCGCTAGGCTCGCCCCTGGCGCGCTGGCGGTATTCAACATCTGGAGCCACAATTACCGTCAGGAGCAGCAAATGCTCGAGCGGGTGAGAAATCGCTTCGAAACGCCCGTGTTGACGCTGCGCATAGAGGGTGGAAACTGCCTGAACTTTGCCTTTCGCGATCCACCCACGCTACCGCGCCGCAAGCCCTTTTTGGAATCCGCGTTGCTGATGGGCAAGCCCCTCAACATCCCGTTGCACCGTCTGGCCCGCACCTTCTGGGGTCAGAACAGTCACATCCTTCGCCAATGACAGGAACCGACATGCCCCTGGAACCCGTACAGGCCATCCTCAAGGCGGTCGCCTTCGCCGCCCACAAACACCGCGACCAGCGCCGCCGCGACCCGGCTGCTTCCCCCTATATCAACCATCCCATCGCCCTGGCCGAAGTCCTGAGCATCGAGGGCGGCGTAACAGACAGCGACATACTCTGCGCCGCCCTGCTGCACGACACCGTGGAAGACACCGAAACCACCGAGGCGGAGTTGCGCGAGACCTTCGGCGAGGCTATCGCCAGCATGGTCATGGAAGTCACCGACGACAAAAACCTGCCCAAGGCCGAGCGCAAACGCCTGCAGATCGAACACGCCCCCCACATCAGCGACGGCGCCAAACTGGTGAAACTGGCGGACAAGATCTGCAACCTGCGCGATGTCGCCCACCGCCCCCCCGCCAACTGGCCCCTGGAACGCCGCCAAGGCTATTTCGACTGGGCCAAACAGGTCATCGACGGATTAAGGGGGGTACATCCGGGGCTGGAGGGGGTGTTCGATGAGGCGTTTGCCAGGCGGCCCGTGGAGTAAATGGCCACGTTGCAGAGCAGATTGTCTCTGTTCGCTTAGTCCAGCATTCCCCGGCCGACAACAAAATCCACCACCGCGTCCACTCCTTCGCCGCTGCGCAGATTGGTGAACACGAAGGGGCGTTCGCCGCGCATCTTCCTGGAATCCCGGTCCATCACTTCCAGGGAGGCACCGACGTAGGGGGCCAGGTCGATCTTGTTGATGACCAACAGGTCGGAGCGGGTGATGCCGGGGCCGCCCTTGCGGGGGATCTTGTCGCCTTCGGCCACGTCGATGACGTAGATCGTCA
>JAGRGI010000049.1 GCA_020445565.1 Chromatiales bacterium
TCAAATCCTCTCGCCCCGACCAAATAAATCAAGGGGTCAAGATGCACGTCTTGACCCCTTTTGTTTTGGGTTATGGTCGTTATTCTGACGGCTACCGGTCATGAGTAAGATAAAACCTCCCATATGCCAACACCCGCTTAACGCATACAGCACTTCAGGCTCTTCGCGAAGTACGCCGCCTTTGTTTAAAATCGTCAACGCCTCGGCCTGCTCTGCGCGGATTTTGCCTCGCCGCCCGTATAGCTGAGGCTCATGCAGATCGAGTTGCTTGGCTGTGGCGCGGACTCCGGCCCGATCGGTCAAGGCGAGGGCTTTGGCCTTGAACTCAGGGGAACGCCGCATACACTTCCCCTTAATTGCTTAATCCTGCTCTGGTCATCGCGCACTTCTTTTGCGAAGCATACGCGCTTGGCTGGGTGCCGGTCACAGGCAGGATCAATGCGCCACTCGGTTACCGCCCCTTCCATTTGCCAAACGGGGACATTTTGGAATCGGATCAAGGGGGCAGTACTGCCTGGGGCCAACACACCCCGGTTCCAATGCTTTACAGCATCATTCCCGCCCTGTAACCTCGGCTGTTTTTCCGAAGTGGCGGTGGGGTGGCAGATTCCATGAGCTCCGATGTGCGTATAACGGCTTCGCCCGGCGGGAAGTTGTGCGGGCGTGTGCGGGTGCCGGGGGATAAGTCCATCTCCCATCGCTCCATCATGCTCGGTTCTCTGGCAGATGGTGTGACCAGGGTGAGTGGCTTTCTGGAAGGCGAGGACAACCTGGCCACTCTGGAGGCTTTCCGGGGTATGGGGGTGGAGATCGAGCACCTGGGCGAGGGCAGGCTGGTGATCCACGGTGTCGGCATGGATGGCCTCAAGCGGCCAAGAGGTTCTCTGTATCTTGGCAACTCCGGTACCTCTATGCGCCTTTTGGCGGGGTTGCTGAGTGGCCAGTCCTTTGACCTGGAGCTTACCGGCGACGCCTCGCTTTCCTCCCGTCCTATGCGCCGGGTCACTGATCCGCTGGCGGCCATGGGCGCGCATATAGAAACGACTCACAACGGGACTGCCCCGTTGCGTCTGTGGGGCGGCTATCACCTGAAGGGTATCGATTATGTCATGCCTGTCGCCAGTGCCCAGGTGAAGTCCAGCCTACTGCTGGCCGGGCTGTACGCTCGTGGCCGCACCTGTGTTACCGAACCCGCGCCGACTCGCGACCATACGGAGCGTATGCTGCGCGGATTCGGGTATGCAGTGCAGCGGGATGGCGACACCATTTGCCTGGAGGGTGGCGGGCGCCTGACTGCCTGCGATATCGATGTGCCTGCGGATATTTCCTCGGCCGCCTTTTTCCTGGTGGGGGCGGCGATCTCTCCTGGTTCGGAGTTGGTGTTGGAACACGTCGGTATCAACCCCACGCGAATTGGCGTGGTCAACATACTTCGGGCCATGGGGGCCGATATCGAGATTCGTGATGAACGTCTGGTGGGGGGGGAGCCGGTCGCGGACTTGCGGGTGCGGGGCGGCAAGTTGCACGGTATCGCCATTCCCGAGGATCAGGTTCCCTTGGCCATCGACGAATTCCCCGCCCTGTTCGTGGCGGCTGCCTGCGCCGAAGGGGAAACCGTGCTCACCGGAGCGGAAGAGCTGCGTGTTAAGGAGAGCGATCGAATCCAGGCGATGGCGGATGGGCTCAACGTCTTGGGTATCGATGCCCGTTCGCAGCCGGACGGGATAGTGATTCAGGGCGGTCGGCTCGGCGGCGGGTCGGTGGACAGTCACGGCGATCATCGTATCGCCATGGCCTTTGCCATGGCGTCGTTGCGGGCTGGGCAGGAGATCGAAATCCTTGATTGCGCCAACGTGAATACCTCTTTCCCTGGCTTCGTTTCCTTGGCCGAGGTCCATGGTTTGCGTCTGGAGGCGAGCACGTTTTGAGTGGTGTGCCGGTGATCACCATTGATGGACCCGGCGGGTCCGGCAAGGGGACGGTCGGGCGACAGCTCGCGCAGCGCCTCGGGTGGGCGTTTCTGGATAGCGGCGCACTGTATCGGGTTACGGCGCTGGCGGCCATCGATCAGGGCTTGGATTTGGCCGACCAAAGTGCGATAGCGTCTCTGATTCCTTCGCTGGACATTGCCTTTGGTTCTGGTGATTCGGTGCTTTTGGGTGGCGAGGAGGTGGGTGATCGATTGCGCACCGAGCAGGCCGGAAATGCGGCGTCCAAGGTGGCGGCGCATCCCACTGTGCGTGCGGCACTGTTGCAGTGGCAGCGGGATTTTCGGCGGCCTCCCGGCATCGTTGCCGACGGCCGGGACATGGGAACCGTGGTTTTTCCGGATGCGGGAGTCAAGGTGTTTCTAACCGCAAGTGTCGAAGAGCGCGCCCGCCGCCGCTATAAGCAGTTGATCGAAAAGGGGTTAGATGCTAATATTTCGGCCCTTTCCGACGAGATCGCCGAGCGCGACGCGCGCGACACGCAACGAGCTGCGGCGCCTTTGCGCGCAGCAGCCGATGCGCTGGTTCTCGATTCGACCGCGATGAGCATTGATGAAGTGGTAGAGCGCATCCTGGCCGAGGCGGAGAGAATATTACGCTGCTGAGGTGTTGCAGCCTTGGTGGCATTGTGGGGAAGCCGGCTCGTCCGGCTTCAAGTGTTTTTTACTCAACCAGTGGATCCTGCAGCGGAGAATTTCGCTGGTAGGAAGTTGTGAAATTTAATGTCTGAAAGCTTTGCTGAGCTGTTTGAAGAGAGCCTGTCCGGTACCAAGATGCGCCCCGGCGCCATCGTTACCGGCACGGTGATGGCGATCACCCCCGATACCGTAATCGTCCATGCCGGCCTGAAGTCCGAGGGCGTCATTCCTCGGCGCGAGTTCATCAATACCCGCGGTGAACTTGAAGTGGAAGTGGGCGATGAGGTGGAGGTGGCCCTGGACTCCGTCGAAGACGGTTTCGGCGAGACCCGCCTGTCCCGCGAGAAGGCCAAGCGCAACCAGGCTTGGATGGTTCTGGAAAAGGCTTTCGAAGACGAAGAGACCGTCAGCGGTCGGATCAGCGGCAAAGTCAAAGGCGGTTTCACCGTCGATCTGGAAGACATTCGCGCCTTCCTGCCCGGCTCACTGGTGGACGTGCGCCCGGTTCGCGACACCACCTACCTGGAAGGCAAAGACCTGGAATTCAAGGTCATCAAGATCGACCGGCGCCGCAACAATGTGGTGGTATCCCGCCGCGCCGTGGTCGAGTCCGAATACAGCGCCGAGCGCGAAGAGCTGCTTAAGAATCTTGAAGAGGGCAAGGTGGTCAATGGTGTGGTCAAGAACCTCACCGATTATGGCGCCTTCGTGGACCTGGGCGGCGTGGATGGTCTGTTGCATATCACGGACATGGCCTGGAAGCGTGTCAAGCATCCCTCCGAAGTGGTGGAAATCGGTCAGGAGATCGAGGTCAAGGTACTCAAGTTTGACCGCGAGCGCAGCCGTGTCTCCCTGGGCCTGAAGCAACTGGGTGAAGATCCCTGGCAGAATCTCAACCGCCGCTACCCCATGGGTACCCGTATCTTCGGCAAGGTCACCAACATCGCTGACTACGGCTGCTTCGTGGAGATCGAAGAGGGCGTCGAAGGTCTGGTTCACCTGTCCGAAATGGATTGGACCAACAAGAACGTCAACCCGGCCAAGCTGGTCAATATCGGTGATGAGTCCGAAGTCATGGTGCTCGACATCGACGAAGAGCGCCGCCGCATCTCCCTGGGCATGAAGCAGTGCATGCCCAACCCGTGGGACGACTTCGCCAGCAGCCACGCCAAGGGCGACAAGATCATCGGCAAGATCAAGTCGATCACCGATTTCGGCATCTTCGTTGGCCTGGACGGCAACATTGATGGTCTGGTGCATCTCTCCGACATCTCCTGGCAGGACCAGGGTGAAGAAGTCGTTCATCAGTTCAAGAAGGGTGACGAAATCGAGGCCGTGGTGCTGTCGGTCGATCCGGAGCGTGAGCGCATCTCGCTCGGCATCAAGCAGATGGATTCCGATCCGTTCGCGAACTTCACCGCCGCCAACCCGAAGGGCAGCATCGTCAACGGTACCGTTACTGCGGTTGACGCCAAGGGTGCCAACATTGATCTCGGCGACGGTGTTGAAGGTTATCTGCGTGCCTCCGATCTGGCCCGTGACCGCGTCGATGACGCGCGTACCGTGCTCAAGGAAGGTGACAGCGTGGAGGCCAAGTTCGTCGGTATCGACCGTAAGAACCGTGCCATCAGCCTGTCCATCAAGGCCAAGGATGCTCAGGAAGAGGCGGAAGCCATTCAGGATTACACCCGCGGTTCCGGAACCGGCGGCGCGGTGACCCTGGGCGATCTGCTCAAAGAGCAGATGGCCAATAAGGACGATTGATCCAGACAGGGCCGGCGTCGCACAAGGTGACGTCGGCCGTGTCTGATCGCATCGAATCGTCCTCCCCGTTCGGATTTCGGAGAGCTGTTCTCATGACCAAGTCGGAATTG
>JAGRGI010000050.1 GCA_020445565.1 Chromatiales bacterium
CACCCCACCCCACCCCACCCACCCTGCCAGGGGCCCGAAGCCCCGGCAGGGTGGTTCCAATAGCCCGCCACTGCTTCCGGCCGTACTTCTGCTTTTCTGGCTGATGCCTGTCCCGCCATACGGAAGCGTCCTTCCCTGATCCGCCGCCACATTGCCATGCACATTTCTGCAGTTCTGCTGGCTGCCGGCCGCTCCTCCCGTTTCGGTTCCGATAAGCGGCTCGCGCTGTTGGGCGACGGTCGTCCCCTGCTTTTGGCCAGTGCGGCCAATCTGCGGGCGGTAGTGCAGGACTGTGTGGTGGTGCTCGAGCGACGCGACTTCGCCCTGGCTGATGAGCTGCTTGCGATGGATTTCCACATCCAAGTATGCGAGGGAGATGAGAGAGGAATGGGGCACAGCCTCGCCGCCGGTATCAATGCACGTGTCGAGGCTGATGGCTGGTTGATCCTGCCGGGCGACATGCCCTGGATCGGTGTCGGCACGATCCGTTGCGTGGTTGATGTGCTGTCGGAGGGCGCCGATGCGGCCGTACCAAGTTACCAGGGCAAACGAGGGCATCCGGTGGGTTTTTCATCGCGCTTCAGGGACTGCCTGCTGGCCTTGCACGGCGACCGTGGCGGACGGGATCTTCTGGACTATGGCGATGGAGCCACCAGGATCATTGACGTCACGGACCCAGGGGTTTGCATGGATGCGGATCGGCCGGAGGACTTGCTGCGCTATCAGGCGTTTTTCAGTGCCCGCGCGCCGATCAGGGGGGATTCCTGAACGTGGTATCGTGGATAGATGGCGCCCCGGTTGGTCAGGACTTCCCACACGTCATCGCGGGTTTCATACACCTTGTCCAGAAGCTGTTCCAGGCTGACGATGCAGGGCTGGCGTTTGCCGTGGAAGTCAATCAGGGGGCCTATGTGGTGGAAGCGAATGCCCACACGCGCCAGCAGGCGCAGCAGGGTAGGTTCCATGGCGGCGCACCAATAGTCGACATTGTTGGCGACGCTCATGTTGACCAGGCCTTGTATCAGCCCCAGGGTGATGTGTGGCACCACCTTACGTTCATCGTCCACAGAACGGCGACCGCCCAGATCGGGTTTGTCCAGCTGGTCGTCGTTTTCACGTCGGGTTCGTCGTCGGTCGTAGTCGGGGTCGGGGCTGGTGCCGGTAGGTGAGAGGTATTCCGCGTGACGCTTACGGAACTCCTTGGAGACGGCGAAGCGGGAAACCTCGGCCGTGTTGGCACGATCGAAGGTATATCCGGATACTTGTTCGAGGGAGAACAATCCGGGATAGTCCACCTCTGCGGGGAAGGGGGCATTGACGTCTTGCCCGTTGACAAGCGCCAAACGTACAGTGCCGGCAATCCATCCCGTGGCGCGGTGGATCAGCAGGGTATGGTCGGCATGGACGTCATAGGCATCCCGCTCTAGCTCGTCAGGAAAGGTGGAGGCATCTTCAAATTTGGTTTCCACGCAATAGACTTGGTAGCGCAGCCGGAATACCAGTTCCCGCAATGCGTCCGAGTCGGCGTGGACAACTTCGAAATATTCATTGAACGAGTCGACGAGCCGCTTCATCGTACACCCCTCAGCCCTATCGTAAACTGCATCCCGGCATCGTTTTTCCTACGATGCCCGGAAAAAACCGCTTCTTCGGGTCCCCGGCTCAATGGGAAGCGCATCGGGATAGAACCCGTTTGTACTTATCGTTGCGCCTCAAGCTTGGTCGGTGGTCGCCAGTTTTCTGCCGAAACTGGCTTCACCTTACCTATAGCATAGCGTAAATCAAGGGGACTTCGTCGCCAAGACAATGATTGTTTGGAAATTAGTTTTCTTGCGAAATGTCGTTTAATCGCCATCCCGGCAGGGAATGGTGGGCCTAAGGGCCAGGAGGGCTGCTTGCTGCGGGGGGCGTACAGGTTTGATGGCACGGTGCGAACCCCGGCATTGACCTCCTTGTGACTGGATTTCCCCAATCCCTGAGGGCGGGGTATGATTTTCCTATCCTTGGTCGTTGAACATGGCCCCTAGCAGGCTTCTTACCCTGGCCGGTTCGAAGGGTTTGTCACAAATGGCCGATACGCCGGCTTGCGCGACCGCGGTCAGGCGGCTCTGGTCTTCTTCGCTGGTCACCATCAGAATTGGAATGGAACGCTGCGAACTCTGCTCGCGTATGAAGTGGGTAAGCTGGTCGCCGTCCATGCGCGGCATGTTGTAGTCCGTGACCACCAGGTCAAAAAAGCTTTCCTGCAGGCGGGTTACCGCTTCCGCGCCGTTGGTTGCCTCTGCGAAATTCTCGATACCCATGTTTCCCAGCACCCTTCGTATATGGCGGCGGGCCATGGGGCTGTCATCAACGACAAGTACCCGTAAGTTCTCCGGGTCGTAGCCGCCGAAGTCTGCGGATTGTTCCGAGTAGTATTCCACGGTCGCAGTCAGCGCCCGGTGCAGATCCTTCAGAGAAAAGGGTTTCGGCAATATACCGATGCTGCCCGCCTGCCGGATAGGGTCGAGCACCCGCAGGTCGGTTTCACTGGAGATCAGCAGGAAGGCGATTTCGGCGATCTGTTCCTCGGCCCGCATGGTGTGTACAAGGTCAGTTCCTGTCATATCCGGCAGATAGAGGGCACTGATGACCAGGTCAGGGCGGCTATTGCGGATCTCTTGCAGGGCGGACTGGCCGTCTGCCACGGATTGAACCTTGTTCAGTCCGAGTTGGGTCAGGAAGTTCTTGATGAGTTTGCGCTGAACAGTGGAGGGTTCCACCAGGCAAACCAGCAGTTCTTGTAGGTCCATGGTAAGGATTGCGCTCAGAGTGTGCTTGGGGGCGTTAACGGCTGATGACCTGTCGGCTTTAGCCTTGAGATGCGCGCGAACCGACAAACACAGCCCCTCCGGCCTCTGTGTCCCGCCGATCCCTGCCGGGAATGGGCCGTCTGTTTCTGACCCTCTGGTATACTCCCGAAAAATTCCAACCGGGTTTACCTAGATGACAGACAACAACGACAACGAACGTCCTTTGACTTTCCTGGAGACGCTGTCCAGCGTGTTCGCCGCCATGTTCGGTGTCCAAAAGCAGGAGATGCGGGAAAGGGATTTTCGGCGCGGTAAGCTCAGCCATTTCATCGCTGTAGGGGTACTCTTCACCGTCGTTTTCATCCTTACCGTTTGGGCGATCGTCAAGCTGGTGATGAATCTGGCCGGCGTGTAAGTTTACCGGCCTTCGTCAATAAAAAGGGGGTTGGACGATCGCCTCACCGTCCAACCCCAGCTCGCCATTGCCCGCCGTGGGCACTCGCGTGTATGACTCAGAAGGTATTCACTTCGCCGTCAGGGGCATTTCTTCGGGCCACCCTTACAGGTGTTGCCGCCGCCGGAACTGCTATCGGTAACGGTGACTTCCACCCAGGCGGTCGCCGCCGAACCGACACTGTTCACAGCTTCGACGTAGTAGCGATACAAGCCGGTGCCGCTGTTGTCGGTGTAGCTGCCGGTATCGGCCGGCAGTGAGGCGACCTCGGTGGTCGACTGCCAACGCTTGCGCTTCGGATGCCAGCTCTCGCGGACCACGCGGAAGCCGGTTTCGTTGTCGCCGTTGTCCTGCCAGCTCAGCTGAGCCGTACCGTCGGCACCGTCTGCGATGGCAAGATTGCTGGGCGCATTGGGCGCGGTGGGTGCGGGCGGCTCCGCATCCGTGGTGGCCGAGGCGCTGCTGGAGTAGGCCGTCTCGTTGCCTGCCAGGTCGCGGGCCTTGACCTGCCAGGTGTAGCTGGTTTCTGCCGCCAAGCCGGTCGCCGTGTGGCTGCTACTGCTGGTCCAGCCGCTGTCGGCGCAGCCGGCGCCGCCGGATACGCAGGCGAAGTAGTATTGCACCGCACCGCCGGTGTCATCCGTGGCGGTACTCGCCGTCATGTCCATGCTGTTGGGGCCGGTGGCAGTCGGTGAGGCCGCCCAGGTCATGGGATCGGGATTGGGCGGGGTGGTGTCCGGTTCGACCGTGCCCACCGGAACGCTGCCGGTAATGAAATACTGGCCTTCGCTGCCATAGGCAGTGTATGGGCTAATGGTGTTGCCGACGCCGGTGACGGCCAAGTAGTAGTCACCGCCGGATACGCTGGCGACGACCCGCGCATTGGTTTCGTCGGTAGGGTCGGAGCTGGCGAGCACGTTGCCGCCCAGATCGTAGAGAGTGGCTTGCACGTCCAGGTTGGTGCCGCGCCCACCGCTGCTGCGGTAGTAGCCCGCCCAGGAGGGTGTCACGCTCAGGTCGATAGTGCCGGCACCGGCTGTGAAGGTGAACATGTCCACGTCCGAAACGGTGCTGACGACACCCTTGTTGCCGGGGTTGGCGTTGAAAGGATCGGTCTCGGGGTTGGTGGCGGTAATGCTGCCATCGCCGTTGACCTGTAACAGGCTGGCACCGGGGAAGGTATTGCCGTGATCGTCCACCCTGGCACCGAGATAGTTGGTCAGAATGGCGATGTCATCCTGGGTATTGTTGGCATTGGGGTACTCGCCACGGCTCCACTGGCTCACGTTGCGGTTGTAACCCGTGCCCATGATCGGGCCCCAGGAGATGGCGCCACTGCCATGTCCGCCGTAGTAGGAACTGGTTGAGGTGCC
Organism: Chromatiales bacterium; assembly: GCA_020445565.1. GTDB lineage: Bacteria > Pseudomonadota > Gammaproteobacteria > JAGRCI01 > JAGRCI01 > JAGRGI01. The sequence continues at coordinate 4,620 of JAGRGI010000050.1, forward strand.
GTCGTGGGACAAGTACAGATTGTGCCCGGCCTCATGCGACGCTGCTTCGGCGATGTAGGGGGGAAAGTTTGGCCCCAGATTGTTGGAATAGACGAAGGCCGGGGTGTAGTAGGACATGTAACTGGTCCCGAATACACCGACATAGGCGACACCGCCAGCACCGGAGCTGGGCATTGCCGTGCCGTTGGCGTCGGTGTTCGGCGTGATCAACACGCGCGCGGTGTTATTGTCGAATACTGCCGGCTCTTCGGTGGTTACGTCGACATCGAATGCGGCGAAATCTTCCGCCACCCGGTGCCAGATTTCGGCGATCTGCGAAAGCTCCGTGGCGCTGAAGCTTTGATAGTCGCTATCGGAGCTGAACGCACGGGCGTAGTAAGTGCTGGCGCCGCCGCTGTTCCAGGCGGTACCGGTGACCGTGTGGCCGTCGAAGTCCAGGAAAATGACGCGGCTGGCACCGGGGCGGCTATGCAGGCTGAAGGCTTCGGCCGCGCTGATCGCTTCGGTTGCTGGCGTGGTTCCACCGACGGTGTCGCCGGTGACCAATTCGGGTGTGTCGGTGTCTTCATAGTAAATGCCGCCTTCGGGGTCGACGCGCAGGTAGGGCACGTCCGCCTCGGGGAAGCTGAAGGTGCTGAGCCAGTGCACGGCCTTGGCACGGGCCTGCTCCGGCAGAGCTTGCAGGGAGGAGCGCAGAATTCCCGGCGGCAGATCGTCGACGGAAAACGCTGAACCGGCACCGAACATGCGGTTCATTGCCTGTTCGTTGGGGGCAGCGGAGGCGGATGACATGACCGCTAAAACAGAGGCGGTCAAACCAAGCAATTGAAATTTCTTCACCGAGGACTCCTTGGTTGGTCTTATCGTTCGGGCTGAGGTGCGGTGATAGGTCAGCTCACGCGGAATGTAGAGTAGCAGCCCGGTTCGCCAAGGTCTGGGCAGTCCTCACAATCCAATGGGAACTGTGTCACAAAATTGGCAATCGAATTTGGGTTGTTGTAACAATTTGAAAAATATTGTGAAAATGAGTTTATCCCGGAACGGCGAGGGAGTCCTCGATGAGGATTTCCTGAAAATCGAACTGGTCCGCCTGTTCAGAGAGGGCTTGCTCCCTTTGGACGGGTTCACCCGTCAGGGCGGTTTGGTGGATTCCGCTGGTATCTCGGTTACGCTGCTGTCCACGGTGCCGGAAGGAAACATCGTCCAGGTCCGAATAGGGGTGTTTTTTCAGGAAATCGTCGGCGGTTGCAGTTGTGGGGATGATCCCTACCTGGCCAATGGGTATGGGGAGTTGAATCTGAGAGTCGATACAAGGGATGGCGTGGTGGAACTTCAATCCTGAATCATTAGGATCCGCAGCCTTCTCGGGCCGTGGGCGCCCAGTTGTATGGTTTGTTCTATATCCGCAGTACGCGATGGGCCGGTGACCCAATTGATGGCGCGGGGTGGGAAAGCTGTGCTCTTGCGCAGGCTTTCCAGGGTGTCTTCGAAATGGGTAACGATTGTGTCGATGGGCAGGATGGCGACCAGCGTTTCCGGCAGAAACAGGAGGTTGGTGGGGTTGTCGGCGTCGGAACGGAAAAGCAGGGTACCTGTCTCGGCGATGCCGGCCAGGGGGGCGACTACTGCCAGCGGGTAGTCTGCTTGCCCAAAGCCGATTTGCGCTCGCTGTGGCCAGTTCAGGGATTGCAAGGCGGGAGCGACTGAGTAATTTGCTATCCCGGCCTCATCGCACAGCCGCTCCACCACCGCGACGGCTTGGCTCATCTCTCCCAGGGTTTCCACTTCCGCTGCGGCCTTGATTGCGGCAGTGGTGAATGCCGCTACCGGTTCGATCGCCAGCACTGGTCGCGGGCCCGGTGGTGGGGCAGGTTTCCGTGCCTTGGTCGCGTTGCGAAGCCGGGCAAGTATGTTGTCTCGCGCGCTCATGAGCGCTTGCGTTTTTGCCAGAGGGATTGGAAGGTGTCTCCCTGAGGGGCGGGGAGATCACGGTAGTCGGTCCAGCCGCGACTGGTGGGAAGATGGCGGAAATACCCGCGTTTGCGAGCGAAGCGGGCGAGCAACCGGGCCTTCAGACGGGCCATGGCGTGATACAGGCTCGGCCGTCGTGCCCCCCAGGCCCAGAGCTTCAGACCCCAGCGCCAGCGTTTGTCCATCATGCCGAGGCGGTATTGGTCTTCGCGCAGATCCCTCAGCAGCTCGGGCAGGGGGATGCCGACCGGGCAGACGCTTTGGCAACGGCCGTTGAGGGTGCAGGCGTTGGGCAGGTCCTTGGCCTTGTCCAGGCCGAGGAACAAGGGTGTGAGCACCGAACCCATGGGGCCGGGGTAGACCCAGCCGTAGGCGTGGCCGCCCAGGGCGCCGTAGACGGGGCAATGATTCATGCAGGCGCCGCAGC